>NZ_JAAGLN010000111.1 GCF_010548145.1 Streptomyces sp. SID10853
GCCACGATGCTGTTCGCGCTGCTCGACAGGGTCCCGGCGGCCGGCCCCGCGCTCGCCGCCGCCCGTGACGTGGTGACGACGACAGCCCGCCACACCGAGCTGCACGCCAACGTCGACCTGGCGCTTGCCGTGCTCTCGGTGGCGTCGGGGATGCGCGCCGAGGCGGGCGAAGCGCTGTTCGCGGTGGCCAGGACCGCGGGCTGGATCGCCCACGCGCTGGAGGAGTACGCGGAGCGGCCGCTGCGGCTGCGCCCGAGCGGCCAGTACAACGGCCCGCGCCCGCCGCAGCCCCTGCCCGGCCCCCGGCCGGCCCCTCCGTCATGAGCCGTCGTGGTGCTTCCGCCCGCCCATGACAGCGGGGCGGGCGGAAGCACCGTACGACGGATCACCGGGCAGGAGAGACCAGCGGCCGGAGAGACCCCCGGGCCCGGAGCCCAGCGGGCAGGCAGATCAGCAGGCAGGCAGACCGCCCGCCAGCCCGGCAGCCCGGACCGCTCAGGACGAGGGGTCCGCGGTGCCCGGCTGCGGCCAGGCCGAGCAGTCCTGCCAGAGACTGGACCAGCCGGTGTTCCCACCCCCGTCGGTGACCGTGAAGGTGCCGCTGCCCGCCGGATAGGGGCAGTTGTAGACGCCTGCGGCGCCGACCCCGGTCGCGGTGACATCACGGAAGGTCGCCGCGCCGGGTGTCTCGGCCTGGACCGCCACCGTACCGACCTTGTTCAGCGTGGCGCCGTCGACCGTCACGTTCCTGACGTCCTTGCCGGTGCCACCGCCCGACACGAACTCGAACGCGCTGTACGGGCTGTCGGTGACCGTCGTGTCGGTGATGTCGACCTGGGCCGCGATCTCGCTGTCGTACGAGTCGACGCGCAGCGCCCCCATCGGGTGGCCCCAGTTGGGGTTGAGCGCCCCGGTGCGTACGAGCGTGTTCCCGGAGACGTCGATGGTGCCGCCCAGGGGGAAGAACGGGTCGGCGAACTTCTGGTTGGAGATCGCGATGCCGCTGCCCAGTGCGTTGGTGTCGGAGACCAGGTTGTTCCTGACGGTGATGTCGCTGCCGCCGTAGATGGCGATGCCGTTGGCCAGATTGGGCTGGGAGACGGTGTTGTCGGCGAACGTGTCGGAGCTGTTGGTGGTGTTGAGCGCCCACATAGCGAGTGCGTCGTCGCCGTTGTTGCGCAGGAAGTTGTTGCGCACCTGCACCCCGCGGGCGGCGCCGTTGAGGTTCAGCCCGTCGGCCGTCGTGTCCTGGATCCGGTTGTTCTCGACGACCAGGTCGTCGTTGTTGCCGGTCAGCCAGAGGCCGACCTTCATGTGCTGGATCCACATCCCGGACACGGACGAGCCGGGGCCGAGCGAGCCGTTGACGAAGTTGTCGGGGCTGGAGTCGACGCGCTCGGTGACCTCGCCGAACACCGCGAAGTCACGCAGGCCGACCTTGCCGGTCGGTGCGTCGGACTGGTTGATGAAGCTGGAACTGTGCACCACCGAGTACCAGTTGCCCGCACCGAGAAGCGTCACGTCGTCGACCCCGCTGAGCGACGAGGTGAGCCGGTAGTCCCCCGGCGGGATCCAGACGGTGCCGCCCTTCGCGGCACTGATGGCGTCGCGGAACGCCTGGGTGGAGTCGCCCGCCCCGGTCGGGTCGGCGCCCTTGTCGGTGACCGAGACGGAACCCGCGGGCTGGGCCGCCGGGCCGGCCACCTGCTGGAAGTCGGCGACATCGACGGTGGTCGGGGTCGTCGCCTCCAGCTTCACCTTCGCCCCGGCCTGGACGGTGCGGCCGAGGAGCATCCGGGTGTTGTCGAAGAGGTGATGGGTCTTCGAGCCCACGATCCAGGGCGTGTCCACGTACGAGTAGGTGGAGGTGACGGGCAGCGAACCGGTGAGCTTCTCGCCGTCGACGTAGACACTCAGCGAGCCGGACTGCCCGTCGGGGACGCTGTACGAGACGTTCACGGCGTTGGCCGTGACGGGCACCGTGAACTCCACGGACTGGCCGGCTCCCAGAGTCACCGCCTGACGTCCGGATGCCTCCGACGCGAGCGTTCCCTGCGTGTAGTCGGGGCCGATCAGGGTGCCGTCGGTGGTGGCGCTCTCGGCTTCGACCGATGTGAACGGGAGCGACGCACCGGCCGCGGCCGCCGCGTGCGCGGTGGGAGCCATGAGGACCAGGCTCGTCGCGGAGAGCGCCGCCGCGGTCGACACGGCGAGTGTCATGCGCCTGACATTTCGATGCTGGTCCGTCCGCTGTTTCCTGTGCAGTTTCATGTGGGGGTCCTGCGCCTTCCTGCGGTGGGGGATGACGAGCCGGCGGTCCGGCCGCGGGGTCAGGCCCGCAGCCAGACCGCCGTGTCCTGCGGCAGCCGCCCTCCGTCGTCCAGAGGGCCGCTGCTCAGCAGGGCGTACGAGTGGCCGGGGAGCACGGCGGGCTCCGCGGCGAGGTTGACGACACAGATCAGCCCTTCGGACCGGGCGAAGGCCAGCACACCGTCGGCGGCGGGCAGCCAGCTCAGCGGTCCGTCGCCGAACCCGGCCTCCGTCCGGCGCAGCCCGAGCGCCGTGCGGTACAGCGAGAGCATCGAGTCCGGGTCGGCCTCCTGGAGTTCCGCCGCGTAGCCGCTCCAGCCGTCCGGCTGGGGGAGCCAGGGCTCGGCCGTGGGCGGTCCGGCCGTCCAGGGCAGCGGCACCCGGCAGCCGTCGCGGCCCGGGTCGGTGCCGCCGGAGCGGAAGTGCATCGGGTCCTGGATCCGGTCCAGGGGGATCTCCGCCTCGGGCAGCCCCAGCTCCTCGCCCTGGTAGAGGTAGACGGATCCGGGCAGCGCCAGCGACAGCAGTGCGGCCGCCCGGGCTCTCCGGGTCCCCAGCTCCAGGTCGGTGGGGGTGCCGAAGGTCTTGGCCGAGAAGTCGAAGCCGGTGTCCCGGCGGCCGTAACGGGTGACCGTCCGGGTCACGTCGTGGTTGCACAGCACCCAGGTCGCCGGAGCGCCGACCGGGGCGTGCTCCGCCAGGGTCTCCTCGACCGCGGTACGGAGCCGGGCGGCGTCCCACGGGCAGCTCAGGAAGTTGAAGTTGAAGGCCGTGTGCAGTTCGTCCGGGCGCAGATAGCGCGCGAAACGCTCCGAGTCGGGCAGCCAGACCTCACCGACGAAGATGCCGCCGTACTCGTCGGCGACGGCACGCCAGGAGCGGTAGATGTCGTGGATCTCGTCCTGGTCGATATAGGGGTGCGGGTCGCGTCCCTCGACGAAGTCGGGCAGCCCGGCCGCCTTGGTGAGCAGCGCCGCCGAATCGACGCGTACGCCGGCGACACCCCGCTCGAACCAGAAACGCAGTACGTTCTCGTGCTCCTCGCGCACCACGGGGTGCGCCCAGTTGAGGTCGGGCTGCTCGGGGGCGAAGAGATGGAGGTACCACTCGCCGTCCGCGACCCGGGTCCAGGTGGAGCCGGCGAACTGGGACGGCCAGTCGTTCGGGGCGAGTTCGCCGTGCTCACCGCGGCCGGGACGGAAGTGGAAGAGTTCCCGCTCCGGGCTGCCGGGGCCTGCGGCGAGCGCGGCCCTGAACCAGGCGTGCTGGTCGGACACATGGTTGGGCACGATGTCGACGATGACCCGGATTCCCAGCGCACGTGCTTCGGCGATGAGTTTCTCGGCCTCGCCGAGCGTGCCGAACGCGGGGTCGATACTGCGGTAGTCGGCGACGTCGTACCCGCCGTCCGCGAGCGGCGACAGATACCAGGGCGTGAACCAGAGGGCGTCGACGCCGAGTTCCGTGAGGTACGGCAGCCTGCTGCGTACCCCTGCCAGATCCCCGGTTCCGTCAGCGTCCGCGTCGGCGAAACTGCGCACGTACACCTGGTAGATGGCGGCGGATCGCCACCAGTCATCGGTGGCCTCGGGCGGAGGGGTGGCTGCCACGTGACGGTCCTTTCGGGCAGGTGGGACTCCGCCGCCGGCCCCGGACAGCGGGGCGCCGGAACGGGTCCGGCGGCGGAGCGCAGAGGGTCGTTGGGGCGGAGCCGGTGGTCAGCCCTTCAGGCTGCCGGCGGTCAGGCCGCTCATGATGTTGCGCTGGAAGATCAGGAAGATGATCAGCGTCGGCGCCGATGCCATGGCGAGTGCGGCGATGAGCCAGTTCTCTGGCACTCCCTGGGCCAGGGAGTAGATACCGACGTTGAGGGTCTGCTTGCCGGGGTCGGGCAGGGTGAGCATCGGCCAGAGGAAGTCCTTCCAGACGCCGACGACCGCGAAGATCGAGACGACGCCCAGAATGGGCCGGGAGATGGGCAGCACCACCGAGCGCAGCGTGCGCAGCGGCGAGGCCCCGTCGATGGCGGCCGCGTCCAGCAGCTCCCGGGGAATCGAGTCGAAGAACCGCTTCAGCAGGAAGATGTTGAAGGCGTTCGTCACGGAGGGAAGCCAGATCACCCAGGGCGAGTTGAGCAGGTTGCGCTGGAACAGCGGCACGTCGAGCACCGTGAGGTACTGCGGTACGACCAGGACGGTCGCCGGGATCATCAGCGTCGCCAGCATCATCCCGAGGATGGCCTTGCCGAGGACGGGCCTGAGCCTGGAGAGCGAGTAGGCCGCGGCGACGTCGAGGACCAGCTGGAAGACGAGCGCCCCGAAGGCGTAGTAGAGCGTGTTGAGCAGCAGCTTGGACAGCTGCATCACGTGCCACGCCTTGGAGTAGTTGTCCGGGTGGAGGCTCCTGGGGAAGGCGGTGGGCGGCGACTGGGCGATCTCCTGTGCGGTCTTCAGCCCGCCGGTCACCATCCAGTAGAGCGGCCCGAGGAAGACCAGGGTGAACAGGAGGACCACGAGGATGAGGACGCCCCAGTAGACGGCCTTGCCGCGGGGCCTGCCCAGTTGGGCGGGTGAGATCAGAGTGCGCTCTGCCATCGTCGTACCCCTGTCACTGGCTGTCGCTGTCGCGGCTGAGCCGGACGTACGCCGCCGAGAATCCGGCGAGCAGTACGAGCAGGACCAGGCCGAGTGCGGCGGCGCCGCCGTAGTTGTCGAAGTTGAAGGCGTACTGGTAGATGAGGTAGACGACGGTCGTCGTCGACCCCTCGGGTCCGGCGCCGTTGGTCAGCAGGAACGGTTCGGTGAAGACCTGCATCGTCGCGATGATCTGCATCAGCAGGAGCAGCGAGAGGATCAGCCGGGTCTGCGGGACGGTCACATGCCAGATCTTCCGGAGGAGCCCGGCGCCGTCCAGCTCGGCCGCCTCGTACAGCTCGCCCGGGATGCCCTGGAGGGCCGCGAGGTAGATCAGCGTCGCACCGCCCATGTTCATCCAGGTCGAGGCGATGACCACGGACAGCATCGAGGTGCCGGTGGACTGAAGCCACTGCTGTTCGGGCAGGTGCAGAAAGTGCAGGATGCCGTTGAAGAGCCCGTATCCGGGGTCGTAGAAGTACTTGAAGAGCAGGACGGACGCGACCGGCGGCAGCATCACGGGGAGATAGACCAGCAGGCGCAAGTACCCCTGTGCGTGCCGGAATTCATTGATCACGATCGCGATGACGAACGGCACCAGGAAGCCGAGCACCAGCGCCAGACCGGTGAACAGCAGGGTGTTGCGCCATGCCTGCCAGAAGGCCGGGTCGTGGAAGACGTAGTCCAGGTTGTCCAGGCCGACCCAGGTGGTCCTGCCTGCCGTGTTCTTCTGGAAGGCCAGGAGGAACTCCCTGACCATCGGATACCACGAGAAGAAGGCGAAGCAGAGCACGGCGCCGATCAGGAAGCCGTGCGCCGAGAGGTTGCGCCGCAGGTTGCGGACGAAGATCTCGCGGCGGGCACCGGGCGGCGGACCGTCGTGCCGCGGCGGCTGCGCCGGCGTCATGCTGCTCGTGGACAGGGTGGGGGCCGACATCGTCTCTCCTTGGCGCCGGTGCTCGGGCTGGGCGGGAGCTGGACCGGGCGGCCCTAGTTCGCCAGGACCTGGTTGACCTGCTGCTCGGCGGTGGAAAGCAGGGAGCCGACGTCGGCGTTCCTGTTGGTCAGCACCCCCGACATCGCGTTGTCGAGGACCTTGTAGATCTCCTGCGCCTTGGCCGGCTCGGCCTTGCCCTTGACGGGGTTGTCCATGAAGGGCTTGAAGTTCTCCACCGGCATGGTCGCGCTGTCGGTCCTGGACCTGAGGTCCGCCGCCTTGGTCTCACCGGTCCAGAAGTTGGGCTGCGGCAGACCGACCGGCAGCTTGTCGGCCTTGGCGCGCGCCCAGTCGAACTGACCCTTGCCCGGGGTGAGCGTCTTGTAGTTGATCCAGGCGATGGCCGCCTTGATCTTGTCCGGCGAACTGCCCTGTTTGACCATGTAGTCGTTGCCGCCGAAGAGCGTGGCCCGGCCGCCGGGGATCGGCCCCATGCCGTAGTCCGCGTACGTGGCACCGAGCTGCTGGACCATGTACGTGAGGTCGTCAGGGGCGGCGAGGAACATCCCGAGCTTGTCGGTGGAGATCTGCTTCTGCAGATCCCCCCACTTGAGCAGCTGGGTCTTGCCCATGCTGCCGTCGTCCCAGCGCATGGCCTTGAGGTTGGTCAGGACCTGTCTGCCGATGGCGTTGTTGAAGGCGGCCTTCTTGCCGTCCGGGCTGACGACGTCGCCGCCGAGTCCGTACATCTCGGCGGTGAAGTGCCAGCCGCCCTGGTTGGTCGCGCTGTAGTCGCCGTAGCCCGCGATGCCGTTGCCGAGGCCGGCGATGGCCTTGGCGTCCTTGCGGACCTCCGCCCAGGTGGCCGGCGGCTTGTCCGGGTCGAGTCCGGCCTGCTTGAAGAGCTTGCGATTGATCATCAAGCCCATCGTGTAGTTGCTGGTGGGCAGGCCGTAGGTCTTGCCGTCCTGCTTGAGGACCTTCATGACGTCCGGGTCGATGCTGCCCAGCGCGGGAACCGTCCTCGCGTTCACGTACGCCGATATGTCGGCGGCGCCGCCGTTGTCCAGCACCTGCTGGAGGTCGGTGAAGTAGGTGTAGAAGACGTCCGGCTGCGACTTGCCCTTGAGCGCGGCGGTGAAGCGTGTGGGCTCCTCGCACTGGCCGGGGGTGGACTTACCCTCGATCGTGACGTTCGGGTACTGCTTGTTGAACGTCTTGACGTCCTCCTTCCACTCGCGCAGCTCCGCCGCCTTCGCGGCCGGGGGCATGCAGTCCATGGTCAGCGTGACCTTGGTCTTCGGGTCGAGTGGCGCGGACGGGTCCGAACTGCCGCCGCCCGATCCGTTGTCGCCGCCCCCGCTGCTGCTGGTGCCGCAGGCAGCCAGTGCGGTCAGCGCGAGCGCGGAGACAAGGGCCGCCGTCGCGGTACGGCGGTGGGTCGGGCGGAACCAGGTGCTTCTCATCGGTGGTCCCCCTGTGGGCAAGAGCGCTGGAAGCCCACAGCTGCGTCGCTGTGCGGCGGCGCAAACTCAACCACCCGGCACAGCACTCCGCAAGATGTCGCGCAGATTTCGCAAATTTTTGACAGCTACCGCTTCCCACCCCGCGGCACCTGCGCCGTCGAGCCGCGCACCACGAGCTCGGGCTCGAAGAGCAGCTCGTCGGAGGGGACCGTACGGCCTCCGATCTGCAGGGACAGCAGCTCGACCGCGGCGCGCCCCATCGCCTCGATGGGCTGGCGGACCGTGGTCAGCGGCGGGTCGGTGCAGTTCATGAAGGCCGAGTCGTCATAGCCGACGACCGAGACGTCGCCGGGCACCGAGAGGCCCCGGCGGCGGGCGGCGCGCACCGCGCCGAGCGCGAGCGGGTCGCTCGCACAGATGACTCCGGTGACCCCCTGGTCGAGCAGCCTGGCCGCCGCGGCCTGGCCGCCCTCCAGCGAGAACATCGCCCGTACGACACGCTCGTCGGGGAGTTCGGCGCCCAGCTCAGCCGCGATCACCCGGGCCGCGTCCAGCTTGCGCATCGACGGCACGTGGTCACCGGGTCCGAGCACCAGACCGATCCGCTCGTGACCGAGGGAGGCCAGATGGCGCCACGCCTGGTCGAGGGCGACCGCGTCGTCGCAGGAGACCCCGGGGAAACCGAGGTGCTCGATGACCGCGTTGATCAGAACAACCGGGATCTTGCGGTCCGCCAGCACCTTGTAGTGGTCGTGCGGAGCGTCGAGCTGGTGGTAGAGACCGCCCGCGAACACCACCCCGGAGACCTGCTGCTCCAGCAGGAGTTCGACGTAGTCGGCCTCCGAGACCCCGCCCTTGGTCTGGGTGCACAGCACCGGGGTCAGGCCCTGCTGCGCGAGTGCGCCGCCGACCACTTCGGCGAAGGCCGGGAAAATGGGGTTCTGGAGCTCGGGGAGCACCAGGCCGACCAGCCGGGCCCGTTCGCCGCGCAGCTGGGTCGGGCGCTCGTACCCCAGCACGTCGAGTGCCGACAGAACGGCCTGGCGGGTGGCCTCCGAGACGCCGGGCCTGCCGTTGAGTACCCGGCTGACCGTGGCCTCGCTGACTCCAACCTTCTGTGCCACCTGTGCAAGTCGTCGCGTCATACACGCAAGATTAGCGCAAGCACCGCAAGCGGTTTGCGGGCCAGGGGGAACTTCCGGTAGCCCCTCCCGCCCTCTACCGTTCTGCCACATGAACACCGGACAGCCCTGGAAACGTCGCATCGGACTGCCCCGACGGGCGTTCTCCCAGGTGCTGCTGATGCAGCTGACCATCGCCGGCGGAGTACTCGTCCTGGCGACCGGCCTCTTCCTGCGCCCGCTCGGCGCACAGCTCGACGACCAGGCCATGCGCCGCGCCCTGGCGATCGCCGAGACCACCGCCTCCCCCCGGCTGGCGGCGGAACTCCTCTCCTCCAGGCCGACGCCGGGCGGCCCCGTACAGGCCGAGGCCGAACGCATCAGGCGGGCGACCCACGCCGAGTACATCGTGGTCATGGACGTGCGCGGGATCCGCTGGTCGCACACCACCCGCTCCGAGATCGGCAGTGTCGTCTCGACGAGCGCCGAGGTGCCGCTGTCCGGCCACGAGGTCATGCAGATCGACACCGGCACGCTCGGCCGCTCGGCCCGCGGCAAGGTCCCGCTGCGCGACAGTCACCACCGGATCGTCGGTGCGGTGTCGGTCGGCATCAGATACGACAGCGTGCGCGCGCATCTGCTCGCCATGATCCCCGGACTTCTCGCGTATGCGGGCGGGGCGCTCGCCGCAGGGGCGCTGGCCGCGTATCTGATCTCCCGGCGGCTCCAACGGCAGATGCACGACCTTGCGTTCTCCGACATCGCTGCGCTGCTCGCCGAGCGCGAGGCGATGCTGCACGGCATCCGTGAGGGTGTGGTCGCACTGGACGGCGGCGGCCGGATCCGGCTCATGAACGACGAGGCCCAGCGGCTCCTCGACCTCGGCCCCGAGATCATCGGCCTTCCGCTCACCGAGGCACTGGGCGAGGGGCGCACCACCGATGTGCTGGCGGGGCGGGTCACCGGTGAGGACCTGCTGGCGGTACGGGGGCGCCGCGTCCTGGTCACCAACCGGATGCCCACCGACGACGGGGGCGCCGTGGCCACCCTCCGCGACCGGACCGAACTGGAGCAGCTGGGCCGTGAACTCGACTCCACCCGTGGCCTGATCGACGCCCTGCGCGCCCAGGACCACGAACACGCCAACCGGATGCACACCCTGCTGGGCCTCCTGGAACTGGAGATGCACGACGAGGCAGCCGATTTCATCACCGAGGTGGTCGGGGCGCACCGCACCACCGCCGAGCAGGTCACCGAGAAGATCCACGACCCCCTGCTGGCCGCGCTGCTGGTCGGCAAGGCCACCGTGGCGGCGGAGCGCGGTGTCACCCTGCGGCTCACCCCGGAGACCCTGCTGCCCGACCGGCTGGTCGACCCCCAGGGGCTGGTGACGATCGTGGGCAACCTGGTCGACAACGCCCTGGACGCGGTGTCCGGTTCGGACGGAGCACGGGTGGAGGTCGAACTGCTCACCGAGGGCCATACAGCCGTCCTGCGCGTCGCCGACAGCGGCGGGGGGATACCGGAGGAGCAGCACGAACTGATCTTCACGGAGGGCTGGTCGACCAAGAAGCTTCCCGCACACGGGAAGCGCGGTCTGGGGCTGCCGCTGGTCCGCAGACTCGCCGAGCGCCAGGGCGGCAGCGCCGAGGTCGGCACGGGTACGGGCGGGGGCGCCGAGTTCACCGTCGTACTCCCGGAGGCGCTGACCGGCAGCCGGACATCGGCGCGGGAGCCGACGGGCTGACGGACGCTGACCGTTCCGGACGGCAGCGGGCCCCCGCCGGAACGGTCAGGGGCCTACGACGCCTGCGCCTGCGCTTCCTCCTGCGCCTACGCCTCCGCCTCGGACTTCACCCCGGCGAGCGTCGCCTCGATGCCGTTGCGCAGCAGCGCCAGGCGACCGGCGATGATCTCGGACTCCCGCTCCGGATGCTTCTCGACGAAGGTGTGCATCGGGCCGCGCGCGGTGCCGATCCGCATGCCGTGCCGCAGGCGGGTACCCCCTCCCGCGACCGGCTCCAGCAGATACGTCCATATGGCCAGCGGCTCGCCGTCGGCCCGCTCTTCGGAGTGGACGACCTCCCAGCGGAAGGTGCGCGGCTCCTCCATTTCCGCGATGCGGCTGACGGTGTGCCACTCCCCCAGGCCCTCATTGCGGTTGCGGCCGGAGAAACACGCGCCGACGGCCGGCCCGTCCGCACCGTCCAGCCACGTCACTTCCTGGAGTTCCGGGCTGTGGCGGGCCGATGTCGAGATGTTCGACACCAGCCTCCACACCTGGTCCGGTGGCGCGGCGATCTCGATCTGACACTCGACGTGGGAACCATCGGCAAGACGCATCGTTCACCCTCCGGGGCAGGACTGTTCCGCGGCCACACCCACCGGCGTCGCCGGGCTTGAGCATCTCAGCCCGACCCCTTTTTGATAACGCCCCAGGCGCACCGGACATGAGCGTTGCCGACAGCCGCCGGGCCTGACCTGGGCGGGTCCCGCGGTAACGCCCGCAGGGCGAAGCCGGCCTCCGTGCCCCGCCCAGCCGGCCTCGCGCGCCCCGCGCCGGACCTCCGCCCATTGTCCCACTGAGCGAAACAGCAGTCCTTGCATGCAGGACTGATCTCCATTACGTTGACGCCATCAAGCTGACGCGCACGAGGAGGTCTGCGATGGTCGAGCGGTATCAGGTTCTGGTGGTCGGCGGCGGCCCGGTCGGGCTGACCGCGGCTCACCTGCTCGCGAGGCTCGGTGTCGGCACCCTGCTGATCGAGCGCAACGCCTCGACCAGCGACGAAGCCAAGGCCATCAGCCTGGACGGGGAGTCGCTGCGCACCCTGCAGATCTGCGGTCTGAGTGACGACATAGCCCCTGTAGTGGTCCCTGGCACGGGGACGCGCTACTACGGCGCACGGGGGCAGTCCCTCTTCCACGCCCGGGGCACCACACCGTTCCAGTTCGGCCACGCCTTCAAGAACCAGTTCGCCCAGCCCGAGCTGGAACGTGTGCTGCTGGAGACACTCACCGTCCCGACCCGGTTCGGGACCGAGCTGGTCGCTCTGGAGGACGACGCGGACGGCATCACGGCGGTCGTCACCCACGGGGAGCAGACGGAACGCATCCGCGCCGACTACGTGCTGGGCTGTGACGGAGGCCGCAGTACGGTCCGGCAGTTGACCGGCACCCCCATGACCGGCAGCAGCTACCCGGATGTCTGGCTGGTCGTCGACACCCTGGAAGACCCGCACGACGAACGCTTCGGCATGCACCACGGCGCCCCCGGGCGGCCGCATGTCATCGTGCCGGGCCGTGCGGGCCGCTGTCGCTACGAATTCCTGCTGCGCCCCGGCGAAGGCGAACCCGGCACGCCCCCCTCGTTCGACGTCGTCCGTCGTCTGCTGGCCCCGTACCGCACCATTACTTCCGCCCAGGTCGAACGCAGCGTCACCTACCGCTTCAACGCGTTGGTGGCCGACCGCTGGCGCACCGGCCGCAGTTTCCTCCTGGGCGACGCCGCGCACATGATGCCCCCCTTCGCGGGCCAGGGCCTCAACTCCGGTGTGCGCGACGCCGCCAATCTGTGCTGGAAGATCGCCACCATCCTCGACGGACGGGCGGGCGACCGGCTGCTGGACACCTACGAAACCGAGCGACGCCCCCATGCCCAGGCCGTCGTCCACCTGTCCGTGAAGCTCCGTTCCGTGGTCATGACCACCAGCCGGCGCCGCGCCGCCCTGCGGGACCTGCTGGTCGCGGGCGCCGTCCGGACCCCCTGGGGCAAGCGGTACCTGGAAGGCATGCGCTACCGGCCCTCACCCACTCTGCGGGAGGGGCTGATCGTCGGCGCCCCGTTCGCGGAGGACTCACCGCTGCTGGGCCGGGCCCTGGAGCAACCCCGTGTGCTCCTTCCGGACGGGTGCGCCACCGGACTGCTCGACGACGTCATGGGGGACGGTTTCACCCTGCTTGGCGTCAACCTCACCGAGCAGGACTGGGACACGATCGCAGACTCGCCGCTCAGCGCTCTCGGAGCCACCGAGGTCAATGCGCTGTGCGGGGATCTCCTGCCCCGTATGCGTGGCCCACGCCCAGCCGTTGCCGATACCGACGGACGGCTGGAGAGCCTCCTGGCGCCCAGCCGCGGCCGTGTCATTGTCATCCGCCCCGACCGCTGCGTCGGCGCGGTCCTACGGCCCGACCAGGCGCAGGCAGCGGGGGACCGCTTCCTCCACCGGCTGGGCCTGCCCGCCCACGTGGCCGTGGCCTGATCAGGCCGGTCGGGCCCGCCCCACCCACGCCACACCGCACCGCACCGCACCCGAGAGGTCAGCTCATGCGTTACGTCTCCTACTTCCATCTGGGAACGCCCCACGCCGGCGTCCTGGCCGACGGACATGTCACCCCGCTCCGGGGGGTGTCCGAGCTGGGCCGCGGGACCCCCGTCGAGGTCCTGGCCGAACCTGATCTCGACGAAGCCGGCCGTGTCCCGCTGTCCGAGGTGCGGCTGCGCCCCGTCATCCCTGAGCCCCAGAAGATCATCTGCGTCGGGCTCAACTACCGCTCGCACGTCACCGAGACCGAGCGCGAACTGCCGGCCTATCCGGTCCTGTTCACCAAGTTCCCGCCGAGCCTGATCGGCGCGGACGACCCCGTCCTCGTTCCGCGGGAGTCCAGCCAGGTCGACTACGAGGCCGAGTTGGGCATCGTGATCGGACGCCGGGCGCGCCGGGTGGCCGGGAAGGACGCCCGCAGTGTCATCGCCGGTTACACGATCGCCAACGACGTCACGATGCGCGACTACCAGTACAAGACCCATCAGTGGTTGCAGGGCAAGGCATGGGACGCCTGCACCCCGCTCGGCCCCGCCCTGGTGAGCGAGGACGAGATCGGCGACCGGATCGGGAAACTGGCGATCACCCTCAGTCTCAACGGCGAGGTCCTGCAGTCGTCCGACACCTCGATGCTGATCTTCGATATTCCGACTCTCGTCAGCACCGTCTCGGAATTCACCACGCTGCTGCCGGGCGACGTCATCCTCACCGGCACCCCCGGCGGAGTCGGCTTCCGCCGCGACCCGCAGGTCTTCCTCACCCCCGGCGACCGGGTCAGCGTCAGCATCGACGGACTGGGAGAACTCGCCAGCACCGTCCAGGCCGAAACCGCCCGCTGATCCGACCCCCGCTCCTCCCCCGAACCGCAGCACACCTACGAAAGCGAGGCAATGCATCATGGCCATTACCGGACTGGGACACACCGGCCTGTGGGTCAACGATCTGGAGACCATGCGCGACTTCTACACCCGCATGCTGGGCCTGACCGTCACGGACGAGGACGCGGAGCGCGGCATCGTCTTCCTGAGCGCCAGGCCGGACGAGGAGCACCACGAGTTCGTCCTCCAGGTCGGCCGGACCGCGCCCGACGGAGCCAAGCTCACGCACCAGATCTCCTGGCGCATCGACTCCCTGGAAACCCTCGTCGGCTACCACAAGCGTTTCCGCGCCGAGGGGGTGCCCGTCCAGCAGGAGGTCACCCACGGCAACGCCTACGGCATCTACTTCTTCGACCCCGAGGGCAACCGCAACGAGGTCTACATCCGGGTGGAGAAGGACGTACGCCAGCCGTTCCGTAAGACCCTCGACCTCGACCTGCCCCTGGACGCGATCGAGGCAGAGGCCGAACGCCTGCTGAACGACGACACCGAGGCGTATCAGCCCATCCAGTAACCGGGGCACCCGTACCGCCTCCGGCAGTACGGACCTCCGCCCCAGCAGGGGCCGCCCGCCGCACTTCGGCGGGCGGCCCCTGCTGGTGTGCCCGACTCCGGTGTCGGGGCTCCGCGGGCCCGGCCGGCCCGACACGGTCGGATTCAGCCGGCGGCCAGGGCCAGCTTGTCGCTGATGCGGGCCGCCGCCTCCAGGACGGAGTCCACGACCCCGGGCAACCGCTCTGCGGACACACGGTGTTCCAGGGCCGCTACGCTGAGGGCCGCGGTCACCGTTCCCGAGGCATCGCGCAGCGGTGCGCCGATACCGAGGATGTCGCTGTCCAGCTCCCC
Source organism: Streptomyces sp. SID10853 (assembly GCF_010548145.1). Classification (GTDB taxonomy): domain Bacteria; phylum Actinomycetota; class Actinomycetes; order Streptomycetales; family Streptomycetaceae; genus Streptomyces. Next base: position 14,517 of record NZ_JAAGLN010000111.1, read on the forward strand.
GCGTGAGACGCAGTAGCCATCCTCGCGGATGGTCTCCAGCCGGTCCATCAGCACATCGATATCGGTCAGCGTCCGCGGCGTGAACTGCTCCAGCCTCTCCCGCTCCAGGAGGGTTCTGGCGTCGTCCCGGGGCAGCCAGGCCAGCAGGACGAGCGCCGATGCTCCGGCGTTGATGGCCAGGGTGCTGCCGCGCTCGTAGGAGATGCGGACGGGATGGTCGGCTTCCGCGCGCTCCAGGCAGATGGCGTTGCCACCCGCACGCCGTGTCAGGAGCACCGTCTCCTGGACGCGGGAGCTGAGTTCGGCCATGACCGGAAGGGCGATGTCGGAGAGCCCGTAACGCCGGCGGGCCAGCCTGGCCAGTTCCAGGACACGGGGCCCCAGACGGAATCCGCCGAGCGGATCCTCTTCGAGGAAGCCGGAACCGACCAGGCTCTGCAAGTACCGGTACGCGGTGGACCGCGCTGTGCCCAGCGTGGTGGCGACCTCCTTGCCGGAGACCGACAGCTGTGTGGCGCTGAACATCCCGAGGATGTCCAGCGCACGGTCGGCGGTCGAATTCCGCTCCCGGTACTGCCCGGCGGGGGCGGTGGATTTATCAGACTCTCGTCCTGGCATGCAGGACACTCTACCTCTTGCGCGAGACGGGCATACCGGAAGACCGCGGCGGCCCCGGCAGAGGCGCAGCGGGCTCGCCGCACCGAAGCCGTCGCCCGGCCTCGTACGCCCCGGAACAGCAACCGTCGGACAACCGGTCAATTCCCTTTCGCGGGCAGGATCATTCGTGCGAACTCCTGCCCGGCATAGGAGAGTCGGTCCGCCCGGAAGAACAACGAATAAGTCCGTGTGATCGGCACATCGAGATGGCGGGTGGTCACACCGAGATCACGCAGCATCTCGACGTTCTGCAGAGGAAGCAGAGCGGAGCCGGCCCCGGCGGCGACCAGTGAGGCGAACGAGTCCATCAACTGCGTTTCGACCGCCACGGTAAGGACCTGCCCCGCATCGGCGAATGCTCTCTCGACCACACGCCGCATGGACGTCTGCGGCGGGCTCACAATGAGTGGGTATTGAGCGAGTTGTTCCACGGTGATGAGCGGGTCGTCGGGCACCACCGTGTCCGGCGGGAACGCCACCACCATGTCCTGCACCCCTGCGGCGATCTTCCGGATCGAATGCGGGGTCGCGTTTTCGTAGTGACTGATCACCAGTTCCGCCGGCCCCCGATCCAGGAGACGCTCGACGGGCTCTTCTCCGGTGAACGGCCCGAAATGGATGGCGACCTGGGGGTAGCGTTCACGGAACCGCGCGATCCACTGCGACACGGGAACGGCCGCGAGAGCCGGCATCGCGGCGATGTGGAGTTCCCCCTGCGGGGCATCGACGATCCCGTCGACGGCAGCTTTCGCTCGGATCGCGGCATCCACGAGCCTGCGGGCGGGCTGGAGCAGCGCTTCGCCCGCGGCAGTCAGTCTCATTCCGCGGGCGAAGCGCTCGAACAGTACGGCGCCTATTTCCCGCTCCATCGCCACGATCGACTGTGAGAGTGCGGGCTGGGAAAGGTGCAGATGTTCGGCGGCCCGCCCCATCGTTCCGTGGTCCGCGATGGCGAGAAAGTAGCTGGCCTGGCGAACTTCCACGGGACTTCCTCCTCGGGTTCGATGCGGTCGACCCTACCGGGACAACCGGCTGTCGATCTCGTGGAAGGACATACCCTCCGTCTTCGGGAGGGAGTGAGCGGCGATCAGCCCGACCACCGCGAAGAACATGACGTAGACGGCCGGGATATCGAGGTCAGGAAACCAGACGGTCAACTGAGTGACAACGAAGGGAGCGGTACCACCGGCCAGGATGTTCGCGATATTGAACCCCAGCCCCATTCCGGTGGCACGAATGGACGTCGGGAACAGTTCAGGCATCGCCGCGCTGATGACCGGCATGAGGCCGCCGGCGAGTATGCCGAGGCAGGCATGAGCGGCTATCACCAACGGCACGGAGCCGACTTCCATCACTTTGATCAGGGGCCAGACCAGGACGAACAAGGCCAGGGCGGCGGCATTGAATGTCCTGCGCCGGCCGAAAACGTCGGTGAACCTACCGAACAGAAGCATCGCTCCTGCCGACACCACGAGACACACCGTGGTCGAGCCCATTGCGACACCGAGGCTGTAGCCGAGGTTCTTCTGCAGATAGATGGCCAGGTAGACATATACGACCCAGTAACCGGCGACACTGGTGGTCGCGATCCCGACCGTGCGGAGCAGGGCACCGCGATGGTTCCGCAGCAGGCCCCGGACAGGCAGGGCCGGAACCTCTTCGGAAGCAACAACGCGCTTGAAATCGGGCGACTCCTGCAGCTTGAGCCGGATGTAGATGCCGATCGCGCCCATCGGGACGGCAAGCAGGAAGGGAATGCGCCATGCCCAATCGACCGTCGCCTGCTCGGACAGCAGGGCCGCGATGACGGCAACAGCAGCAGAACCGAACAGCGTGCCTATGACCACACCGAGTTGCGTGAACCCGGTATAGAACCCCCGACGCCGTGCCTCGACGTGTTCACCCACGAAACAGACCGCCGCGCCCACCTCTCCGCCGGCGGACATCCCCTGGATACACCGCAACAGCACCAGGGCCACGGTCGCGACCACTCCGATGCTGGAATAGCCGGGAACCAGACCGATGACGACGGTCGACCCCGTCATGACCAGCAGGGTGGATATCAGTGACGTGCGCCGTCCCCATCTGTCTCCGATGTGGCCGAACAAGACCGCCCCGACCGGCCGGACCGCGAACGCCACGGCCAGCGTCGCAAGAGTCCCCATCAGCGCTGTCGAGGAATCGCGCTGGGAGAAGAACACGAGGGCCAGGGTCGTCGACAAGTAGCCGTAGACGGCGAAGTCGAAGTATTCCACGATGGTGCCGACCGTTGCCGCTGCCACGACCCGCCGGGTCGTCGAGGCCGCACTCATTGACTCAGCGGAATCGATGGTCGTAACGCTCATCAATCCTCCTAGGGTATTCCTGTGCGCTACATGAGGAATTCGTGTGCGGGAGAGGGAACGCCGTGCGTCGCGCCTCCCATCCGGAGGAAGCAAGCCACATGCGAGCCGTGTGGACTTCGGCTGATCAGAACGGGTACGGAGCTGTGGTTGGCCGTACCGTCAGCCACTGGGTCTCGGTGAATGCCTCGATGTTCGCGCCCGCGCCGCCGAACCGGGAGCCGTTCCCGGAGGCCCGAGTGCCGCCGAACGGAGCGTTGGACTCGTCGTTCACCGTCTGCTCGTTGATATGGATCTTGCCGGAGTCGATCCTGTCGGCGAGCGTCATGGCATCACCGACGTTTCCGATGATGCCGACCGCAAGGCCGTACTCACTGCCGTTCACGAGATCGACGGCCTCGTCGAGGGAGGAGAACTTGAGGACCGGAGCGACCGGCCCGAAGGTCTCGTCGCACCAGGCCGGATTGTCGCGAGTGACGTCCGCGATCACGGTGGGCGCGTAGAACAATCCCTCGAACGTGCCGCCGGTCGCGATTCGTCCACCGGCTCGCTCCGCCCGTCGCACGATCCCGTCGATCCGGGCCAGCTGGTTCTCGTCGATGATCGGGCCCAGGGCGACAGGCGCGGTGGCAGGGTCACCGACGGACAGGTTCTTCGCCTTTCCGACCAGAGCCTCCACATACTCCTCGTAGACCGACTCGTGGACAATGTGGCGGCCGGTGCTCATACAGATCTGGCCCTGATGGTTGAACGAACCGAAGGCACCCGCGGACGCCGCCTTCTCTACGTCGGCTCCGGGCAGAACCACGAGCGCGTTGTTTCCCCCCAGCTCGAGATGGGCTCGCTTCAGCAGCCGGGCCGCGGCCTCACCGATCTTTCGGCCGGCCGGCGTCGAGCCGGTGAATGAGACGATCCGCACCTCGGGCGCCTCGACCACCGCTGCTCCGACATCCGCACCGCCCGGCAACAGCTGTAGCGTGCCCGCGGGAAGCCCCGCCTCCTCGAAGACGCGCTGGAGGACCACGCCGCCACAGACCGTGGTCCGCGGATCTGGCTTGAGCAGCACGCTGTTGCCCAGCGCGAGCGCAGGCGCGACCGATCGCATGGCCAGTAGGAGCGGGACGTTGAACGGAGCGATGACGCTGACCACTCCGGCCGGCCGACGGCGCGCGAACGACCACCTGTCCTCGTTCGACGTCAGCACCTCACCTGCTGGATGGCTCGGCAGCCCAGCGGAGTCGAAACACTCGGCAGCCGCAGCGCCCGTTTCGTACTCCGCCTTGGCCGAGGCGGACCCGCTCTCGCGGACGATCCACTGCGCGATCTCTGCCGCGTTCTCCTCGATGATCGAGCCGGCGCGACGCAGGACTGCCGCCCGCCGCCCCGGGGGCAACGCGGCCCATGACCGCTGCGCCACGGCGGCGGAGCCGGATGCGCGAACGACATCGTCGACCGACGCAGTGCCACACAGCGCAATCCGGGCCCCAGTGGCGGGTTCGACGACGTCGTGGGCCCCACCGCCTCCGGCAGTCCAGCCGTCCACGAAGATCTTGCCTGCCCAGACGGCAGTTTCGGACAGCAACATGTATCTCTCCTCGAATGGGTCGGCCGATCACACAGCGGCCGTGGATCGTGGCGTCCGGTCTGTCGGCCATGTCGCGGTGGCCGCTTGGGTGTTCCACCCGCGGTGGTGGCGTGGACCGGTGAGGCCGGCATCGGCACGACTGGTCTTACTCACGGGTGCTCTGCCCGGCTTGTGCGCGGCCGTCAAGTGCGGCGCCCACCGGCGGGACACGCACGGGTGTGAGCGCGTGCACTGTCGCGGCGGCGAGTTTCGGTCCGGTGGCGAAGGCACTCCGGCCGGGGCGCCGGCGAGGGAACGGCGTTCATCGTCCGCGGCCCGGGCACAGAACTTCACAGGTCACGACCTGTGGTTGCCGAGAGGGAAGAGGGGGGACAAGTGCGGCAGGGATGAGACTGTGAAGCGGCCTGACCAGCTCAGGAGCTGACGAGCTCCACATCGCGGGAGGCGAGTTCGTCGGCGAACAGCGGCATGACGAGTCGCCCGAAACGCTCCGCCTCGTCGGCATGCGGGTAACCGGACAGGCAGAAACTCGAGCAGCCGGCGTCCATGAACTCGCGAATGGTGGCCGCGACTTGTTCGGGGTTGCCCACGATGGCCACTCCGGAGCCCTCGCGAACACTGGCGATTCCGCTCCACAAGTGGTCGGCGATCAGGTGGTTCTCCGCCTTGGCCAGCTCTTTCATCCGCAGATTGGCCATGGACTGGTCCCACTTGACACTGGTCTCGCTAGGGCCGTTGGCGGCATTTGCGATAATTGCGTGCGCGGCATTCCACGCCTCGCTCTCGGTCTCACGCACGACGACGTGGAGTCGCATCCCGTATCGCAGCGAGCGCCCCTCGGCAGCAGCACGCTCGTCCATCTCGGCGACCAGTTTGGCGATGTTGTCCGGGGTGTCACCCCAGAACAGGTGCACGTCCGCGTGCTTGGCGCACAGGTCCTTGGCAGCCGGCGACAGGCCGCCCAGGTACACCGGCGGGTAGGGCGCCTGGTAGGGCTTCGGGAGGACATTCACACCGTTGGCCTTGAAGAACGTGCCGTCGACGTCGAAAGGCTCGGTTTCCGTCCAGGCTTTCTTCATGACCTCCAGCGATTCCGTGAGGACCGCGTACCGCTGGTCGTGGTCGTGGAACATCCCGTCGGCTGCCATCTCAACAGAGCTGCCACCGGTGATGAGATTGATGCGCACCCGCCCCTGGGTCAGCTGATCGAATGTGGAGATCATCTTGGCCATCACGGTCGGCGCCATGAATCCCCCGCGGGCGGCGACCAGGGGAGCGATCTTCTTGGTCCGCGCCGCGACCATCGCGCAGGTGATGTAGGCGTCGTAGCAGTTGGTCTGCACCGGGACGAGAATGTACTCGAAGCCCGCATCCTCCGCGGTCTGCGCCACGTTGGTGAACAACTCCATGCTCTGGGGGATGGCGGCCTCGGCCACCCCGTGCTGCGACGTGTCGCCCATGGTGGGGATGAACCAGCCGAATTCAACAGTCATGAATGTTCCTGCTTTCCATGGAAGAAGTTGGGAGTAGCGGCGGATGCGGCGGATGCGGCGGCCCAGCACGGGTGACGGGCCGGCCGTCGTTCTCGGATTCCTCGTTGCCCAGGCCGGCGACGGCGCGTTCCTCCGGCTCGCATCCCCGCCCGAACTCGCGGGTGCCCTGTCCCTGCCGAACAGCTACTGACGGATCAGCGTGCGGTCAGGCCCGCGTAGCCGCGGTCGTGGAATACCAGCGGATCCGTGGTTTCACCTTCGGACAGGCCGATCACCCTGACGAGAACGAGTTCGTGATCGCCGGCCGGAGACACCTGCTCTATACGGCACTCGATGTGCGCGACCGCTCCGGGGAGAACCGGGGATCCCAAAGGCCCCTTTGTCCAATGTGCTTCATCGAATCGGTCCTCATGCTTGCGCCCGATCTTGTCGCACATGGAATGCTGACGGGAGGAGAGGACGCTGATACCGAGCAGGTCTGCTGTACGCAGTTTCGGCCAGCTCGTTGAAGACCGGTCCACGAAGAACCCCACCAGTGACGGTTCCAGCGAAACGGAGACAAAGGACCCGATAACGAGCGCCGCCCGGCCGTCCGGGTCTCCGGCAACAACCGCAACACTGGTCGGAACCTTGGCCATGACGGCGCGCATGCGATGCGGGTCTATCGGGTGAAGCGAGGACTCCAAGGTGGTCATGTCGATCTCCTCTGATCCGGTTTGTGCTGTGGGACACAAACTAGAAGCCAGTCTCCGACGGGGTCCAAGTCGCTTTCCGTATGCTCTTCATAAGGGGGGCTTATGGCCCTACCGCTGTTCCTGCACGCCAACATCATGATCGAATATGCCGCACCCCATTCGACATCCAACGGCTCGTGGGTGGTTGGCGGTGACGCACCGCATCCGGGACCAGTGATCATGGTCGGTGCGGTGAGAACCGAGCACGTGCAACCTGGCCCACTGGTGCGGCCTGCCCCCAGCGGCAGCCGCACAGCTCCGGCCCTTACACAGAATTCCCGGCACCCAGCGCTCGCGGGGCACCGAGAATTTGCTGTTCCAGGCAGGGATTTCTCAGCGGAACAATTCCACACGGATACGTCGGTCGGGGCGGGTGCAGTTGGAGGACCTCGGCGGCGGATTCCCCGGGCCCGGACGGCCATACCGGACTACGGAGGTCGAGCTCGTGATGTCGCCGGGTTGCTCAGGTGAGCCCGGTCCTCGGGCCGGTCTCGGACGAGGCATCCGTCCATGCGCCAGACCGCCGACCGCCGATTACGGGGTGCGCTCAGTGCGGTCGTCGTACTCCCCGCGGGCGGTGATGACTTCTTCGATGTGCACCACGGACCACTCCGTGAGCGCCTTCAGCGGTTCCCGCAGTGTCTGGCCGAGCGCGGTCAGCTCGTACTCCACGTGCGGCGGCACCTCTGGGTAGACGGTCCGGCGGACCAGCCCGTCGCGTTCGAGGGTGCGCAGCGTCTGGGTGAGCATCTTCTCGCTCACGCCCGCCAGCGTCTGCCGGAGCCGGCCGAACCGGGAGGCGCCGTTCC
>NZ_JAAGLN010000112.1 GCF_010548145.1 Streptomyces sp. SID10853
GCCCCGCCCCCGGCTCCCCGCACCGCCCCGGCCGGGGCGTCCCCATCGGGCCGCTGCTCGGCGAGGAACTGCGCGCGCTGGCCGGTATCGGCTCGGCGGTCTGCGCCACCGGCGTCGTGATGGCGCTGGGCGTCGCGGTCGCCGGGCTGTGGGCGCTGCCCGTCTTCTCCGTACCGCTGCTGCTCACCCAGCTCTCCCTGCGCCGCCACGCGCTGGTCCGCACGACCTACCGGCAGACCATCACCTCGCTCGCCCGCGCCACCGAGATCGCCGGATACACCCCGCACGGCCACGCCCGCAGGGTCGCCGGGCTCAGCCGCGCCGTCGGCCGGGAGCTGGGCCTCGCCGAACCGGCGCTGACCGTCCTGGAGTACGCGGGCCTGATGCACGACATCGGCCAGCTCTCCCTCGTCGACCCGGTCCCCGGCGGCGCCACCGCACCCCTGCCGCCCGCCGAACAGCGCAGGATCGCGCTGCTCGGCGGCGCCGTGGTCCGCCAGACCGGGGTCGACGCCAAGGTGGCCGTGATCGTGGAGCGGCAGGCGGATCCGTACCGCGAGCAACCGCTCACCGCCCGCATTGTCCGGGCGGTCAATGCGTACGAGGACCTCGCCGGGGAAAACGAAGAGGTAAAGGGCGCGGGCGGTTCACTGGGCGCACTGGAGCGGCTGCGCCTCGGCACCGGCCACGACTACCAGCCGGAAGTCGTGGAGTCCCTCGCCCGTGTGCTCGCCCGGGGCGGCGCCGCCTGAATCCGGGCCGGGAGCGGGTAACCGATGGGTAATGAGCGCCGCTCCGACTGGGCATGGTTGGATGCGAAGAGAGGGTGTCCGGGGGAATCGGAGCCCGGGAAGCAGAGTCTTTTCAGCGACCGGCAGGCGGGAATCGTGAGGATCTTCGGGAAGGTACGGCATCGGCCCTCCGCATCCTGGCGGCAGGCCACGGACCGCGCGTTCACGCTGATCGGCGACGGTCGGTACGAGGACGCGGGAGCCCTGCTCACCCGCGCCGCCGATCTGGAGCCGTGGCTGTCCGAGTCCTGGTTCAATCTGGCCCTGCTGCACAAGTTCCGGCACGACTGGGACCGCGCACGGACCGCGGGGCTGCGCGCCGTGGCGCTCCTGGACCGCGAGGCGGGCGCCCCGGACTGGTGGAACGTCGGGATCGCGGCCACCGCGCTGCAGGACTGGCCGCTGGCCCGCCGGGCCTGGCAGGCGTACGGGCTGCGGGTCCCGGGCGAGCCCGCGGCCAGCGGTGAGCCGGTCGGCATGGACCTCGGCTCCGCCGCCGTGCGGCTCTCTCCCGAGGGAGAGGCCGAGGTGGTCTGGGGCCGCCGGCTCGACCCCGCCCGGATCGAGGTGCTCTCCATCCCGCTGCCCTCGTCCGGCAGGCGCTGGGGCGAGGTCGTCCTGCACGACGGCGTCCCGCACGGCGAGCGCGTCACCGCCGCTGGGCCCTCGTACCCGGTCTTCGACGAGATCGAGCTGTGGGCGCCCTCGCCCGTACCGACCTGGGTGGTGCTGCTGGAAGCGGCGACCGAGTCCGACAGGGACGCCCTGGAACAGCTCGCGGCCGACGCCGGATTCGCCGCCGAGGACTGGTCGTCCTCGGTCCGGCTGCTCTGCCGTGCCTGCTCCGAGTCGGAGATGGAGAGCGACGAGGGCGACGGCGAGCAGCGCCCCGATCCGCACGACCACAGCGAGCCGGGCCACCCGGGGCCGCTCGGCCACCGCACGGCGGGCGGGCTCTGGGTCGCGGAGCGCGAGTGCGGGATAGCCGCCCCGGCGGGGCTGGTGCGCGGACTCCTCGACGGCTGGGTCGCGGACAGCCCGGACAGCCGCGAGTGGCGGGACCTCGAAGAGGTCTGCTGAGCCGCTGGAGCCGCTCCCTCCCACCGGTCGGCCCGTTAGGCTGTACGGGATCGATCCGGGTTTTTGAGGAAGGCGTACGGCGGACATGTCGCAGCAGCAGACGGACCAGCAGGCCAATGACGGTTTCGTCGTGGACACCGAGGACTGCGAGGAGCGCGAGGAGGCCCACCGCGCCCGTGGCACCGCCCGTCCCATCACCGTCGTGGGCAATCCGGTGCTGCACCGGGAGTGCAGGACCGTCACCTCGTTCGACGCCGAGCTGGCCCAGCTGATCGACGACATGTTCGCCAGCCAGAAGGCCGCCGAGGGCGTGGGCCTGGCCGCGAACCAGATCGGTGTGGACCTCAAGGTCTTCGTCTACGACTGCCTCGACGACGACGGCACGCGCCATGTCGGAGCCGTCTGCAACCCGGTGCTCACCGAGACACCGGCCGAGCGCCGCCGGCTCGACGAGTCCAACGAGGGCTGCCTGTCCGTCCCGACCGCGTACGCCGAGCTGGCCCGCCCGGACTACGCGGAGGTCACCGGCCAGGACGCGGAGGGCAACCCGGTGAAGGTCCGCGGCACCGGCTACTTCGCCCGCTGCCTCCAGCACGAGACGGACCACCTGTACGGCTACCTCTACATCGACCGGCTGTCGAAGCGCGACCGCAAGGACGCCCTCCGGCAGATGGCAGAGGGCACCCCGCGGTACGAGACGGTCCCCAACCTCTGAGGAGCACGGCGGTGCACAGCACCTGACGGGGCGTACGCAGGAGTATTCGGGCGTGGTGGAGACTTTTTCCGCCACGCCCGAATACTGTTTTCCGCCACTGCGCGGCGTATCTCGTGCGTACATGTCGCCGCCGCAGGTATCACCGCATCAAACGTTCGATAGACCCTGTACGAAAACCAATACCTGCTCAATGACTGACTTGCAGTCGCTGACTGGCTGGCAGTAGCATTCAAGCGTGGTACAGCGCAGCGAGGCTTCTCTTGTTCTCGGTGAACGGATGCCGGGGAAGACCAGAGGGAAGCATCATCACGGGGGAGTGCGGACATGTGCGAACCAGCGATACCGGTCTCGTGCCGTTTTCAGGTGACGATTCATCAGTTCCTGAATCCCATGGGCACGATCGGCAGCAGGGCCGCCATGCGATGTCGCTGTAAGGCTCCCTCCTTCGCGTACCGCTCCAGACCACGCACGAAAGCCGCGACCTCTCTTGGGTGCGGCCCGGTGACAGTTCCTTACTGCCCGGTAGTAGTTCCTGCCCGGTAACAGCCCCTGACTGAGGGGCTTTCACGCCCATACGTTCTCCCCTACGCCTACGCGTCCGCGCCTTCTCTTCCGGCGCATGACGCACATCTCCCCATGGATTCATTCCGCTCCATGGGTTCATTCCGCCGTTCATGACGTCGATTTCGGTCAGGCGCGGATCATTTTGTGACGCCGTGTATTCCGGCGTGCCTCAATGCTCCGTGCCCGCCGACCGACGTCTTCTTCGGCGGTCTCCTTCACCCCACACGACACGGAGTTTCGTCATGCCGGTTTTCAGCTCCTCCGAACAGGCCAGTGAGGTCTTCAGCGGCCTGTTCAACATCCTCATCAAGGACGAGGGGTTCGCACGCCGTATGCGTGATTCCCAGATCTCCTTGCATCTCATCCAGACCAAGCCGGAGTTCGAGCTGTACGTCACGCCCGACGACGTCACGGTGGGCGCCCCGGAAAGCCCGGCGGCGATCCGTATCAAGATGAGCAGCGACACCGCCCACAGCCTCTGGCTCGGCAAGCTCCTCATGCCGGTCGCGCTGGCCACGGGCAAGGTGCGCATCAAGGGCAATGTGTCCAAGGTCCTCGAATTCGTCCCGCTGCTCCAGCCGGCCTTCGACCAGTACCCGGAGATCGCCAGGGCCGAAGGGCTCCCCGCCTGACCGCGCGGACCGCCCCGAAGCCCCGTCCCGCCGGACCCCGGCGCCGCGCGGCCCGGCAGCTTTCACGCACAAGACCACGTCTTTACGCACCAGTTCACGTCAAGAGCCTGGAGAACCGTGAGCACCACGACAGAGCACACCGCGTCCGCCGACTTCCTCGCCGAGCCGCCGCACATCCGGGAACTGCGGCAGCGGGTCCGGGAGTTCGTCGACAAGGAAGTAAGGCCCCGCGTCGCGGCCAACGACCGTGCCGAGCACGATGACTTCGACCTGGAGCTGGTGCAGCGCGGCCACGAGGCGGGACTGCTGCGGCTGGTCGTCCCCAAGGAGTACGGCGGCCTGGGCCTGGGCGTCCTCGGCGTCGCCGTCGCGCTGGAGGAGATAGCCAAGGCGTGTGCGGGGACGGCCCTGATCTTCGGAGCCACCCTGCTGGGCCAGGCCCCGATCCTGCTGTCGGCCGACACCCGGCTGCAGTCCCGCTTCCTGCCGCGGTTCTCGGGCGACACCGCCGTGCTGGCGTGCAACGCCATCACCGAGGACGCGGCGGGCTGCGACCTCCTCATCCCGGAGAACGCCGAGCACGCCACCGACGTCGTACGGGCGCGCCGCCAGGGCGACCACTATCTGCTGACCGGCCGCAAGCGCTTCATCACCAATGCCAAGGTCGCCGACTTTGCCTGTGTGTACGCGAACATCGAAGGACATCCGGGCGCCACCGGCCTCACCGCTTTTATCGTTCCGCTGGACACCCCCGGAATCACACGTGGGCCCGTCGCCGACAAAATGGGTTACCGTGCCTGCCTCGGCAGTGAATTGCTCCTCGACGATGTGCAGGTCCCGATGGAGAACATCGTCGGTGGCGAAGGCAACGGCATGCTTATCAACGTCCAGCAGATGAACATGGCGCGTGCCACGGTCGCCGCCATCTCCACCGGTATCGCGCAAGGCGCTTTCGATCTGGCGAAGCAGTGGTGCGAAGACCGTGTGCAAGGTGGTGTTCCGCTGTACATGCACCAGTTCACCGCGCGCAAGCTCGCCGAGATGTCATCGAAGACCGACGCGGCCCGGCTGATGTATCTCAAAGCCGCCCAGACGACCGACACCGCCATGCCCGCCCCCGCTTACGAGCCCGCCACAGCGAAGCTCTTCGCCGACCGCGTCGCTATCGAGGTCGCTCAGGAAGCCATGTCCCTCATGGGTGCCCGCGGATATCTCCGCGAGTACGGCATGGAGAAGTTCGTCCGTGAATCCTTCGGCGCCCGTATCTATGAAGGAACACCTGAGGTTCTCGCCCTCGCCATCACTGAGGCTCTCTACTCCGATGACGACTTCTGAGCCCCACCGCTTCAACAAGAGGAGCCCCTATGGACGGGATCACTCTGCCCGCCGTCGGCGCGGCAATTCCATGGCATGTTCCCCGCGGTATCCCCTACCAGAAGGCACCCGGCTCCCGGCCGGTTCCGGACGGGCCGACGGAAACCACGGCCCCGGTGACCGATCCTGCGATCGGCCGAATACGCCGTCGTTATATCCGTGACATTCTCGACATGCAGGAACGGCTCAGCTTTCGCGGGCTCTCCGGCGAGCTGGAGCAGAGCGGAAAGCACCTCTACCGCGCGGACCGCGGCCAGGGTGTGACGGTCACGGCAGCGCTCACCGAACACATTCCGCGCCGCTATCTCATGGGCCTCGGGGTATTCCGGCTCTCCCAGTACCTCCAGGCCGGGTTCGCGAGCCCGGACATCGTCTTCAACCGGTCCTTATTCTGCGAGCCGATCCAGGGATTCGGGGCGGCGGACATCCATGTCATCGCCACCGACACCGAGACCGGCAGGATCCTCGGATACGTCTCCCTCGCGCACAGCGGAGACCCCGAACCGCAGCCGGCGTCCGCCCCGGAACGCGTGCTCTTCCCCTGTGAGCAGGCACACGGCATGCGGCTGATCTCGCTGCTGCCCGGGTCGGCCGGCCTCTCCACCCATGCGATACGCGAGGTGAAGCGCTTCGTCCACGACCACGCCATGACCGACAGGACCCAGCGGCTCCGCGTCACCCTTGAGCTGCTGTCCGGGATCACCGGGGCCCTGTGCCACCCGGACTCCCGTACCAGGATGCTCGTCGGAGACGTCGAACGGCACGTGGCACTGCGGCACTTGATGTTGCTCGGCCTGGAAGTGCACCTGGTGGAAGGCACCACGCCCGACCTCGGCCCCACCGATCTCATGCACCCGATGTACGTCACACGCGAGAAGGTGCTTCCGTTCATCGCGGTCCTTCCCCCGCGGGAGGAAGCGGTACGGCGTGCGGCACTGGTCGAGCGGGCGGCCACGGCGCCCGCACCGTTCCGTGCGGTACGGGACCTGATGGGCAGTCTCGCCGGAACCGTGCACAGCATCGAGGTGGCGGCCTGATGACGACGCACGCAGCGCCGCCGGACTTCTACGCGGACCTGACCGAGCGCAACCGCGGTTTCGTCTCGGACCGCGCACAGTCCGAACTGGGCCGGTCCCGGCTGCTGATAGCCGGCTGCGGCTCGACCGGCGGAGCGGCCGTGGAGCCTCTGGTCCGGCTGGGCGCGCAGGACTTCGTCCTCGCGGACAACGGCACCTTCGAGCTCAACAACCTCAACCGCCAGCACGCGGTGTTCACCGACATCGGAAGCAACAAGGCGACCGTGGCCGCCGGGCGCGTGACGGCGATCAACCCGTACGCCAGGGCCGAGGTGGTCACCGAGGGCATCACCGAGAAGAACGTGGAGCGCCTCGTCGCGGGCTGCTCCCTGGTGGTCGACGGCGTCGATGTCACCGAGCGCGCCGGATGGCGGGCGAAGTATCTGCTGCACGCCGCCGCGGCCCGGGAGCGGCTGCCCGTACTGACCGGTTACGACATGGCCGGCACCCAGTACATCCGTTTCTACGACTACCGCAGAGCCGGGTCCCGCCCGTTCGACGGGAAGATCACCGAGGCCATGACCGAGCAGGCGATGGTGTGGTCCCTGCTGTTCAAGGTGATACCGGTACGCCATATCCCGCTGGAGATGCTGGTCAACGCCCGTGAGCATCTGGCGGACACCGAGTACAGCGTTCCGCAACTCGTGTACGCCTCACTGCTGTTCGGGGCGCTGAGCGCACGGATGACCGCCGAGATCCTGGCCGGGGAGCCGGTGCGCCGCAATGTCGCGGTGGATGTGCACCGGGCCACCCGCCGCCGGGCGGGCCGGTGGGCGGCGGCCGCGCAACGGCCTCTCGTCCTCCTGGGCGGGCTGCGGGAGCTCGCTGCCCGCAAGCGCGCGTACGCCCCGCTGCCGGCCGCGCCGGTTCCTGAGGAGGGAAGCACCGGCTGACCCACTGGCTTCTGTGACCCCGGCCGCGGCGGCGGCCGGGGTCACAGAACCGTCCGCGCGGCTGCTTTCATGGCCGGCTGCGCGACGGCCCGCACGGGCGGCGTCCGCACGACAACCGCCTTCAGGACTCCGTGGACTTGCGCAGCCCCGAGAGCAGATGGACCACGACCTGCCCGGCCTCACCGGCCGCCTTCTTCGGGTTGCGGGCGAAGGCCACCGATGTGGCCGCCTCGCAGAGCATGCCGAAGATCACGGTGGCCGCGGTGTCCAGGTCGACCGGCTGCAGCTCGCCGCGGTTCTCCAGGACCTCCAGCAGGAAGCGCATCTGGGGCAGGGCCAGCTCGTCGTCGATCTCACGGCAGCGCTCGACACCGAGGACCCCGGCGGACTGCCGCAGCAGGGACCGCTTGTCCGCGTCGATCTCGAAGCTGTGCAGGAAGGCACGGACCGACGCTTCCGCGATCGCCCAGGGGGACTCCTGGCCGGTCGACGCGGCCTCGGCCACGTGCGCCATCACGGCCTGCTGACTTTCGCGGAACACCTCGTCGAAGATCGTCCGCTTGTCGGGGAAGTGGTAGTAGACGGCGCCCTTGCTCACCCGCGCGGCGGCCGCGATGTCATCCACCGACGTGGGGCCGAAACCTTTCGCCACGAACAGCTCTGATGACGCCTCCAGCAACGCCGCTCTGGTCAGAGCCGCGTACTCCTCGCGTCGTGACTTGACTGTCATAGTACCTCCAAGGATACTCACCGACTGTGAGTATGTAAGTGAACGCGAGTTGCTTTTAGTATCCCGCGAATCCGTCGACTTCTCCAGGCATCGGGAGCCACCTCATGACCGAGCATCATTCCTCCTCGCCGCCCGGGGCCGGGCGCCAAGAGGCCGCGGGCGGGTCCGCGGGCCGGCGTGGGGTGGCGGCAGCCGCGGCCCGGTTGACCTCCCGGCTGCGCTGGCCCCTCCTGGTCCTGTGGATCGTCGCGCTGGCCGTGAGCGGCACCGGCGCGATGTCGATCGCCGACTCACTGAGCGGCGGCGGGTGGTTCGTGAGCGGATCCGACTCGGACAAGGCCGCGGCCCGGCTGGAGCACGGCTTCACCGGCCGCGGCCAGGTCACGGTCACGCTCGTCGTCCACGACCGGCGGTACGGCGCGACGGCGCCGCAGTTCGAGCAGCGTGTGCGGTCGGTGGCGAAGGCCGTGACGGCCGAACCGGCCCTGAAGGCCACCGACAGCTACGGATGGACCACGCTCTCCCGGCAGAACCGCACCGCGTTCCAGGGCAAGGACGGGCACACCGCCACGGTCTCGGTCGCGCTCGACCGCGACGACGGCTCGGCCCGCCGTGAACTGCCCAAGGTCCAGAAGGACCTGACCGGCCGGTTCGACTCCCAGGGCCTGGACGTCTCGCTGGTGAGCCCGGCGTCCTTCTGGGGAGAGATCAACACACTGAGCCAGCAGGGCCTGATGAAGGCCGAGCTGATCACCCTCCCGCTCATCGTGGTGATCCTGCTCTATCTGTTCCGCGGCGTGGTCGCGGCCCTGGCCTCGCTGGCCGTCGGCATCACGGCGATCGTCCTCACCCTCGGCGTACTGGCACCGCTGGCCGCCCACACCGAGCTGTCGGTCTTCGTGGAGAACGCGGCGACGATGCTGGGGCTCGGCGTCGGGGTGGACTACTCGCTCTTCATGATCACCAGATTCAAGGAGGAGCTGGCGGCCGGGAAGGACGTCGAGGCCGCGGTGGCGGAGACGCTGCGCACCTCAGGCCATACGGTGGTCGCCTCCGGCATCACGATCGCGATGGCGATGTGCACGCTGTTCCTGATCGACCTGAACGTGATCTTCTCGATCGCGCTCGGCAGCGTCGTCGTCGTGGCGTTCTCGGTCCTCAGCTCCGTGCTCTTCCTCCCGGTGCTGCTGCACTTCCTCGGCCACCGCGTCAACAACGGCCGGGTGCGGATGCCCTGGCGTTCGCGTACCCGTGCATCCGGCAGCCAGGACATGACGTCCGACCGCTGGTACCGGACCGCCGTGCGGGTGATGAACCGCCCCGTCCTGTTCCTGGTCGGCACCACCGTCGTCCTGCTCGCCATCGCCTCGCCCGCCGTGCAGCTGCGGACCTTCTCACCGGACTCGCGCATCATCCCGCACTCCTCGCCGGTACGGGTCGGCTACGACGAGGTCCAGAAGCAGTTCGGTGTCGGCACCACATCCCCGGTGCAGGTGGTGGTGACCTCCTCCCGCCCGCTCCAGGACCTGCCGCAGTCGGACCAGCTGCTGCGTCTGCGCGACGACCTGAGCGCGCTGCCGCACGTGGCACATGTCCAATCGGGCATCGACACGCTCAAGAAGGTCTCGCCCCAGGCGCCCTTCGCGGCGCTGGCCGGCCCGCGTCTGGCGCAGCTGCCCCCGGACGCCCGTAACACCGTCCGGCACTACGTCGCAGCCGACAACCGGGTCACCGTGCTCGAAGTGATCCCGGACGACCGCTCGTCCAGCGACGCCGTCCGTACGCTGCTGCACGACGTGCGGGAGAGGTCGGGCACCCTGTCGGGGCCGCTGCACGCCGTGGTCGGCGGTGAGGCCGCCGAGGGCATCGACGCCAACCAGGTGATCCAGGACCATCTGATCGAAGTCATCGGGCTGATGCTGGTGGCCGTGTTCATCGTGCTGATGCTGGCGTTCCGTTCACTGCTGCTCCCGGTCAAGGCCATCGCCATGAACCTGCTGTCGATCGGGGCGACGTACGGAGTGCTCGTCCTGGTCTTCCAGAAGGGCTTCGGCACCGGGCTGCTCGGCTTCCAGAAGACGGACTACCTGCAGAACTTCGTGCCGGTGCTGCTGCTGGCACTGCTGTTCAGTCTCAGTACGGACTACGAGGTGTTCCTGCTCGGCCGGGTCCGTGAGGAGTATCTGGTGAGCGGTGACAACACGGCGTCCGTGGCCAGGGGCCTGACGCGTACCGCCCCGCTGATCTCCGGTGCGGCGGCGCTGATGGTCGCCGTGTTCGGGGCGTTCGGGTTCGCCGGCATCGTGCCGATCCAGCAACTCGGCTTCGGTATGGCGATCGCGGTCCTGCTGGACGCGACGCTCGTACGGCTCGTCCTGGTACCCGCCGCGATGCGGCTCATGGGCCGCTGGAACTGGTGGATGCCGGGGCGCCCCGACCCGGGTGGTTCCGCCGCCGACGACGGTACGCACGGCGCCGCCTCGCGCGGTGGACACCCGGCTGAGTACGCCGGGCGCTGAGCGCGCCCCGACCGAAAGGACACGCATGCTTCCCTTCGAGATCGTGCTCGTGCTGTTCGGTGTCCTGCTGGGCGCCGTCACACAGATCCCGGGCCACATCAGCCTTGTCGCGCTCGGGGTCATCGGCTGCTGGCTGGTGGTCTTCGCCATCCGCGAGCGGTACCCGCGTACCCGGCGCTGAACGCCCCCGCCGGCCGAACCGGAACAGGAGCCCCGCTATGGACACCGTCAGTACTTCCCCCACCCGTGGCCAGGGCAGGGACGCCGACGGGATGGCCGTCGCCTCGTTCGTGCTCGGGCTTCTCGGGCTGCTGGTGATGAACGTGTTCCTCGGCCCCATGGCGATCGTCCTCGCCTCGATGTCGCTCTGGTACCGGACCGCGCGCCGGGGCAGGGCGCTGTTCGGGCTCGCCCTGGGGGTGGCCGATCTGGTGGTCATGGCGGTCCTGGTCACCCTGCACGGCACGGTCATCTGGAACTTCACGAGCTGACCGAGGAGAACCGGGAAGCAGACGGTGGGCCCGCCCCGGAGGAGATCCGGGGCGGGCCCACCGCCCGTTCGCTCAGAAGTCGTCGTCGAAGGAGACCGAGCCCTCGACAGCGACCTGGTACGCCGAAGGCCGGCGCTCGAAGAAGTTCGTCAGCTCCTGCACGCCCTGCAGCTCCATGAAGGAGAACGGGTTCTCCGAGCCGTACACCGGGGCGAAGCCCAGCCGGGTCAGCCGCTGGTCGGCGACGCACTGGAGGTACTCGCGCATCGACTCGGTGTTCATCCCCGGCAGCCCGTCGCCGCACAGGTCCCGGCCGAACTGCAGCTCCGCCTCGACCGCCTCGCGCATCATGTCGGTGACCTGCTCGCGCAGCGCGTCGTCGAAGAGCTCGGGCTCCTCCTTGCGGACCGTGTCGACCACCTCGAACGCGAAGTTCATGTGCATGGTCTCGTCACGGAACACCCAGTTGGTGCCGGTCGCCAGACCGTGCAGCAGCCCCCGCGAGCGGAACCAGTACACGTACGCGAAGGCCCCGTAGAAGAACAGCCCCTCGATGCACGCGGCGAAGCAGATCAGGTTCAGCAGGAAGCGGCGGCGGTCCGCCTGGGTCTCCAGGCGTTCGATCTTCTCGACCGAGTCCATCCAGCGGAAGCAGAACTGCGCCTTCTCGCGGATGGACGGGATCTCCTCGACCGCGTCGAAGGCCGCCGCGCGGTCCTCCGGGTCGGGCAGATAGGTGTCCAGCAGCGTCAGATAGAACTGGACGTGCACAGCCTCCTCGAACAGCTGGCGCGAGAGGTACAGCCGCGCCTCGGGGGAGTTGATGTGCTTGTAGAGCGTCAGCACCAGGTTGTTGGAGACGATCGAGTCCCCGGTGGCGAAGAACGCGACCAGCCGGCCGATCATGTGCTGCTCACCCGGCGAGAGCTTGGCCAGGTCGGTCACGTCCGAGTGGAGGTCGACTTCCTCGACCGTCCAGGTGTTCTTGATCGCGTCGCGGTAGCGCTCGTAGAAGTCCGGGTAGCGCATCGGACGCAGCGTCAGTTCGAAGCCCGGGTCCAGCAGGTTCTTCGCGTTCTTCTGGGGTTCGTCACTCATTACTGGCATGCCTCGCAGGACTCGGGGTTCTCAAGGGAGCAGGCGACGGCGTCCGCGTCGGCGGCGGGCGGAGCCTGCTGGGCGGGGACGGCGGCGGAGCGCGCCGCCCGCGCGATGCGCGTCGCCGGGCGCGAGCGCAGGTAGTACGTGGTCTTGATGCCCTGCTTCCACGCGTACGCGTACATCGAGGAGAGCTTCCCGATGGTGGGCGTCTCCAGGAACAGGTTCAGCGACTGGCTCTGGTCGATGTACGGGGTGCGGGCCGCGGCCATGTCGATCAGACCGCGCTGCGGGATCTCCCACGCCGTGCGGTACAGCGCCCGCACCTCATCGGGGATCCAGCTGAAGCCCTGCACCGAGCCGCTCGCCTCGCGCAGCGCCTCACGGGACTGTGCGTCCCAGACGCCGAGTTGCTTCAGCTCATTCACCAAGTAGGCGTTGACCTGGAGGAATTCACCCGAGAGCGTCTCGCGCTTGAAGAGGTTGGAGACCTGCGGCTCGATGCACTCGTACACCCCGGCGATCGAGGCGATGGTGGCGGTCGGCGCGATGGCGAGCAGCAGCGAGTTGCGCATCCCGGTCTTCGCGATCCGGGCGCGCAGCGCCGCCCAGCGCTCCGGCCAGGCGGACTCGGTCGCGTAGTGGTCGGGGTGCAGCACACCGCGCGCCGCGCGGGTCCTCTCCCAGGCGGGCAGCGGGCCGCTCTTCTCAGCGAGTTCGCAGGACGCCTCGTACGCGGCGAGCATGATCCGCTCGGAGATCCGGGTGGAGAGCGCCCTGGCCTGCGGTGAGTCGAAGGGCAGCCGCAGCTGGAAGAAGACGTCCTGGAGCCCCATCAGGCCCAGGCCGACCGGACGCCACTTGGCGTTGGAGCGGCCCGCCTGCTCGGTCGGGTAGAAGTTGATGTCCACGACCCGGTCGAGGAAGGTGACCGCGGTGCGGACGGTCGCGTCGAGGCGCTCCCAGTCGAGCGAGTCGCCGGAGACGAACGCGCCGACGTTGACCGAGCCCAGGTTGCAGACCGCGGTCTCGCCGTCGTCCGTCACCTCCAGGATCTCGGTGCACAGGTTCGACGAGTGGACGACCGCGCCGGGCTCGGCGGTCTGGTTGGCCGTACGGTTCGACGCGTCCTTGAAGGTCATCCAGCCCTGGCCGGTCTGGGCGAGGGTGCGCATCATCCGCCCGTACAGATCCCGTGCGGGGATGGTCTTCCTGGCCAGCCCGTCGGCCTCCGCCCTGCGGTACGCGGCGTCGAAGGCGTCGCCCCACAGATCGGTCAGCTCCGGCACATCGGCGGGCGAGAACAGCGACCAGTCGGAGTCGGTGTCGACCCGGCGCATGAACTCGTCGGGCACCCAGTGGGCCAGGTTGAGGTTGTGCGTACGCCGGGCGTCCTCACCGGTGTTGTCGCGCAGCTCCAGGAACTCCTCGATGTCCGAGTGCCAGGTCTCCAGGTAGACGGCGGCCGCGCCCTTGCGCCGGCCGCCCTGGTTCACCGCGGCGACCGAGGCGTCGAGGGTCTTGAGGAAGGGGACGATGCCGTTGGAGTGCCCGTTGGTGCCGCGGATCAGCGAACCGCGGGAGCGGATGCGGGAGTACGAGAGGCCGATGCCGCCCGCGTGCTTCGACAGGCGGGCCACCTCGTGGTAGCGCCCGTAGATCGAGTCGAGCTGGTCGAGCGGCGAGTCCAGCAGATAGCAGGACGACATCTGCGGGTGCCGGGTGCCGGAGTTGAAGAGCGTGGGGGACGAGGGCAGATAGTCGAGGCGGCTCATCAGCCCGTACAGCGCCGACACCTCGTCCACGGCTTCGGCGGAGTCGTCGGCGGCGAGACCGCAGGCGACCCGGAGCATGAAGTGCTGCGGCGTCTCGATGACCTGGCGGGTGATCGGGTGGCGCAGCAGATAGCGGCTGTAGAGGGTGCGCAGCCCGAAGTACCCGAAGCGGTCGTCGGCCCCGGTGTCGACGGTGGCGTCGAGCCGCTCCGCGTGGAGCCGTACGAAAGCAGCCGTACGGTCGGCGATCAGGCCCTCGCGGTGTCCGACGGCGACCGATGAGGAGAACGACACCGCGCCCTCGCCCGCCGCCTCGTCCGCGATGGTGCGGGTGAGCAGCCGGGCGGCGAGCCGCGAGTACGCGGGGTCCTCGGAGATCAGACCCGCGGCCGCCTCGGTCGCCAGCTCCCGCAACTCGGCCTCGTCCGACGCCGCGTTGCGCCCGCGCAGGGCGGCGGCGGCGACCCTGCCGGGGTCGGTGTCGGTGAGATCGGCGGTGAGGTCGGTCAGGGTCCGCAGCAGTACGGTTCCCGGGGCGTCCGCCACCTGCTCGGAGACAGGTGCGGTGGGCGCGATGGTCACGGTGCGCTCTCCCTCGCTCGGCTGGGGCCGGCGGGGGGCACGGGCGCGTACGGGCACAGCAGAGCAGCACACCGACAGCGTCCGCAGGCCCTACCGCGAGGCCCGGACGTTTCCCATCCGGTTCGGTCGAGCCGGATGCGCCGTCGGCAGGTCCTCGGACTCCACGGTGCGCGAAAGCGCACTGATCACACCGTTGCGGGACAGTTCCGGATTCGCACCGGATTCCCCTGCGGCGACAGCGAGCATGAGCATACATGTGGGGTGCCCGTCGGAAAGCACCCCCCATATGTTGTGTCGTGCACGGCGAAAGGGCCGCCGTATCTCCCGGGGGAGATGCGACGGCCCTTGCCGCTCGGGTGCCGTGCCGGCCTGGTTCAGGCGCCGGCCGGGCTGCCCGCCGTGGCCGGCGGGAGCTCCACCTGGACGCCCTCGTCACCGGCGTCAGCCGTGTAGTCCTCCGGGGACGTCTCGTCGATCCCGGCGGGTGCCTTCACCGCGTTGAGCACGAGGGTGAGCACCAGCGTGACGACGACGTTGAGCACGAACGCCGTCAGACCGATGTAGCCGATCTGGCCGATGCCCGGGATCTCCTTGGACGAGCCGCCGAAGTGAGCCTGGGTCGGGCTGGCCACGCCGTACGCGGCGAGCGTGCCGTACACCATGCCGACCGCCCAGCCCGCGAGCAGCGCCCAGCGGTGGAACCAGCGGGTGAAGAGACCGCCGACCAGCGCCGGCATCGTCTGGAGGATCCAGATGCCGCCGAGGAGCTGGAAGTTGATCGCCACCGTCGGGTCCATGGCGAGCACGAAGAGCAGCGCGCCGACCTTCACCACGAGCGAGACCAGCTTGGAGACCTTGGCCTCCTGGGCGGGGGTCGCGCCCGGTTTGATGAAGTCCTTGTAGATGTTGCGGGTGAAGAGGTTCGCCGCCGCGATGGACATGATCGCGGCCGGGACCAGCGCGCCGATGCCGATGGCGGCGAAGGCCACGCCCGCGAACCAGTCGGGGAACATGTTCTCGAAGAGCTGCGGGATCGCCAGCTGGCCGTTCTTGACCTTGATGCCGGCGGCGATCGCCATGAAGCCGAGGAGCGCGAGCAGCCCCAGCATCAGCGAGTAGAGCGGCAGGATCGCGGTGTTGCGGCGGATCACGTTACGGCTGCGCGAGGAGAGCGTCGCGGTGATCGAGTGCGGATACATGAACAGCGCGAGCGCCGACCCGAGCGCCAGCGTGGCGTAACCCCACTGACCGGCCGCTCCCGGCGCGAGTGCCCCGCGCGGCTGGCCCGTCGCCGGGTTCTTCTGCGCGAAGGCGTGGCCGGCCTTGGCGAAGATGTCGTCGAAGCCGCCGAGCTTGATCGGGATGTAGATGATCGCCACCAGGATGACGATGTAGATCAGCCCGTCCTTGACGAAGGCGATCAGCGCGGGCGCCCGCAGCCCCGACGAGTACGTGTACGCGGCGAGCACCGCGAAGGCGATCAGCAGCGGGAGGTCCTTGACGAACCAGTTGCTGCCCTCGCCGCCGACGCCCATGACGTCGAGCACCGCCTGGATGCCGACCAGCTGGAGGGCGATGTACGGCATGGTGGCGAGGATGCCGGTGACCGCGACGGCCAGCGAGAGGCCCTTCGAGCCGAACCGCCCCCGGACGAAGTCCGACGTGGTGACGTACCCGTGCTTGTGCGAGACCGACCAGAGCCGCGGCAGGAAGGTGAAGATCAGCGGGTAGACCAGGATCGTGTACGGCACGGCGAAGAACCCGGCCGCGCCCGCCGCGTAGATGGCCGCGGGGACCGCGACGAAGGTGTACGCGGTGTAGAGGTCGCCGCCGAGCAGGAACCAGGTGACCCAGGTGCCGAACGACCGTCCGCCCAGGCCCCATTCGTCGAGGGTGGCGGCGTTGTCGGCGCGGCGCCAGCGGGCGGCCAGGAAGCCGACGACCGTGACGGCCACGAAGAAGAAGATGAAGACGCCGAGCGCGACTCCGTTCACACCGTCCTTCATGCGGACGCACCCCCCTTGCGGGCGCGCTGGTCACGCTGCCACAGCTTGTACGCGGTCATCGTGAGCGCCGTCGAGATGAGCACCCAGAGCATCTGGTACCAGTAGAAGAACGGGATACCGATGAAGGCCGGGTCCACCTTCGCGTACGAACTCACCCAGAGCATGGCGACAAAGGGTGCGATCAGGCATACCGCGATGATCACGCGCACCGGCGTGACCACCGGTCTTTTCTCGGGCATGGTGCGGTCCGTCCCCTCACTGAGCACCTGGTACAACGCGCAGGAAATCTAGGCGAGGATGCTCATGTGACGTAACCCCTATCCGCATACCGGAACGGCAACACCGGTCGTCCGGGGGGATTTCGGTGAAGAGTCCCGATTCTGTGGGGGGTCGCGGGGGATTGGTGCAGACCTGCTCCGGGCCTCAGTCGGTCGGCCGCCGCAGCCGTGCCACGAACTTGTAGCGGTCGCCGCGGTAGACCGAGCGCACCCACTCCACCGGCTCGCTCCGCTCGTCGATCGAGTGGCGCGAGAGCATCAGCATCGGCAGCCCCACATCCGTGCCGAGCAGCCCGGCCTCCCGCGGAGTGGCCAGTGAGGTCTCGATCGTCTCCTCGGCCTCCGCGAGCCGGACGTCGTACACCTCGGACAGTGCGGTGTAGAGCGAGGTGTACTTCACGAGCGAACGGCGCAGCGCGGGGAAGCGTTTCGCCGACAGGTGCGTCGTCTCGATGGCCATCGGCTCGCCGCTCGCGAGCCGCAGCCGCTCGATGCGCAGCACCCGCCCGCCGGCCGTGATGTCGAGCAGCCCGGCGAGGGTGTCGTCCGCGGTGACATAGCCGATGTCGAGGAGCTGGGAGGTGGGTTCGAGGCCCTGGGCCCGCATGTCCTCGGTGTACGAGGTGAGCTGCAGGGCCTGCGAGACCTTGGGCTTGGCCACAAAGGTGCCCTTGCCCTGGATGCGTTCCAGCCGGCCCTCCACGACCAGCTCCTGGAGCGCCTGCCGCACGGTGGTGCGCGAGGTGTCGAACTCGGCGGCCAGGGTGCGCTCCGGCGGCACCGGAGTGCCCGGCGGCAGCGTCTCCGTCATGTCGAGCAAGTGCCGCTTGAGACGGTAGTACTTGGGCACCCGGGCGGTGCGTCCGGGCGCCGCACTCTCCGTGTCGGTGGTCCCCCCACTGGTGCTCATGGCCTGCCTTCCCGAGTGCTGCGCTGCTGCCGTCACCGGCTCCTCCGTCTGTCGCGGCTCACATGGTGGCACGGTCCGGTCACGGGACGTCGCCCTCCCTCAGGTGTCGGTCCGATAACGGACACGACAGCCTTTCTTATACACCCTTGACACCCCAATAGGTCTAGGCCAAGCTCCCGGTACTGGTCTAAACCATTAAAGACCAGGTCCCAGCCCCACGGGCAGTACCGGTCGCACTTGTTGCGGCAGAACGGCGTTCTCGGGTGGTGGGGGGAAGTTTTTTGCATCCCTGAGGAGGGTGTCGTGAAGCGCGGACTCATCGCGGCGATCGGTGTGGCGGCAATGCTGGCAAGCGTCGCGGCCTGTGGCTCGGACAGCAGTAATGACAGCAAGAAGGCGGGGGCCGACGGCTACAAGGGACAGACGCTGACCGTCTGGGCGATGGACGGCTCGACGCCTCCCGGCTGGACGAAGGACCTCAAGGCAGCCTTCAAGAAGAAGACCGGCGCCACGGTCAAGTTCGAGACGCAGAAGTGGGACGGGATCCAGCAGAAGATCACCACCGCTCTCTCCGAGTCGACCCCGCCGGACGTCATCGAGGTCGGCAACACCCAGACCCCGGCCTACGCCGCGACCGGCGGCCTCGCCGACCTCAGCGACCTGAAGAGCGAGATCGGCGCCGACTGGACGCCTTCGCTCAGCAAGTCCTCGGTCTACCAGGGCAAGTCGTACGCCGCGCCCTGGTACTTCGCCGACCGCGTCGTCATCTACAACAAGAAGGTCTGGGCGGACGCCGGCATCACCGGCACCCCGAAGACCCGCGCCGAGTTCTTCAAGGACCTCGACGCGATCAAGAAGAAGGGCAAGGCCGAGCCGATCTACCTGCCCGGCCAGAACTGGTACTTCTTCGACGGCCTCACCATCGGCCAGGGCGCGGACCTCGTCAAGAAGGACGGCGACAAGTACGTCTCCAACCTCGCCGACCCCAAGGTCACCGCCGCCATGGAGCTCTACAAGAAGTACCAGTCGTACTCCAAGGCGCCCAAGGACAAGGACGAGGCCACCCCGCAGCAGGCCGAGGTCTTCGCCAAGGGCGACGTCGGCGCCTTCGTCGGCATGGGCTGGGAGGCCGCCACGGCCATCGCGGCCAACAAGAAGATCGAGAAGGACATCGGCTACTTCACCATCCCCGGTGAGACGGCCGCCAAGCCCGAGGGTGTCTTCCTCGGCGGCTCGAACCTCGCGGTGGCCGCGGCCAGCAAGAAGCAGGACCTGGCCAAGGAGTTCCTGAAGATGGCGCTCGGCGACAAGTTCGAGGGCGCCCTCGCCAAGGAGAGCGGCATCGTCCCGAACAAGGCGTCGCTCGACTCCAACCTCAAGGGCAACGCGGCCGGCGAGGCCGCGGCACCCGCCGCCGCGACGTCCGGCGGCACCACCCCGCTCATCCCCGAGTGGGCCTCCGTGGAGAACGAGCCCAACCCGATCAAGAGCTATATGACCTCGGTCCTCTCCGGGAAGTCGCCGGCCGCCGCCGCGGCCGCCGTCGAGGGTGAGATCAACAAGCGCCTGGCGCAGAAGAGCTGACCGCAGGCGCCGGGGGGCGGGCCACCGTCCGTCCCCCGGCGCACCCGCATGGATCTCGACCGTACGGCTCAAGAAGAGATGGCGAGCATGTCAGTGCAGACCGAACAAGCGGACTCGGTCCACCGGGCCGGCCCCCGTAAGGAAGACGCGCCACCGGGCGGCCCGGCGGCGGCGCCCAGGAGGAGAGCAGGGAGCGCGGGCCCCTATCTGCTCCTCCTGCCCGCACTGCTCGCCACCGTGGTGCTGCTGGGGTACCCCCTGGTCAAGAACGGCATGCTGTCGTTCCAGAACCTCAACCCGCGCCAGCTGATCCTCCACCTCACCGAGTGGAACGGCTTCTCCAACTACCAGGACGTCCTGGGCGGCTCGGACTTCTGGAAGGTCGTCGAGCGGTCGATCTTCTTCACCGCGGCCAACGTCGTACTGATCATGGTCTTCGGTGCGCTGATCGGCCTGCTGCTCGCCCGCCTCGGCAAGAAGATGCGGCTGCTCCTCATGCTCGGCCTGGTGCTCGCCTGGGCCATGCCGATCATCGCCGCCACCACTGTCTACCAGTGGCTGTTCGCCCAGCGCTTCGGGGTCGTCAACTACGTACTCGACGCCCTCGGCTGGCACTCGATGGCCGCCTACAACTGGACCGGCGGCCAGTTCTCCACGTTCTCGGTGGTGACACTGCTGATCGTCTGGCAGTCGATCCCCTTCGTGGCGATCAACCTCTACGCCGCGTCGACGACCATCCCCAAGGAGCTGTACGAGGCCGCGTCGCTCGACGGCGCCGGGACCTGGAAGAGCTTCTCCTCGGTGACCTTCCCGTTCCTCAAGCCGTTCCTGCTGGCCACGACGTTCCTCGAAGTCATCTGGGTCTTCAAGTCCTTCGCCCAGCTCTTCGCGATCAACGGCGGCGGCCCGGACCGGCTCACCGAGACCCTGCCCGTGTACGCCTTCGTCGAGGGCGTCGGCAACCAGCACTTCGGCATGGGCGCGGCGATCTCGTTCCTGACGATCATCGTGCTGCTCGCGCTGACCGGCTACTACCTTCGCACCGTACTGAAGCAAGAGGAGGACGAGCTGTGAGGCGCTCACTGTTCGGCCGGTTCTGGCCCAACGCAACCGCGATCATCCTCTTCCTGGGCTTCGCCTTCCCCGTCTACTGGATGTTCAGCACGGCCTTCAAGCCGACCGGCGACATCATCACCGACACCCCCGTGTGGTTCCCCACGGACTTCACCTTCTCGCACTTCAGCAAGGTCGTCGCCGCGGACCACTTCTGGACGCTGGTGCGCAACTCCGTGCTGGTCACCGTCATTTCGGTGTTCTCGTCGCTGGTGATCGCGCTCCTCGCCTCGTTCGCGATGGCGCGGATGCGCTTCAAGGGCAAGCGCGGGGTGCTCCTGACCTTCATGATCGCGCAGATGGCGCCCTGGGAGGTCATGGTCATCGCGGTCTACATGCTGGTCCGCGACGCCGACATGCTGGACAGCCTGGTCCCGCTGACGGTCTTCTACATGATGATGGTGCTGCCCTTCACGATCCTGACGCTGCGGGGCTATGTGGCCGCGGTGCCCAAGGAGCTGGAGGAGTCCGCCATGGTCGACGGCTGCACCCGGCCGCAGGCGTTCGTGAAGGTGATCCTCCCGCTGCTCGGCCCCGGGCTGATGGCCACCTCGCTCTTCGGCTTCATCACCGCGTGGAACGAGTTCCCGCTGGTGCTGATCCTCAACAAGGACATCGGGTCGCAGACGCTCCCGCTGTGGCTCTCCCAGTTCCAGACGGCGTTCGGCGACGACTGGGGTGCGACCATGGCGGCCTCCTCGCTCTTCGCCATCCCGATCCTGATCCTCTTCGTCTACCTGCAGCGCAAGGCGGTCAGTGGTCTCACCTCCGGCGCAGTGAAGGGATAACGGCGCTCCATGACCACCATCACCACGGGCACGGACCAGCTCACCCGCGACGCGCTCGCCGTCCTGCAGCCCGGCTTCGCCGGCACCACGGCCCCCGACTGGCTGCTGCGCAGGATCGGCGAAGGGCTCGCGTCCGTCGGTCTGTTCGGCCGCAACGTCACCAGCGCCCCCCAGGTCGCGGCACTCACCGCGCGGCTGCGGGCCGAGCGTGACGACCTCCTCGTCGCGATCGACGAGGAGGGCGGCGACGTCACCCGCCTCGAAGTGCGCACCGGATCCTCCTTCCCCGGCAATCTCGCGCTCGGCGCGGTCGACGACCCGGAGCTGACCCGGGCGGTCGCCCGTGAGCTGGGCCGGCGCCTCGCCGAGTGCGGGGTCAATCTCAACTGGGCCCCGTCCGCCGACGTCAACTCCAACCCGGACAACCCGGTCATCGGCGTACGGTCCTTCGGCGCCGACACCGCACTGGTCGCCCGGCACACCGCCGCGTACGTCGAAGGGCTCCAGGCCGCCGGAGTCGCGGCCTGCACCAAGCACTTCCCGGGCCACGGCGACACCGCGGTCGACTCGCACCACGCGATGCCCCGCATCGACGTGGACCTCGCGACGCTGCACGCCCGCGAACTGGTGCCCTTCCGGGCCGCGATCGCGGCCGGTTCCAAGTCGGTCATGAGTGCGCATATCCTGCTTCCCGCACTCGATCGCGAGCGCCCGGCGACGCTGAGCCCGCAGATCCTCACCGGGCTGCTGCGCCGTGAGCTCGGCTACGAGGGGCTGATCGTCACCGACGGTATGGAGATGCGCGCCATCGCGTCGACGTACGGCATCGAGCGCGGCAGCGTCCTCGCGGTGGCGGCGGGCGCCGACGCCATCTGTGTCGGCGGCGGCCTCTCGGACGAGGGCACCGTACTGCGGCTGCGCGACGCCCTGGTGGCGGCGGTACGGGCGGGCGAACTGCCCGAGGAACGGCTGGCGGACGCCGCCGCGCGCGTACGTGCGCTCGCGGGGTGGACCCGCCGGGCCAGGGGGGCTTCGGAGCCG
>NZ_JAAGLN010000113.1 GCF_010548145.1 Streptomyces sp. SID10853
GGGAGCGGTGGGCGCCCTGCACGACGGCGCGTCCGCCGCGCACCCGGCCGCGTTCGCCGCGGTGTTCCTGCCGATGGCGGCGGTGGCGCTGGCGGGGGCCTGGGTGGCCACGCGGTTGCGGACCAGCTGAGCGGTACCACTTTGACCCCACGGTTGGTACCGTTTTGGTATGGCCACCAACCTGCGTCTCCGTGACGACCAGACCGAAGCGCTCAAGCAGCGTGCCGAGCAGGAAGGCACCAGCATGCACGCCCTGCTGCTCCGGGCCGTGGACGAATACCTGGCCAGG
The DNA here is from genome assembly GCF_010548145.1 of Streptomyces sp. SID10853. Classification (GTDB taxonomy): domain Bacteria; phylum Actinomycetota; class Actinomycetes; order Streptomycetales; family Streptomycetaceae; genus Streptomyces. Next base: position 290 of record NZ_JAAGLN010000113.1, read on the forward strand.
ACCGCCCATGAGGCCATCGTGCGCGAAACGGCCAGGGAGCAGGTCGCCAAGTGGTCCGAGCTGATGGAGCGGCTCAAGTGAGTCACGTATACCTGACGGCCGACGACGGCCTGGCCATCGCGGACCGTGCCGTCGATGACCAGGACATCGTCATCCGGGACGCCGGGCTTCTCGAATCGGCCGTGCACCGGCCATCGGCGTCGATGTTCGGTCAGGAGGCGTACCCCGACCTGTTCGACAAGGCGGCTTCGCTGCTCCAGTCGCTGGCCATCAACCACCCCTTCATCGACGGGAACAAGCGCACGGCCTGGGTGTCCTGCGTCGTCTTCCTGGCCATGAACGGCGTGCAGCTGCGGCCCGACATCGACGCGGCCGAGCGACTGGTGGTCGCGGTGGCCGCCGGGCGTACGGAAGAGGTCAAGGAGATCTCCCAGGAGCTGCGCGCCCTGGCCGAGTGAGCCGGGTCTCATCGCTCACGGGTGGTGCCGTTCGCGCGAGGGTCCGACCGGGCCACAGGTAGGGTGGCCCGGTTGTCGTACCGCCGCCCCGTGCACCTCTGAGAACCGACGGAGACCGTGACTACTACCGCCTCCCACCACCTCTCACCCGCCTTCCCCGGCCGTGCCCCCTGGGGCACCGCCAGCAAGCTGCGCGCCTGGCAGGAAGGCGCTCTGGAGCGCTACCTCCATGAGCAGCCCCGTGACTTCCTCGCGGTCGCGACGCCCGGCGCGGGGAAGACCACCTTCGCGCTGACCCTCGCGTCCTGGCTGCTGCACCACCACGTCGTGCAGCAGATCACGGTCGTCGCGCCGACCGAGCACCTGAAGAAGCAGTGGGCGGAGGCCGCGGCCCGGATAGGGATCAAGCTCGACCCGGACTACAGCGCGGGGCCCGTCAGCAAGGAGTACGACGGCGTCGCGGTCACCTACGCCGGTGTCGGCGTACGCCCGATGCTGCACCGCAACCGCTGCGAGCAGCGCAAGACCCTGGTGATCCTGGACGAGATCCACCACGCGGGCGACAGCAAGTCCTGGGGCGAGGCGTGCCAGGAGGCGTTCGACCCGGCGACCCGGCGGCTCGCATTGACCGGCACGCCGTTCCGCTCGGACACCAACCCGATCCCCTTCGTCTCGTACGAGGAGGGCAACGACGGCATCCGGCGCTCATCCGCCGACTACACGTACGGCTACGGCAACGCGCTCGCCGACGGCGTCGTCCGCCCCGTGATCTTCCTCAGCTACAGCGGCAACATGCGCTGGCGCACCAAGGCGGGCGACGAGATCGCCGCCCGGCTCGGCGAACCGATGACCAAGGACGCGATCGGCCAGGCATGGCGCACCGCGCTCGCGCCGACCGGTGAGTGGATCCCGAACGTGCTGCGCGCCGCCGACCAGCGCCTCACCGAGGTACGCAAGGGCATCCCGGACGCCGGAGGGCTCGTGATCGCCTCCGACCAGGACACCGCCCGCGAGTACGCCAAGATCCTCCGCAAGATCACCGGCGACCGGCCGGCGGTCGTCCTCTCCGACGAGAAGGCCGCTTCGAAGAAGATCGACCAGTTCGCCGCCGACGAGTCCCGCTGGATGGTCGCGGTCCGGATGGTGTCGGAGGGCGTCGACGTACCGCGCCTGGCCGTCGGTGTGTACGCCACCACGATCTCCACGCCGCTCTTCTTCGCCCAGGCCGTTGGCCGTTTCGTACGCTCCCGCAGGCGCGGCGAGACCGCGTCCGTCTTCGTGCCGACGATCCCGATGCTCCTCGACTTCGCGAACGAGATGGAGGTCGAGCGGGACCACGTACTGGACAAGCCCAAGAAGGGCGGCGACGACGAGAAACCCTTCGCGGAGGAGGACAAGCTCCTCGCCGACGCGGAGAAGCCGGAGGACGAGGAGACCGAGGAGCAACTGCCCTTCGAGGCACTCGAATCCGACGCGGTCTTCGACCGGGTGCTGTACGACGGCGCCGAGTTCGGGATGCAGGCCCACCCGGGCAGCGAGGAGGAGCAGGACTACCTCGGCATCCCCGGCCTCCTGGAGCCGGACCAGGTGCAACTGCTCCTCCAGAAGCGGCAGACCCGGCAGATCGCACACAGCCGCCAGAAGCCGGCCGAGGAGGCCGACCTGCTGGAGAAGGCCGCCGAAGCCCGCCCGGTCGTCACCCACAAGCAACTGCTCGAACTGCGCAAGCAGCTCAACACGATGGTGTCCGCCTACACCCACCAGAGCGGCAAACCGCACGGCGTGATCCACACGGAACTGCGCCGCACCTGCGGGGGCCCGCCGAGCGCGGAAGCGACCGCGGGCCAGCTGAAGGAACGGATCACGAAGGTCCAGGAGTGGGCGACGCGGATGCGGTGACGCCCGGGCCCCCTGGGGCGGCGCCGGTGGGCAAGGGGTCCGGGGCAGGTGCCGCCCGTCCCGTGGCTCTCCCTCAGGCGGCAGCAGGGACCGGCACCTCGGCGGCCTTGCGTACCGGCTCCTGGCGGGCGATGCCGATCCCGGTGTAGCCGCAGATCACGGCGATGATCACGCCGAAGTAGTTGAGGAACGCGTACGGCGCGTACGCCGTGGTGGCGACGCCCAGGGTCGTGGACATGTAGGTGGCGGCCTCGGTCCACGGCACCAGGGGTACGAAGACCGTGCCGGAGTCCTCCAGGGTGCGCGACAGGTTCTTCGGGGCGAGGCCGCGCTCGGGGTAGATGTCCCGGAACGCCTGGCCCGGCACGATGATCGTCAGGTACGAGACCCCCATGGAGAGCGCGGTGCCCACGGAGGTCAGCGCGGTGGCGAGGATGATCCCGCCCGTGCGGCGGACCTTGGTGAGCAGCCGGTGCATCAGGACGTCCAGGCAGCCGGTCTCGGTCAGGATGCCCGCGAAGGCGAAGCCGGCGAGGCCGATCAGCATGGTCGACGCCATCGATGCCATGCCACCGCGGTTGAGGAGCGTGCCCGCCGCCGTGGACAGGTGCTGGGGGTCGATGCCGCCGTGGCCGCTCAGCATCGACACGGTGAAGCCGGTCGACGCGGAAGCGGCGACCTGCTGGAGGGAGAAGCCCTGGAAGACGGCGCTCCCAGGATCCCCGCGAACGCCAGCACCACGATCCACGAGGGCTGGATGGCCTTGAGCCCCCAGTCGACGATCATGGGGATCGTTCCGCTCAGGGTCCAGGTGCCGATGAGCATGCCGATGGAGATCAGGATCAGCAGCGCCGGCATCGCGTCGTCGATCTTCGACCGGATGCCGGTGAGCATCTCGTCCCAGGTGACGCCGAGCCACCGGGCGATGACGCCGGTGACGGCGCAGCCCAGGTCGCCAAACCGGCGAACGACGCGATCCAGCTCGGCTCCCCTACGTCACCACGGACTCGGCCGCGAGCCTGGTCGTACTGACCGGGCAGGCATCCAAGACCATCGCCGAACAGCAGAAGGCGGTTGCCGACGCCCACGCCAAGAACGCACTGGAGGAAGCCGCCACCGCCAAGGCCCTCGCCGACCAGGCAGGGGCCGACACCAAGGCCGCCTACCAGTCAGCCGCCAACGCCGCCGGATACGCGGCCGACGCCCGCACCTACGCCAAGGACGCCCTCAGCTACGCAGCCGACGCCGCCACCGCCGCATCCAAGGCAACCGCAGCACTGGCCCGCACCATCACCTACGACAACCAGGCCACCGCCGACGCAACCGCAGCCGACAACGCAGCAGGCCGCGCCGAAGGCTACGCCAAGAACGCCCGCGACTCAGCCGACCAAGCAGCACTCGACGCAGAGGCTGCACGCACCGCCGCCACCCAGGCCGAGCAGGACGCCAAGGACGCACGAGCAGCGGCCGACCGCGCCGACACCGCAGCGACCGAAGCCGAACAGGCCGCGAAGGACGCCGCCAAGTACGCCAAGGACGCCCAGGACGCCGCCGACAGAGCCGAAAAAGCCGCGAAGGCCAAGCAGATCGACACCGGGACCATCCCCGATGCAGATGGTGGCTCCATCGGTAACACGTTCTACGTCATCGACCACATCGAGAAGGTCGGAGATCCGGAGGTCGTCAAGAAGACAGACGGCTGCGACGGCATTATCGACAAGCTCTTCTACAAGGGCGACTGCACGATCACCGCGAATATCCGGTACAAGGCGATCATCGATCTGTACCTGTGCACCGCACAGGACTTGGACGCACAGAAGTACACGTGCCCTTCCGCAGAGACCATCTACCTGGGTCAGTACCCGACCAAGGAACTGTCCCAGACGGTCACCCACACCATCACGATCGCGGAATACCAGGAGAACATCGACCCCGTCGACATCCTCTTCGGCAGCTGGATCAAATGCGCCCAGCTCATGCCCGGTGGTAAGAACGGCAGTTGGAGCGGCTGCGCCTGGGCGGCCCTGGACGTCACTTCCCTGTTCGCGGGCAAAATACTCCGGCCCATCGCCGACGCCGTCAGGGCGGTGGACGCCGCCGCCAGGACCGGCATCGGCTTCGCCGATGCCTACAACGCGCTACGCACACTCGGCCTCCCCGAGGACGTCGTCGCACGTATCGGATTCAAGGGGCTCGACGAACTCGTTGACTTCTGCATCAGGAACCGGGTTCGTGCGCCTCTGGTTTCCCGAGCGTCGGTAGCCGGCGAGGGATGCCCCACGGGCCTGATCGGCTACAACAGCGATGAACTGGGCCACATGGCTTACAAGTTCAGAATGGAGTCCGGTTACTACGGGGCGTCGCATAATGTTGCCGTCGCCAAGGTGCCGGGGTGGAACGACCCCAAGACCGGAGACCTAGTTGTCGCGAGCAGTGGTTTCTCCGGTCACTCGGAGACAGCGCTCCTGGACAAGCTCGCAGCAAAGGGTGTCGACCCTCACCAGATCACGGCTCTGTACACTGAGCGGCAACCTTGTGGAGCTTGTGCCTCCGAATTGGCGGCAGCCCTTAAGGTGGGCACGCCAGTCACCTGGTCGGTCCCCTACCCTCCCGGCATGGAGGGTGGGGCGAAGGAATTGCTGGCGTTTTATATCAAAGAGGCCGGCGGGGGGCGCTTGGCGCGCTCCCTCTCAGACCATCAATGGGAAGAGAAGTAAAAGACCCATGACCGAGCACGGTTTCGATCTGGCGCCGAGAGCTGCGTCAGATATCATCGCCCAGCGCAACTCCGTGGCTGGCGAAGCTTGCCGCGCAATCGCCCAAGCCGGAATTCCCGTTTACCGGGCCGGAGAAGGAGAAGAGTCCGAAGGCGGGGCTGGGGCAACAGTTTACGTGGACCCCCTTGTTGTCGGGGGCGTGTTGGTGGAATGGCACACAGAGGCGGAACTAAAAGATGCCGTTGTGGACCTTTTGGTAGCCGGAGTCGATCCTTCGGATCCGCCTTACCTGGTTCGCCATCACGAAACCATCCATGCGTGTATGCAGAATGCCCTTCTGGGAATCCTTGCTTCGGCGGGATTCCATACTGAAAAAACTGACGGGCACATTTACGGTCGTGGGGTCTTCATAAAGGACTCTTAGACCTGATCCCATTCGCCGGCCTCGCTGACACCGCTCTATATGGGTGACAGCGAGGCTGATCCGGGACTTATCTCTGATGGGCGCTGTCGTCACGCGGCGGTGTGGCGCGGGCAGTCCTACGGAGAGCCGCCCGATCAGCCAGGTCTGCCGCTTGTTGGGCTTGCAGTCGAAGGTTCGCAGCTTGACCGGTACGTCCTGGGCATAAATGTGCTTGGTGTCCATGCTCAGGCACTCTTCGTGAAGTTGTCTTTGTGAGGTTCCCCCGTCATGCGGGAGGTGCTGATCAGCTGGTCATCAGGGGTTGATGGGTGTTCAGATTCGTTGGTTCGGCCGTCGCCTGCTCGGCGTAGTGCTTCTCCTCGAACTCGATCGGGCTGAGGAAGCCGAGCCGTTCTGGATGCGGCGGGAGTTGTAGAAGCCGTCGATGTACTCGAGGACCGCGAGATTCACCTCGGCCCTCGTGGTGAAGGTGTGGCTACGGAGGCCCTTGGTTTTGATGGGCATCCAGAGGTTCTCCGCGAGGGCGTTGTCGTACGAGTTCCCGACGGAGCCTATGGACGCCTCAACTCCATTCCGCGTCAGCCGGGTTGTGAGCTTGGTGGACGTGTACTGACAGCCGTGGTCGGCGTGATGGATGAGCTTGCCCGGCTCGGCCTCGCGAGACGCGAGCGCGTACTCCAGCGTGGTCAGGACCAGGTCGGCGTCCGCGTGGACGGAGGTCTCCCACGCGACCACCCGGCGGGAGAATGCGTCCCGGATCGCGGAGAGCCACAACGGTCGAACTTCTCCCGCATCTCGGGGGAACCTCACTAAGCTGGTAGCCGCCAGGGACCTGGGTCACGATCCAGTCCTCACTAACCTCGGCGTTTCGTACGCCCAGCAGGACTTGGAGGTTGGCCATGTAGGTGGTTGACCGCTGGTTCGTAATTCTCGCAGGTTAGAGGCACTTTCTGCTGTTCTGACCGCCTACCGGACAGCAGACCTCACGAAAGCGCGACGTTAGGGACCCCTGAACAAGTCGTGCGCGGCAGAGACTGTTGCTGTCTCTGCCGCGCACGGGTGTTGTGTGGTCTGGTGCGGGCGCGCCGGGCGCTCCTAGCGGTCGTTGCTCGTCTTCAGGCCGGTTATGAATGCGGTCCAGGAGGCCGTGGGGAATGCCATGGCGGGGCCGTCCGGGTGCTTGCTGTCACGGACGGGGACGACGCCGGGGAATCCGTCCGCCACTTCCACGCAGTTGCCGCCCTCCTGATTGCTGTAGCTGCTCTTGCGCCAGGCGGCGGCGGTCAGATCGAGACGGGACACTCGCTTCACGGTGGTTGCCCTCCATGACGGATCGGATCATGTCCAGTGACATGAGTGGGGGCAGCGCCACTGCCCGCAGTTGATCGTAGGTCACCGCGAAGCGCCTGACTTCTTCCGGTTCCTCGATCAGCTGGCCGTAATGCGCGCCCTCCGTGTATGCGACCTCGGTGCCGTCCGGCAGGCCGAGAACGGTGAGAGAGCCACCCATCACGTCATGCTCGCCCTGGTCGAACGGCAGCACCTGCACGGTGATATGAGGTTCATCGGCCGTCTCCAGTAGGCGGTTCAACTGCGCCCGCATGACAGCCGGGCCGCCGACAGGACGTCGTAGGACCGCCTCGTCGAGAACTGCCCACAGCTCGGGGGTATCGGGCCCAGTGAGGCGTTCCTGGCGTTCCATTCGGGCCGTGATCCGTTCCTCCAGGTGTTCCTCGCTCTTGAGGGAGCGGCCGACGCTCAGAAGTGCCCGTGCGTATTCCCGGGTCTGCAACAGGCCCGGCACCGCGTGCGATGCGTACTCGCGGATCGAAGCCGCCCGTGCCGCGTGTCCCATGAACGCCCTCGACCAGTCAGGGAACGTCTCCCTGTACACGTACGGCCACAAGTCGATCAGCAGGTTGTCCGCCACCAGGGCGGTGTCCAGTGCCTGTGTCAGCTCGCGTGTCGGTTTCGCACCGGATGCGCGCTCGATCTGGGTGATGCGGGTGCTCACCACGTGCGTCATATCGCCCAGTTCGACCTGGGTCAGTCCCGCCGCCGTACGGAGCTTGCGCACCCGTGAGCCGAAGAGCGCGGCCATCGAGGTCTGGGGGTCAATTGGTCTGGCCAAGACGGCACTTCCGTTCTTTACGACCGGGAAGGTAAGGCTTCGTCACCTTTCGAGCCTAGGGCCAGCGGTCGATTCTTGAGTACGGAACGTCACGACTGCCGCACTCTGCGGGACGCGTGAAGGATCGACCGCCCGGGAGGGCCACACCATGTTGAAACCAGAGACCGCGCCGGGTGAGGGGTCGAAGAAGAGGACGGGAGAGGCCGCGCAGTCGGACGGGCCGGGTCCGGCTGCCCCTGAACCTCAACGACGGTTTCTCTCCAGGCAGTTCGCGTCGTCACCGCGAGGTGCCCGGCTTGCCCGGCGGATCGCCGTGAGGCATCTGGGGGAGTGGGGGTTTCCTCCGATGTCGGACGCGTCGTGCACCGTGGCCCTGCTGGTCGCGGAGCTTGCCGCGAATGCCGTGCGGCATGGCCGGGCGCCCGGGCGCGACTTCCATCTGCTCGTCGCTTTTGACGGGCGGGCGAGCCGGTTCCGTATCGAGGTTTCCGACGCATCTGCGGATCGGCTGCCGGTTCGGGCTGCCGCCCCTGCGGCCGAGGAGGAATCGGGTCGCGGTCTGCTTCTCGTTGATGTCCTCGCCGACCGCTGGGGATGGGAGCCTCGCGTACCTGTCGGGAAGACGGTGTGGGCGGACGTGGTCGCCACCCCGTAACCGCGAAGGTAAAAGCTCGGCATAAAGAAGGCGACGATAAGGGAAGGGAATCCGGTCACGGTCTGCGGTCATTTCGTTGCAATCAGGTCATACCTCGTACCGACTGCCCGGATTCTGGACTTACCCTTCCGCTGAGCGGACCGGCTCGCTACTGTCCCGGCAACGCATACGCCCCGTGGCAGAGCCGCCTCGGAGCGCAGCCGGTGCCCTGGCCTGCCGGCGGCCGCTGCGCGCGTCGCCGACGGGAACCGGCGCCGTGACTTTCGTGGTGAGCCGCCGCGACTACCACGTAAGGAGTGGGCGTCGTGACCGCCGAGACTTCTCAGACGCTCGACCGGGGACTCCGCGTCCTCAAACTGCTCGCAGACACCGACCACGGGCTGACCGTCACCGAGTTGTCCAACAAACTCGGGGTCAACCGCACGGTCGTCTACCGACTGCTCGCCACATTGGAACAGCACACCCTCGTCCGCCGCGACCTGGGGGGCCGCGCCAGGGTCGGGCTCGGTGTGCTGCGCCTGGGCCGCCAGGTGCACCCGCTCGTCAGGGAAGCGGCGCTGCCCGCGCTGCGCTCGCTCGCCGAGGACATCGGTGCGACGGCGCACCTCACGCTCGTCGACGGCTCGGACGCGCTCGCTGTCGCGGTGGTCGAACCGACGTGGACGGACTACCACGTGGCGTACCGGGCCGGCTTCCGCCATCCGCTGGACCGGGGCGCCGCCGGGCGCGCGATCCTCGCCTCCCGGCAGGGGCTGCCCGACGGGCCCGGTTACACGCTCACCCATGGCGAACTGGAGGCCGGCGCGAGTGGCGCCGCCGCGCCACTGGTCGGGGTGACCGGGGTGGAGGGGAGCGTGGGAGTGGTGATGCTCGCCGATTCGATACCGGAAGAGGTGGGGCCGCGGGTGGTCGACGCGGCGCGGGAGGTGGCGGAGGCGTTGCGGTGACAGGGGGGGCTGGGCCGGGGCCGCCGTGGCTGCTGGGGCCGCTGCGGCCACGGCGGGCTCGGGGCTCTGCCCGGACCCCGGTCCTCAATCTCCCCCAGACTTCCAGACTTCGTCCGGGGGACCCCAGGACGGGCTTGACCGGGCTGCTGTGCCGGATCCGGACCGCGGTCCCTGCCCCCACCCGCCGGGGCAGTCCGCTGCGCGCCGCCCGATAGATTGGCTTCGTGCTCCTCCGTGATCCGCGCTCTCGTGTCCTTGCCGTCTGTGCCGTCCTGGTGCTTGCCCTGCTCGGTACGGCCGCCTTCGCGCCGCTGCCGTTCTCGGTGGCGCAGCCGGGGCTGACCGCCAATGTGCTCGGTGACGACAAGGGGCAGCCGGTGATCAGCATCTCCGGCGCGCCCGTGCGGAAGACGTCCGGGCAGCTGCGGATGGTGACCATCGAGGCGACCGGGCCGTCCACGGACATCGATCTCGGGCAGGTGATCGACGGCTGGTTCCGTACCGACCGCGCGGTCATGCCGCGCGACGCCGTCTACCCGGGCGGCGGCAGCGACGCCCAGATCGAGCAGCACAACCTCGACGAGATGAAGGGTTCGCAGGACGCCGCGACCGAGGCCGCGCTCTCCTATCTCGGCGACAGCCCGGACAAGGTCAAGGTGGGTCTGCACCTCGCGGATGTCGGCGGGCCCAGCGCCGGGCTGCTCTTCTCGCTCGGCATCATCGACAAGCTGGACGGTGACGGCGCGGGCAGCGATCTCACCGGCGGCCGGACCATCGCGGGTACGGGGACCATCGACGCGGCGGGGAAGGTCGGCGCGGTCGGGGGAGTGGCGCTGAAGACGCAGTCCGCCGCCCGGGACGGGGCCACCGTCTTCCTCGTACCGAAGGCCGAGTGCGCGGACGCCAAGTCGAAGCTTCCGCACGGGCTGCGGCTGATCCCGGTCACCACGCTCAAGGGCACGGTGTCGGTCCTGGCGACGCTGAAGAAGGGCGGCTCCCTCCCGAGCTGCTGACCCGGCCGGTCTCGCTGACTCCTCCGGAGCTGCTGCCCGGCCGACCTCGCCGCCCCCCGTCACCCCTTCTTGATGAAGCCCTCCTTGATCAGCCACGCCTTCGCCACCTCGTGCGGGTCCTGACCCTCCACGTCCACCTTCGCGTTCAGCTGCTGCGCGACCTGTGTCGTCAGCTTCTTCGTGATCGGGTCGAGCACCTTCGCGATGGCCGGGTGCTCCTTCATCGCCTTGCTGTACATCTCCGGCGCCGCGTTGTAGTTGGGAAAGAACTTCTTGTTGTCCGTGAGGACCTTGAGCCCCAGATGCGGGATGCGGCCGTCCGTCGTGAACACCTCGCCCAGCGTGCAGGTCTTGCCGCCTGACACCTGGGTGTAGACCACCCCGCTGTCCATCTTCCTGATGTGCGACGGCGGGATCGAGAAGCCGTACGCCTTCTCCACCCCGGGCAGTCCGTCGTTGCGTACGGCGAACTCCGCCTCGACGCAGACCGTCGCCGCCGACGGGTTCTGCTTCGCCAGCCGGGCCACGTCGGAGAGGTCCTTGAGGTGGTACTTCTCGGCGTTCTTCTTGTTCGCCGCGAGTGCGTACGTGTTGTTGAGCCGCGCGGGCGGCAGCCAGGTGATGCCGTTGCTGAGGTCCGCGTCGTGCACCGCCTGCCACTGCTTCTGCGGGCTCGGGATGGGCTTGGTATGGCCGAGGTAGGTGATCCAGGCCGTGCCCGTGTACTCGTACATCCCGTCCGCCGAACCGGACTTGACCGCCTCACGCGCACCGATCGACCCCTGGATGTCCGTCCGGTCCAGGACCGACGCACCGGCCGCCTTGAACGCGAGCCCCATCATCTGGCCCAGGATGATCTGCTCGGTGAACTGCTTGGACGTGACCGTCAGGCTGGCCCCCTTCAGCGGCAGCCCCCGCCCGATCGACCCCGGCTTCACATCGTCGACCATCGGGCTGCCACTGGTCAGCCCGCACCCCGACAGCGCGGCCGCCCCCACCAGGACACCGGCCCCGGCAGCTGCGAGCGTCGTCCGTACGCGCATCACGTCTCCAGTCCGCGCGGCCGCAGCAGCACTTCGGCGATCGACGCGAGCCAGTCCACCAGCAGCGCCAGCGCCACGGTCAGTACGGAGCCCAGGATCAGCACCGGCATCCGCTGGTTGGTGATCCCGGCGTTGATCAGGTCCCCGAGGCCGCCGCCACCGCCGAACGTGGCCAGTGTGGCCGTGCCCACATTGAGCACCAGCGCGGTCCGCACCCCCGCCAGGATCAGCGGTACGGCCAGCGGCAGCTCCACCCGGAACAGCACACCGGGCGCCGACATCCCGATGCCGCGCGCCGCGTCGATCAGTCCCGGGTCGGTGGCGCGCAGGCCCGCGATGGTGTTGCTGAGGACCGGAAGCACGGCGTAGATCGTGATGCCGATCAGCGCCGGTTCCCGGCCGGTTCCCAGCCAGATCACCAGCAGGGCGAGCAGCCCGATCGCGGGGGTCGCCTGGCCGATGTTGGCGAGCGCCACCACGTACGGCGACGCCCTGCGCAGCGCACTGCGGGTCAGCGCGATGCCCAGCGGAATCGAGATGATCAGTACGAAGAAGGTGGAGATCGCGGTGAGCTGGATGTGCTGCCACAGGGCGGTCTGGGTCGCGTCGTGGGCCAGCGAGTTCCGCGAGATCGAGTCCAGGTCCGCGTTGGTGATCCAGATCAGGGTCGCGCCGACCACGACGGCCAGCAGCACCGGCATGAAGAGCAGCTTGAGCCAGGTCAGCCGGCGCACCGGCCTGCGGCCGAGGGGCCGGGGCGCGGCCGTCAGGCCCTGCCCGGTCCCGGCCCCCTCGGACCCGGTGCGCTCGTCCTGTTCGGCCTGCTCGGCCTGTTCGTCGCGGAACGCGAGACCCCGGACCTCGTGTTCCCCGTGCGGCCGCTGCGGCGGGCGCCGCTGTTCGGAGCTCACGACGGGTCCTCCCGTGCGCCGGCCACACCGCCGGACACACCTTCCTGGAGCGCGTGGGTCTGCTGCGCGCGCAGATCCGCCAGATCCTGCTGGTGCTCCAGCGCGGCGAGCCGGTCGGCCTCCAGCATCTCGTGCACCGAGTTCATCAGCGTCTCCATGGTGACGACGCCGATGAACTCGCCCCTGCGGCCGGTCACCGCGGTCCGCCCGCCGCTGTCGGTCAGCACCGCCTCCAGCGCGTCGCGCAGCGTCGCGTCCCGGGTCACATGGTCGTGTACGAGCGTCCCGGCGCGCGCCAGCGAGCCGCGGGCCCGCATCAGATCGCCGCGCCGCAGCCACTTGTAGGGGCGGCGGTTCTTGTCGAGGAGCAGCACCTCGTTCGTACTGCCGGTGCGCAGCAGGGTGAAGATGGACTCCAGCGGGTCGTCGATCGTCGCCGTCGGGAAGTCGGCGATCTCCACCTCCCGTACGCGGGTCAGGTTCAGCCGCTTGAGGGCGGCGCCCGCCCCGACGAAACCGGAGACGAAGTCGTCGGACGGGTTGGTGAGGATCGCCTCGGGGGTGTCGAACTGGGCGATGTGTGACTGCTCACGCAGCACCGCGATCCGGTCGCCGAGCTTGATCGCCTCGTCGAAGTCATGGGTGACGAACACGATCGTCTTGTGCAGCTCGTGCTGGAGCCTGATCAGCTCGTCCTGGAGGTGGTCGCGGGTGATCGGGTCCACCGCGCCGAACGGCTCGTCCATCAGCAGTACCGGCGGGTCGGCAGCCAACGCCCTTGCCACACCGACCCGTTGCTGCTGGCCGCCGGAGAGCTGGCGCGGATAGCGGCCGTGGTACTCGCGCGGGTCGAGCCCGACGAGATCGAGCATCTCCTCGACCCGGTCCTTCACCCGCTGCTTGGACCAGCCGATCATCTTCGGTACGAGGGCGATGTTGTCGGCGACCGTCATGTGCGGGAAGAGGCCGGACGACTGGATCGCGTAACCGACCTTGCGGCGCAGCTTCACCGGGTCGATGCCGGTGACGTCCTCGCCGCCGATCCTGATCACCCCGGAGGTGGGCTCGATCAGCCGGTTGATCATCCGCAGCGTGGTGGACTTCCCGCACCCCGAAGGACCCACCAGGATCACGATCTCACCGGCCGCGATGTCCATGCTGACGCTGTCCACGGCGGGCAGCGGGGTCCCCGAGTAGTGCTTGGAGAGGTTCTCCAGCTGGATGGTGGCGCCGGTGACGGCGTTCTCCGTGCGGGCCTCGGCGGGGTTCTCCGTACGTGCTTGAGCGGGCTCTGCGTGATCAGGCACGGATACCCCTCGAAATGGTCAGGCGTCCGATCAGGACGTACGCGGCATCGAAAAGCAGCGCCAGGATGATGATCCCGAGCGTGCCGGAGAGCACCTCGTTGAGCGCGTTGGCGCTGCCGAGGCTGGAGATCCCGCGGAAGATCTGGTTACCGAGGCCGGGCCCCGACGCGAAGGCGGCGATGGCGGCGATCCCCATCAGCATCTGGGTGGCGACCCTGATGCCGGTGAGGATCGGCGGCCAGGCCAGCGGCAGCTCCACCCGCAGCAGCCGGCTGATCCGGGACATCCCGATCCCGGTGGCCGCGTCCACCAGGTCCTCGTCCACCCCGCGCAGCCCGACGATGGTGTTGCGGACGATCGGCAGCAGCCCGTACAGCACCAGGGCGATCATCGTCGGCGCGACACCGAGGCCGACGATCGGGATCAGCAGACCGATCATGGCCAGCGAGGGGATGGTCAGGATCGACGAGGTCGTGGCGACGGCGACGTTGCCCGCCCACTCCTTGCGGTACGACAGGACGCCGATCAGCACCCCCAGCGCGGTCGCGATGACCATCGCCTGGAACACCGCGCTCGCGTGCTGGCCCGCGTCGGCCAGTAACTGCTGATAGCGGTTGCCGAGGTATTCCCAGAAATTCATCCCTCGGGGCCCCTTCCTCGGCTCGCCTGCTCCACCAGCGGGATGATCCGCAGAGGCACAGGGTTTTCCATGACGATCGCCGTGGAGGCGCGCACAATGCCATCGAAACCCACGACGAGGTCGATCACCCGTTGAAGATCCGCGTTCGACCGGGCCACCAGACGGCAGAGCATGTCCCCGTGACCGGTCGTGGTGTGCAGTTCGAGCACCTCGGGCACCCCGCTCAAGTGCGCCCGAACATCGGCCCCTTGGCCCTGTTTGATCTCCAGCGTCGCGAAGGCTGTCACCGGGTACCCGAGGGCCGCCGGATCGACCTCGGGGCCGAATCCCCGGATTACTCCATGCGACTGGAGCCGGTCGAGCCGCGCCTGTACGGTCCCGCGCGCCACGCCGAGCCGCCGGGACGCCTCCAGCACCCCGATCCGGGGCTCGCGGGCCAGCAGCACGATCAGCCGGCCGTCCAGTTCGTCGATGCCCACGCGTGGCTCCCGCCGCTCACGGATGCCACCGGGCTGTGGTCACCCTGTACAGATGGACCGCCCATCCTGGTCCCGTACTGAACAGATTGCCCAGCAAAATCACAAACTATTGCGCACCTTGCGATACGGCGGGACGCTTCCCCCATGACTGAGACCACCCAGCACACCCCGGACACCGCGCGTGAGGCCGACCCCTTCCCGGTGAAGGGAATGGACGCGGTCGTCTTCGCCGTCGGCAACGCCAAGCAGGCCGCGCACTACTACGCGACCGCCTTCGGCATGAAGCTCGTCGCCTACTCCGGACCGGAGAACGGCAGCCGCGAGACCGCAAGTTACGTCCTGACGAACGGCTCGGCCCGCTTCGTGTTCACCTCCGTCATCAAGCCCGCGACCGACCACGGCCGCTTCCTCGCCGGCCATGTCGCCGAGCACGGCGACGGCATCGTGGACCTCGCCATCGAGGTGCCGGACGCCCGCGCCGCGTACGCCTACGCGACCGCGCACGGCGCCACCGGCCTCCAGGAGCCGTACGAGGTCAAGGACGACCACGGCACGGTGGTCCTGGCCGCCATCGCCACCTACGGCACCACCCGCCACACGCTGGTGGAGCGCACCGGCTACGACGGCCCGTACCTGCCCGGGTACGCGGCCGCCGACCCGATCGTCGAGCCGCCGGCCCGGCGCACGTTCCAGGCCATCGACCACTGTGTCGGCAACGTCGAACTCGGCAAGATGAACGAGTGGGTCGCCTTCTACAACAAGGTCATGGGCTTCACGAACATGAAGGAGTTCGTGGGCGACGACATCGCCACCGAGTACTCCGCCCTGATGTCGAAGGTCGTCGCCGACGGCACGCTCAAGGTGAAGTTCCCGATCAACGAGCCGGCGGTCGCGAAGAAGAAGTCGCAGATCGACGAGTACCTGGAGTTCTACGGCGGCGCCGGTGTCCAGCACATCGCGCTCGCGACGAACGACATCGTCGGTTCGGTCCGCGCCATGCGGGCGGCGGGCGTCCAGTTCCTGGACACGCCCGACTCGTACTACGACACGCTGGGGGAGTGGGCGGGCGAGACCCGTGTCCCCGTCGAGACCCTCAGGCAGGAGAAGATCCTGGTCGACCGCGACGAGGACGGCTATCTGCTGCAGATCTTCACGAAGCCGGTCCAGGACCGGCCGACGGTCTTCTTCGAGATGATCGAGCGGCACGGATCGATGGGCTTCGGCAAGGGGAACTTCAAGGCGCTGTTCGAGGCGATCGAGCGGGAGCAGGAGCGGCGCGGGAATCTGTGAGCGGGCTGAGCGGGCTGCGCTCTGGGCGGGCTGAGCGGCTCGGTGGCTGCGTGACTGGCAGCTTGGCTGTGAGTGGAGCGGCTGAGCGGTTGCGTGGCTTGACCTGAGTGGTCCAGCGGGCGCGTGATGGGCGGGGGCCGGGAATTCTTCCGGCCCCCGCCCATCTCTCTGCCGCATCAGCGTTCGTCCTCGTCCTCCTCGTCGTCTTCGTACGCGTCGTCGTCCTCTTCTTCCTCGCCTTCGTCGTCACCCTCCTCCCCGTTCCCGTCCTCGTCTTCTTCTTCCTCGTCCTCGTACTCCTCGTCCCCCTCCTCCTCTTCCTCTTCCTCTCCGTCCCCCTGGTCCTCGTCGTCCTCAAGGCCCTCCTCGTGGCTGCGGACGACCTCGCCGTCGCGGATCTCTCCGCGCCAGCCTTCGACTTCCTCGTCGTCCCCGGTCAGGGTCACGTAACGCTGGAAGTGCTTGAGGTCCAGGCGCAGCCGGCGGCCCTGGGCGCGCCAGAGGTTGCCGGTCTTCTCGAAGAAGCCGGATGGCGTGTACTCGACGACGGCGACGACACGGGTCAGGCTCGGGGCCAGTTCATGGAAGGTGATGGCGCCGCGGGTCGTGCCCTTGGCGCCCTCGGACGTCCAGAGGATGCGGTCGTCCGGCACCTGCTCCTGCACGGTGGCCTTCCAACTGCGGTTGGAGAAGGCGACCTTGAGTTTCCAGTCGCTCTCGATCTCGTCCGACTGCTTCACACCGGTGACGCCCTTGGTGAACGAGCTGAATTCCTCGATCTCGGCCCATCGGTCGTACACCGTGCGCAGCGGCTTTCCGACGTCGATGGTCTCGATAATGTTCATAACCTTGGGGCTGCCGGCCTTACTGCTGCCGCCACCGCCGCCGAAAGCGCTCTTGACCGAGTCCACCGCCTTGTCCTTCATGGCGCCGGCCTTCTCGCCCACGAATGCCTTGACGGGGTTCTCACCGCCCATGACGCGTTTCCCGACGTCGAGGAGGCCCCCGCCGCCGTCGCCGTCGGAATCTCCAAGCCCCTCCGCCAGATCCGAGAGTTTCCCGCCGGCCGAATCGATCAACCGCTGCCCCTGGGCGCCGATATAGCTGGAAAGCTCGTCCTTGACCCGGTCGAGGGCGGACATTCCCTGGTCCGTAGGTGCGTCCTCCTGCTTGGCCATGAGAGCTACCTCCTACGGCTGTTACGGCTCGAAGTCTTCTTGGCGGCAGCCTTCTTCGACGGAGCCTTCTTGGCCGCTGTCTTCTTCGCCGCCGCCTTCTTCGCGGGTTTCTTCTTGGCGGGTGCGGACGCGGACTTCTTGGCCGGTGCCTTTTTCGCCGGCGCCTTCTTGGCGGGAGGCTTCTTCGCCGCGGGCCGCTTCGCAGGACGACGGGGCGGCTCTTCTTCTTCCTCCCCCTCGTCCCCTTCTTCCTCTTCGGCTTCCTCCTCCGCGGGCTCTTCCTCGTCCTCTTCCGCGTACTCCTCGTCCTCGTCCTCTTCTTCGTTCTCTTCCTCTTCGCCCGGCTGTTCCAGCAGGGCACTGGTCCGCTGCTGGAGTGCGTCGGCGACGGATTCGAGGCGGCGGTTCGCCTGCGCCGACAGGGCCGTACGCCCGGCGGTCAGCACTTCACCCCGTACCTGCTCGATCAACGGAGCAACCTGTGGATTCTCCGCCAGCTTCCGCGCGCCCATGCTGATCATGTCCCGCGGATTGAGCGGCAGTTGCTGACCCGCCACCAGGGAAGCAAGGCCAATGGCCAGCTTCCCCTTCTTCGTCCGCCCGAGGACATAACCAGCCGCAACGGCAGCGGTCAGTGAGACCTTCGTGCTGTTTTCCATGAGCGCTCCTCAATCAGAGCTGAATCGCCGCTGTTCCACTCCGGCACAGGCATCCGGTGAGGGTGCGGAGCGGGAGCAGGGCGCGGAGAAACCCCAGCCCTGTGGGCGGCCCCCGGCGCCGCTCCGCGCACCCCCGTCCGGCTGCCCGGAGATGAGCGAGCTACTGCCTCAGCGCACCCGCCCGCTCGGTTCGCTGTCCTCTTCGTCCTCGTCGTCGTCGGATCCGGCCAGGTGCACGTCGGAGACCTTGATGTTGATCTCGACGACCTCCAGACCCGTCATCGTCTCCACCGCGTCCGTCACCCGGCTGCGGATCTCCTTCGCGGCGTCCGCGATCGGCTCGCCGTACTCCACGATGACCTCGACATCGATCGCGGCCTGGGTCTCCCCGACCTCGACCTTGACTCCCCTGCTGGGCGCGGGTGTCTTCGAGACCCTGTCGCGGACCGATCCGATGGCGCGGGAGGCGCTGCCGCCCACCGCGTACACACCGTCGGTCTCGCGGACCGCTATGCCCGCGATGGTCGCGACGACCGTGTCCGCGATGGTGGTCGTGCCCCGGGTGCCGGCGCTGTCGCCGCTGTTGCCCAGAGTGGTCGAGTGGGTGCTGCCGGTGCTGTCGTTACTGGCCATGGGAAATCCTCCAGTGAGAAGAAGGCCGGCGTCGGTGAGGGCGACCGGAAGCGGCCGGCCGGTGCTGACCGGCATCGCGGTACGCCCCTCTCATCCCAATGTCCTCCGGCCCCCGGCAGGACGCCATTCGGGTGGATTCTGATTGGGCGCGCCGAAGACTGGTAAAGGGCGCGGGGCCGCCGCCAGCCTTTCGGTCCACCCCGCGTGCGGGGCGCCCGGGCACTTCACAGAATGACGGACATGGCAGAACAGCGTGCCCGGAAATCCGGGACCTCCAGATCCGCTTCTTCCGGCGCGGCCAGAAAGCAGGTGAAGGGCGCGGAGGACGCGGCCGAACGCGCGTGCCTGAGCCTGCGGAAGCTGATCAGTCACAGGACCGAAGGCGTCTCCGCCGTATCGCGGACCGATGGCGGCTGGCATGTCGACGTGGACGTACTCGAACTCCCGCGCATTCCCGATACGACCAGCCTGCTGGCCACGTACCAAGTGGACATCGATGAGCAGGGGGCCCTGCTGGAATACCGCAGAGTCCGGCGCTACCGCCGTGGCCAGGCAGACGATTGAGAGCTTCCGATGCCCGAGACCAAGATACCGCCGGTGACGAAGACGTCACCCGCGATCAAGACAATCCGGAAAGACGGTCCTCCCTTGAGTACATACAGCGAGGAAATTGTCCGCGTCCCCCGTGCCGGCACGCTCTATGACGTCCTGGAACTCATCCTCGACCGCGGCATGGTCATCGACATCTTCATACGGGTGTCCCTGGTCGGCATCGAAATCCTGAAGATCGATGCGCGCATCGTGGTGGCCAGCGTCGACACCTATCTCCGGTTCGCGGAAGCCTGCAACCGGCTCGATCTGGAGAACGACACGACGAGCAGGACAGTGCCCGAACTCTTCGGCGGCGGCATGGCCAAGAGCGCCGGGAAGGCCGGCGCCAAGAAGGCCGCGCATTCCGTGGGCGACAAGGTGAAGAAGGCCGTCGGAGTCGGCGACGGCGATGACGACGACGATGACGAGGCGCGGGAAGAGGAACGGCCGCGCCGCCACAAGGCGAGCCGTTCGCGGAGCGCCGACAGCGGCCGTACGCGCCGTCACAAGGAGGAGAGCTGACCGATGGCCGGGACAGGCATGTACGTGTACGGCATCGTGGGCGGCGCACATCCGCTCCCCGCGGATGCCAGGGGCGTCGGCGACCCGCCCGCCGAGATCCGGCTGCTGCCGGCCGGTGAACTGGCCGTCGTGGTCAGTGCGGCCCCTCCGGGGCTCAGGGCCCGCCGCCGCGATCTCATGGCACACCAGGATCTGCTGCTGGAGCTCGCCGAGGCGGGGCCGGTGCTGCCGATGCGCTTCGGGGTGGTCGCGCCGGACGAGTCCACGGTGCTGTCCGACGTCGCGGCGCGCGGCGGCGAGCACACCGCGATCCTCGAACGGCTCGACGCACGCGTGGAGATGAACGTCAAGGTCATGCCGGTCCAGGACAACCTGGCCGCGCTGATCCGGGAGGACCCCGTGGTCCGGAGGGCCCGCGAGGAGGCCCGCCGCAGGCCCGGGTACGAGGCCAACATCCGTCTGGGTGAGGCCGTTTCGGCCGGGCTGCGGCGCAGGGCCACTGCGGCCGCGGCCCTGCTGCCCGCCCAGTGCGCGGAGCTGGCCGACGAGATGCGCCCCGGGCCGGAAGTCGAAGGCTGCGTCCTGAACATCTCCTTCCTCGTCCCGCGGCGCCGCGAAGCCGACTTCCGCGCGGTCGTCGAGCGCTGTGCCGCCGCCCATCCGGACCGCCTGGACCTCCGGCTCACCGGGCCGCTGCCCTGCTACAGCTTCGTGGTCCCGGAATCCGCACCGGCCAGGGTCTGACATGGGGCTGATCTCCGGCGTACTGCTCCTCCCGCTGGCACCGGTACGCGGCGTGGTGTGGATCTCCGACCGGATGGTCGATGCGGCCGAGCAGGAGCTGCACGACCCCGGGGTGATCCGTGCCCAACTGGCCGCGCTGAACCGCTCCCTGGACGACGGTGAGATCGGTCTGGCGCAGTTCGAGCTGGAGGAGGAGCGGCTGCTGGACCTGCTCGACAGAAGGAGACCGCACCGCACCACAGCGTCGGCGCCGATGGCACCGGGAACAGGGGGCACCCCGTGACGGAAGTGGACAGCTGGGACTCGGAGCCCGTCACACGCGCACCCAGCACGGCCAACCTGGCCGAAATCCTGGAACGCGTCCTGGACAAGGGCATCGTCATCGCGGGCGATATCAAGATCGATCTGCTGGACATCGAACTGCTGACCATCCGGCTGCGCCTGTTCGTCTCGTCCGTGGAGACGGCGAAGAAGGCGGGCATCGACTGGTGGGAGACCGACCCCGCACTCTCCTCGCGGGCCGCGCACGACGCGCTGTCCGAGGAGAACCAGAAATTGCGCGAACGCCTCCAGGAACTGGAGGGCGACGACGCCGGGGAACCCGGCAGCCGAAGGGAACTGCGCCGCCGATGACCGCCGTGTCCCCGCACCGCCCGCCCGTACCGCACGACAGCGCCGGCTCCCCGGCCACGTACGTCTTCGCCGTCTGCGGTCCCGACCGCCCCGCCCGTCCGGGGCCCGCCGCCGGACACCCCGGAGGCGGCCCCCTGCGTTTCCTGAACGTCGGCTCGCTGCGGGCCGTGGTGCAGGACGTACCGGCGGACGCCTTCTCCGAGAGCGCCCTGCGGGAGCGGCTCACCGACCCCGCCGAACTCGAACGCTGTGCGCGGACCCACCACGACGTCGTCACCGCCGCCGCCGACGGAGGCCCCACGGTGCCGCTCCCGCTGGCCACCCTCTATCTGGGGGACGAGCGTGCGACCGCCGCACTCGGCGCGAACCAGGAACGCTTCCGGGCGGCGCTCGACCGCGTCGCCGGACGGGTGGAGTGGGCCGTCAAGGTCTATCTGGCGCAGCCCGGCGCCACGACCGGGCCGCCCGCCGCCGCGCACACCCCCGCCCGAGCCCATGCCCCCGCGCCGGAGACGGGCCGCGGCTATCTGAACCGGCTGCGCGGTCTGCGGCAGCAGCGGGAACTGCGCCAGGACAACGCACTGGCCGCGGCCGGGCGCGT
>NZ_JAAGLN010000114.1 GCF_010548145.1 Streptomyces sp. SID10853
AATCTCGCCCCCGCCGCCTCCGCGACCGCCACTCCCACCGCCGCGGCCAGCACGTCCACCGCAGCCTCGACCCCCACCACCGGCGGCTGGAAGCCGCCGGAGCGGCCCCGGCCAAGGACGGTGCCGTCCGCCGCGATGACGGCCACGTCCGTCTTGCTGTTGCCGGCGTCGATCGCCAGCACACCTGCTGTCAGGCCCACGCGAAGTGCTCCCGGTTGTGCGCGATGAGCTGGTCCGTCAGCGCGTCGGCGTACGCGTACTGCCCGATCAGCGGGTGCGCGAGGAGTGCCCGGAAGACCCGGTCACGGCCGCCGCGCAGCGCCGCTTCCAGGGCGAGGTCCTCGTACGCCGTGACGTTCGCGACGAGACCGGCGTACAGCGGGTCGAGCGCGGGCACGGCCAGCGGGGTCGCGCCGTTGCCGTCCACCGCCGCCTGCACCTCGATCACGGCGTCGTCGGGGAGGAACGGCAGGGTCCCGTTGTTGTACGTATTGACGACCTGGTACCGCGATCCGCCCGCCCGTCGCCCGCCACCACCCTTGCCCGAGGCGCCTTCGGCCCCGCTCCGCTCTCCCCCGAGCTCTCCCCCGAGCTCTCCCCCGAGCTCTCCCCCGAGCAGCGACGACGCCAGGTCGACCGCCGCCTCCGAGTAGAAGGCGCCGCCCCGCTCGGCGAGCAGCGCGGGCTTCTCGGCCAGCTTCGGGTCGCCGTACATGGCGAGCAGCTCCTTCTCCATCGCGGCCACCTCGGCGGCCCGCGACGGCTTGCTGCCCAGCTCCCTGACGACCTCGTCGTGCGCGTAGAAGTAGCGCAGGTAGTACGAGGGCACCACGCCGAGCCGGTCCAGCACCGGGCGCGGCAGCCGCAGGTCGCCGGCGATCGCGTCGCCGTGCTCGCCCAGCAGCTTCGGCAGGACGTCCGTGCCTTCCGGGCCGCCGATGCGGACACCCAGCTCCCAGCTGAGGTGGTTGAGCCCGACATGGTCGAGGAACACATCGGACGGCGCGACATCGAGGTGCGCGGCGAACTTCCGCTGGAAGCCGATGGCGACGTTGCAGAGCCCGACGGCCTTGTGCCCGGCCTGGAGCAGCGCCCGGGTGACGATGCCCACCGGGTTGGTGAAGTCGATGATCCAGGCGTCGGGGTTGGTCCGCCGTACGCGCTCGGCGATGTCCAGCACCACCGGCACCGTACGCATGGCCTTGGCCAGGCCGCCCGCGCCCGTCGTCTCCTGCCCGACGCAGCCGCACTCCAGCGGCCAGGTCTCGTCCTGCTGCCGGGCGGCCTGGCCGCCGACGCGCAGCTGGAGCAGGACCGCGTCGGCGCCTTCGACGCCCGCGTCGAGGTCCGACGTCGTCGTGATGACGCCCGGGTGCCCCTGCTTGGCGAAGATCCGCCGGGCCAGGCCGCCCACCAGCTCCAGACGGTCGGCCGCCGGGTCGACGAGCACCAGCTCGGTGACCGGCAGCGTGTCACGCAACCGCGCGAAACCGTCGATGAGTTCGGGCGTGTAGGTGGACCCGCCCCCCACTACTGCGAGCTTCATTTCAGCTAACCCTTCACTCCGGTCAGTGTGACGCCCTCGACGAATGCCTTCTGTGCGAAGAAGAAGACGAGGATCACAGGGGCCATGACCAGCACGGTCGCGGCCATGGTCAGATTCCAGTCGGTATGGTGTGCGCCCTTGAAGGACTCAAGGCCGTAGGAGAGCGTCCAGGCGGCCGGGTTCTCCGAGGTGTAGATCTGCGGGCCGAAGTAGTCGTTCCAGGCGTAGAAGAACTGGAAGAGCGCGACGGCGGCGATCCCCGGTCTGGCCATCGGGACGATGACCTTCAGCAGGGTGCGCAGTTCGCCGCAGCCGTCGACCCTGGCCGCGTCGATGTACTCGTCGGGGATGGTCAGCAGGAACTGCCGCAGCAGGAAGATGGAGAACGCGTCGCCGAACGCCATCGGGATGATCAGCGGCCAGAGCGTCCCCGACAGATCGAGCTGCTTCGCCCAGAACAGGTACATCGGGATGATGACGACCTGCGGCGGCAGCATCATCATCGAGATGACGAGCATCAGCGACAGACGCCGGCCCCGGAAGCGGAACTTGGCGAGGGCGTACGCCACGGGCAGGGACGACACCACGGTCAGTACGGTGCCGAGCCCCGCGTACAGCAGGGTGTTCCGCCACCAGGACAGAAAGCCCGGAGTGTCGAAGACCTTGCGGTAGTTGGACCACTCGAACGTATGCGGCCACAGGTCGCGGGTGAGCGCCTGCTGGTCGCTCATCAGCGAGGTGAGGACCACGAAGACGAACGGCAGCACGAAGAAGAGCGCCGCCGCCACGCCCAGCGCGTGCACGGCGATCCAGTGCAGCAGGGTCCTGCGGCGGGCGGTCCGCTGCGCCCGGTCGGCCCCGAGGGCGGCGGCCGGGCTCCCGGCGGCCTGGGTGAGCTGTGTCATGACGGTCAGTCACCTGCCTGTACGAGCCCGCTGCGGCGCCGCATCAGCAGTGCGGTGAACGCCATGGCCAGGGCGAAGAGGACGAGCGCGACCACACAGGCGGAGCCGTAGTCGAAGCGCTGGAAGCCGAGCGTGTAGACGAGCTGCGGCAGGGTCAGAGTCGATTTGTCGGGGAAGCCGGGCGAGAACTGCTGCCCGGAGCCGCCGATGATCCCCGATGCGACCTTCCCGGCCACCAGGGGCTGGGTGTAGTACTGCATGGCCTGGATGACCCCGGTGACCACGGCGAACATGATGATCGGCGAGATGTTCGGCAGCGTCACGAACCGGAAGCGCTGCACCGCGGACGCGCCGTCCAGCTCCGCCGCCTCGTACTGCTCCTTCGGTACGTCGAGGAGCGCGGCCATGAAGATCACCATCAGGTCGCCGATGCCCCACACCGCCAGCATGGTGAGCGCGGGCTTCGACCAGGTGGCGTCGGTGAACCAGCCGGGCGTCGGCAGCCCGATGTCACCGAGGATCGAATTGACCGGCCCGGTCCCCGGGTTGAGCAGGAAGACGAAGGCCAGCGTCGCGGCCACCGGCGGCGCCAGATACGGCAGATAGAAGAGAGTCCGGAAGATCCCGGCACCCGTCTTGATCTTCGTGATCAGCATCCCGATGCCGAGCCCGAAGACCACCCGGCAGGCGACCATCACGACCACCAGCCAGAGGGTGTTGCGCATCGCGGGCCAGAAGTCCGGGTACTCGGTGAAGACGTACGTCCAGTTCGTCAGGCCGTTGAACGCCGGGGCCTTGAAGCCGTCGTACTTCGTGAAGGAGAAGTAGACGGTCGAGACCAGCGGATAGACGAAGAAGACAGCGAACCCGATGAGCCAGGGCGACATGAAGGCCGCCGTGCGCACCGCCGCCCGGCGGCGCTTCGATCGCGGGGTGTACGTGGTCATGGCGAGGCTACTTCGCCTTCTCGTTGTCCTTGTCGATCTGCGACGCGGTCTTCCGCAGACCGGCCTGCAGATCCTTCGCCCTGCCGGACTCGAAGTCGTAACCGAAGTCCTGGAGGGTCACCTGGTAGGTGCCGCCGTTGACCGACGGGGGAGTGGTGGTGGAGGCCGGGTTCCGCGCGATGTCCAGGAACGTCTTCAGCCGCGGGTCGAACTTCAGCTTCGGCGACTTCAGCGCGGCCAGCGTGGACGGGATGTTGTGGATGTCGTTGGCGAAGTCCACGACCGCGTCGGTGTCGGTGGTGATGTACTTCACGAACTCCCAGGAGGCGTTCTGCTTCTTGCTGGTCGACGCGATACCGGCGATCGTGCCGGTGATGTAGCCCTTGCCGTACGAGGCGGCCTGGTCGTCGGGGACCGGCAGCGGCGCGATGCCGATGTCCACCTTCGACTTGGCGTCCTCGGCCATCCCGAGCCGCCACTCGCCGTCGACCTGCATGGCGACCTGGCCGGTCTGGAAGGGGTGCTTGGCGCCCCACTCGTCACCGAACGTGGCCCGGAACTTCTCCAGCTTGCCGAAGCCGCCCAGCTTCTTCACCAGGCCCTGCTGCCAGCTGAACATCTTCGCGAAGGCGGGGTCCCTGGCCACGTCGGACTTGCCGTCCTTGCCGACGTACGTGGGGCTCCACTGCGCCACCATGTGGCTGGGCGTCGACTCGTAGCCGTGGAAGGTCGGCATGAAGCCGAGCTGCCGGTACGAGCCGCCCTCGGGCTTCGTCAGCTTGACGGCGTCCCGGTCGAACTCGGTCCAGGTCTTCGGCGGCGCGGTGATCCCGGCGGCCTTGAAGGCGGCCTTGTTGTAGTAGAGCGCGTACGCGTCGCTGAGCAGCGGCAGCGTGCAGCGCACCCCGTTGAACTGCGTGTAGTCCTGGAGCGGCTTGGAGAAGGTCCTGTCCAGGTCGATCCCCGACTTCGCGAGGAACGGCTCGAGGTCCGCGAAGGCACCGGACGAGCAGAACTTGCCGACGTTGTCGGTGGTGAAGGAGGAGACGACGTCGGGGGCGTCCGAACCGCCGCCCCGCAGCGCCTGGTTGATCTTGTCGTCGGTCATGTTGCCGACGACCTTCACCTTGATGTTCGGGTGGATCTTCTCGAAGCGGTCGACGTCCGCCTGGATCGCCTTGACCTCGCTCGCGGCGCTCCAGCCGTGCCAGAAGGTGATGGTGGTCCGCGCGTTCACATCGTCGTCGGCGCCGCCCGAACTCTGGCCGGTACAGGCCGAGGCGAGCAGGGACAGGGACGCGGCAGCGACGACGGCCGTGGCCAGTCGGCGGTTTCTGGGCATGACGGAATCTCCCTCTGGCGGATCTGGGGCTGTTGCGGGGTACGCGCGGGGGTGCTGGGAAAGCGAACGGGTGCGGGGGTACGGGAGCAGGGAACGGAGCCGGTGCTCCGCGGGGGTCAGTGCGCCGAGGTGTCGAAGACCTCGTCGCGGGTGGTGGCGAGCGCGCTCTCCAGCGCTCCGCGCAGGACGGGCCGGTCCCGTACGGAGCCGAGGACGAGCCGGGGCCGGGAAGCGGCCAGCTCGGCCAGCTCGCGCTGGACGAGTTCACGCAGCGGTTCGCCGCCCGCGACGAGCAGATCGCCGGAGAGGACCAGGAGTTCGGGGTCGAGCACGGCCACCAGCGAGGCCAGACCGGTGGCCACCGCGGTGGCGAAGACCTCCAGGAGACGGCGGTACGGTCCCGCGCCGGCGCGCGCGGCCTCGCTGATCAGCGCGCTCGCCACCTCGGTGTGCGGACCGCTGCCGATGCCCTCGATGCCCAGCTCCCTGGCCAGCCTGGCCAGCGCCTGGGAGCCGGCGAGCTCCTGGAAGCCGCCCGCGTTCGCCTTGGTCACCTGGCGCACCAGCGGGGCACCGGGCACCGGCATGAAGCCGACCTCGCCCGCGCCGCCGGTGAAGCCGCGGTGCAGCCGGCCACCGAGCACGACGGCGGCGCCGACGCCCTCCTCGTTCCAGAGCAGGACGAAGTCCTCGTGGCCGCGGGCGGCGCCCAGCCGCTGTTCGGCGACTGCGGCCAGATTGACGTCGTTCTCGTACTCGACGGGCATCGGCAGCGCCGCCGCCAGCTCGTCGAGCAGCGTGGGGGAGTGCCAGCCCGGCAGATGGGAGGCGTACCGGAGCCGGCCGGTGTTCGGGTCGAAGGCGCCGGGGGTGCCCACCACGACCCGGCGCAGATCGGCCCGTACCAGTCCAGCGGCCTTCGTGGCGCCGTCCAGGGCGTCGGTGACCTGCCGGACGACGCCCGTGCCGCGTCTGCCGGGGGTCGCGAGGCGGAACTCGCCGACGGTGCGGCCGGTGATGTCGGCGACGGCGGCCCGGATGCGCTGCGGGTTCACATCGATCCCGGCGGCGTGTCCGGCCCCGGCATTGACCGCGTAGAGCTGCGCACTGGGCCCCGGGCGGCCCTCGCTGGTGCCGGTGGCCACCACGAGCCCGGCTGCCTCCAGGCGCGCCAGCAGCTGGGAGGCGGTCGGCTTGGAGAGCCCGGTCAGCTTGCCGATCTTCGTACGGGACAGCGGTCCGTGCTCGAGCAGCAGGTCGAGGGCGGCGCGGTCGTTCATCGCCCGCAGCACGCGCGGGGTTCCTGGAGTCGTGCCACCTGCCATGTCGTACGCTCCTGCCCCTCGCACCACTGTTAGGAAAGTTTCCAATTCAGTGGGAGGAACGTAGGCCGCAGGTCAGCCGGGCGTCAATGGGCTGTTCCGGTCCGGCGGCCAAAGCGTTACCTCGGCAGCCGAAAAGAGCGCCCCGCGTGTCCTGCGGGGCGCTCTTGCGTACGGAGAGTGAACGGCGGGGGGCGGGTCCGGGGCGTCGCCGTGCCGGGCCCGCGGCGGGGCCGCCGCTTCCCGCTACTTCGAGAGGTTCTGCGGCGGGATCGGTGAGGCGGCGAGCGACTGCGGCGATGTCGGGCTGGCCAGCGCGGACGGCGCCGACATGGACGCCGACGAGTCGACCGGCGGCTCCTCGGTGTCGACGGTGACCGGGCCGCCCACGACCAGGATGCCCGCCTCCTCCAGCGCGTTCTTCAGCCGCCAGCGCAGCTCCCGCTCCACGCCCAGGGCCTTGCCCGGCATCGTCTTGGCGGAGACCCTGATGACCATCGAGTCCAGCAGCACGGAGTCCAGGCCCAGGATCTCGACCGGGCCCCAGAGCTGTTCGTTCCACGGCTCGTCCTTGGCCAGATCCTGTCCGACCGCGCTGATCACCTCGCGCAGCCGCTCCAGATTCTCGGTCGGCTTCACCTGGACGTCCACGGCCGCTGTCGCCCAGCCCTGGCTGAGGTTGCCGATCCGCTTGATCTCGCCGTTGCGTACGTACCAGATCGCGCCGTTCTCACCGCGCAGCTTGGTCACCCGCAGCCCGACCTCGATCACCTCGCCGGTCGCGACCCCCGCGTCGATGCTGTCCCCGACGCCGTACTGGTCTTCCATGATCATGAAGACGCCGGAGAGGAAGTCGGTGACCAGATTGCGCGCGCCGAACCCGATCGCGACACCGGCGACACCTGCCGACGCCAGCAGCGGCGCCAGATCGATCTTGAGCGTGGAGAGCACCATCAGTGCCGCGGTGCCCAGGATCACGAAGGACGCCACCGAACGCAGCACCGAACCGATGGCCTCGGAGCGCTGCCGGCGGCGCTCCTGGTTGACCAGCAGACCGCCCAGCGCGGTGCCTTCGACGGCTGTCGCGCTGCGGTTCATGTGCTCTATCAGCCGGGTGAGCGCGCGCCTGACGAGGGCGCGCAGCACGGTGGCGATGACCAGGATCAGGACGATCCGGAGTCCGATCGACAGCCAGGTGGACCAGTTCTGCTGCACCCAGTCGGCTGCATTGGTCGCGGACTTCTGGGCGTCGTCGAGGGTGTCGGCCGTACCGGGCCGAGAGCTGTCACCCGTCGCCAGGGACCGGGCCACGGCATGCACGGCGTTCACAGCGGAAACCTCCAGGGGAAGCAGGCAGAACCTCCACACTAACGGCGCATCACGGCTGCTTCCGCCGTCCCGATCGGCGGAGAGACGTATCCCACGCGGGGGACGGGCTGGAAGGGCACGGCTCCCGTCGGCGGCCGCTGAAGACTGCTGAAAACCGCCGGGAACCGTGCACGAACGCTCTGGAACGGCCAGGTGTGGACGAAAACACTCCGAGCCCGTTACCTGACGTTGGTGGCGCTTCCACCAGGCATGAGGAGAGACTGAGAGCAGATCGTCCCGGCGCGAGCCACGCGCCGCCGGCGTACAAGGAGGCATCCACCGTGCCGCACGTCCTGGTCCTCAACGCGTCGTACGAGCCGCTCGGCGTCGTACCGCTCCGTCGCGCGCTCGTCCTCGTCCTGGAGAACAAAGCGGTCTCCCTGGAGGAATCCGGCGCCTTCATGCACAGTGCCACCCGCATCGTCCCCGCGCCCAGCGTCGTACGGCTGAAGCGGTTCGTGCGGGTCCCCTACCGGGGGCCCGTCCCGCTCACCCGCCGTGCGCTCTTCGCGCGGGACGGCGGCCGCTGTATGTACTGCGGTGGCGTCGCAACCAGCGTCGACCATGTCATTCCGCGCAGCCGCGGCGGACAGCACCGCTGGGACAACGTGGTGGCCGCGTGCCGCCGCTGCAACCACGTCAAGGCCGACCGGCACCTGCTGGAACTGGGCTGGCGCCTGCGCCACCAGCCGGCCCCGCCGAGCGGTCTCGCCTGGCGCATCATCGGAACCGGGCACCGGGACCCGCGCTGGCTGCCGTATCTGCAGCCGTTCGGGGCGGAGGACGCCATGGCGCGGATCGACGGCGTGTCCGCCTGACGGTCCGGGCTGTCTTCTGTGCTGTGTTCCGCCCTGCGGGAGCTGTGCCGCGGGGCGGATGCGGCCATGCGGGTCAGCCGTGCGGATCATCGAGTCGTGCGGGTCATCGGTTCATCACCTCACCAGTTCATGACTTCATGACTTCGTCACGTCTTCACTTTGTCGGGTATGCGTGTTTTCGGTTATCCGGTTCGTCGGTTCGTCGGTTCAGTGGTTCGTCGGGTTGCCCGACCGTCTGCTCAGCAGTCCATCCGCTCACCTGCTGATACACGGTCGGTGCGCCGGAATTGCCCGATCCGGTGGTGGTGTGGACAATTCTTCTGCGGGGAACGGAATGTGACCCGGCGCACGTTGGTGAGACGAATACGGATGGGGCCGCGCCCGCTGGGTAGGGCTTGGGTCCAACCTCGTCGCCGACCTTACGGAGATTCTCGTGGCCGCTTCAGCGCAGCTTCTGCTCTCGGCCCTGTCCAAACCTGTCCCGGAGACCGTTCCGGAGCTCGTGCCGGACCTGATGCCCGACCCCGACGCGAGCACCAGCTCCATGGAGCTGCCGCTGACGAGCGAGCCCCCACTCTCCGATGTCGCACCCCTCACCAGCGAGCCGCCGCTCGCCGACTTCACCCCGTTGACCAGTGAGCCCACCGCATACGGAACGGCTGCCGGGATCTGACCGCAGCCTGAACGGGGAGTCCGCATGAGCCTTGCCAGGCTCGCCGCGCTGCATGGAGTCGCCACCAGCTACGCACCGTCCGATGACGTCACCGTGCCGGTCTCCGACACCACCGTCATCGCTGTCCTCGCCGCGCTCGACGTCGACGCGTCGACACCGGAGGCGGCCGGCGCGGCGCTCGCCCGCCACGAGGCGGCCCTGGCCGACCGGCTGTTGCCACCGACGGTGGTGGCCAGGCCGGGTGAGCGGCCCCCCGTCGTGCGGGACCTCCCGCCGGGCACCCGGCTGCGGATCGAGACCGAGCAGGGCGGCACCCTCGACAAGTGGCAGGAACTGCCGCTCGGCGTGCACCGGTTGCAGGCCGAAGCGGCCGACGGACGCACCGCGCGTGCCGCACTCGTGGTCGCGCCCGACCGGGTGCCGCAGCCCCCGGGCCACAGCCACGGCTTCCTGGTGCAGCTCTACTCCCTGCTGTCCGCGCGCTCCTGGGGCATGGGCGACCTCGGTGACCTCGCCGAGCTGGCCGCCTGGTCGGGGCGGGTGCACGGCGCCGGATTCGTCCAGGTCAATCCGCTGCACGCGGCGGTGCCCGGGACGCCCACCGACCCCTCGCCCTACCGGCCTTCATCCCGGCGCTTCCCCGACCCCGTACATCTGCGGGTCGACGCGGTGCCCGAGTACGCGTACATCGAGGACCGCGGCCATCTGCGCCGGGCCGCCGCGCTGCGCGAAGCCGTGCTCGACGGGGGCGCCCTGATCGACCGGGACGCCGTGTGGGCGCTGAAGAAGGAAGCCCTGGAGCTGGTGTACGAGGTGCCGCTCGGCCCCGGCAGACGCGCCGCCTACGCCGACTACCTCGCCGACCAGGGCCGCCCGCTGGAGGACCACGCCACCTGGTGTGCGCTGGCCGAGCGGCACGGGCCCGACTGGCACACCTGGCCCGCGCCGCTCCGCGACCCCCGCTCGCACGGGACGGCCCGCGCCCGCGCGGCGCTCCAGCACCGTGTCGACTTCCATATGTGGCTGGCCTGGCTGACCGACGGCCAGCTCGCCGACGCCCAGCGCGCCGCCCGTGAGGCCGGCATGGAGACCGGCCTGGTCCACGATCTGGCCGTCGGGGTGCATCCGGACGGCTCGGACGCCTGGGCCCAGCAGGACACCTTCGCGCCGGGGATGTCCGTCGGCGCCCCGCCGGACGCCTTCAACGCCCGCGGCCAGGACTGGGGTCTGCCGCCCTGGCGGCCCGACGCGCTCGCCGCCTCGGGTTACGCGCCCTACCGCGGCCTGCTGAAGGGCATCCTGCGGAACGCGGGCGCGATCCGGATCGACCATGTGATGGGGCTCTTCCGGCTCTGGTGGGTACCGGAAGGCGGCGATCCCACCACTGGAACGTATGTCCGTTATGACGCCGACGCGATGCTGGCGGTCCTCACTCTGGAGGCACACCTCGCGGGCGCGGCCGTCATCGGCGAGGACCTCGGCACGGTCGAGCCGGGCGTCCGTGAATCCCTCTCGCGCCGCGGCGTACTGGGCACTTCGGTGCTCTGGTTCGAGCGCGACTGGAGCGGTACGGGGCGGCCGCTGCCGCCGGAGAGGTGGCGCGAGGAGTGCGTGGCGACCGCGACCACCCACGATCTGCCCTCCACCGCGGCCCGGCTGACCGGCGAACACGTCGAACTCCGCCACCGCCTGGGCCTGCTGACCCGCCCACTGGGCCAGGAACAGGCCGAGGACAAGGCCGAACTCGCGGAGTGGCTCGGCCTGCTCTCCCGGCTCGGGCTGCTGCCCGAGGGCTCGGGCGACGAGGAGGGGGAAGTCCGCGCGGTCCACCGCTTCCTGCTGCGCACCCCGGCCCGGATGACCGGCATCTGGCTGCCGGACGCGGTGGGGGACCGCAGGCCGCAGAACCTCCCCGGCACCTGGGACCAGTACCCCAACTGGCGACTGCCGGTCGCCGACCCGCAGGGCAGGCCCATGACCCTGGAGGAAGTGGCCGCTTCGCCCCGTCTGCACCGCCTGATGGCTGAGTTCCGGCCGCGTACGGCACCCCCGGGCGCGCACACCGTATAGCCGTTCGCTACGTTTGGTCCGTGGACAAGAAGAACGCCGTGCGCGCCGGAGCCGTAGCAGCCGGTACGACGCTGATGATGCTGCTCATGTCGTCCCCCGCGCTCGCGCTGACCCGCGACGACGGCGACGACCCCGGTCCTGGCCTGAGTGTCTTCGACACGATCGGCCTCTTTGTGATCACACCACTCGTGCTGTTCGGGATCATCGCCGGACTGGTGATGGTCCTCGACAAGTCCCGCAAGAAGGCGTGACACCCGCCCTCTTCACCTGAGGTGCCGCGGAGCCGCCCGACCGGCCCCGCGGCATCGCTGCGTTCTGCCCCGCTCCGGGACGGTGCCCCGCCCGGCGGGGGATAGGTTGCGGGCATGACCGAGTGGGACATCCGGAAGCTCCAGATCCTCCGCACCCTGAGCGAGCGGGGCACCGTCACCGCCACCGCCGAGGTGCTCCGGATGACCCCCTCGGCCGTCTCCCAGCAGCTCTCCAACCTGGCCAAGCAGCTCGGCGTACCGCTGCTTGTGGCGCACGGCAGACGGGTCAGACTCACCGACGCGGCCCATCTGGTGCTCCGGCACGCCGAGGCGGTCTTCGCCCAGCTGGAGCGTGCGGACGCCGAACTGGCCGGCTACCTCCAGGGGGAGGCGGGCGAAGTCAGGGTGGGCGCCTTCTCCACCGCCGTCCCCGCCCTGGTGGTCCCCGCGGTGGCCGCGCTGCGCCGCAGCCACCCCGCCGTCGAGGTCCGTATCCGGGAGGCCGAGGCGGCCGAGGCGTACGAGCTGCTCTCGGGCGGCGACGTCGACCTGGCGATCTCCCTCGCCGCCCACGCCCCGACCGCCCGCGACCCGCGCTTCACCCGACTGCCCCTGCTGGCCGACCCGCTGGACGTGGCGCTGCCCGCCGGGCACCCGCTGGCCGCCGCCGAGGGGCTGCGGCTCGCTGACCTCTCCGGCGAGGCATGGATCTTCGGCGGCAGCGGCCCCTGGTCGGAGATCACCACGGCGGCCTGCGAGGCCGCCGGTTTCGTCCCCGAGCAGGCGCACAGCGCGGCCGGCTGGACGGCGATCCTGGCCATGGTGGAGGCGGAGATGGGGGTCGCGCTCGTGCCCAGGATGGCGGTGGGCGGGGAGCGCCGTCCCGGGGTGGTGACCCGGGTGCTCAGCGCCGACCAGCCGCAGCGCCATGTGATCGCCGCGGTTCGGCGCGGGGCCGAAGGGGGCACCGCGGTCGGCCGGGTGCTGGACGCGCTCCGCGAGGTCGCGGGGGACCGGGGCGGCCACCCGTAGCAT
This sequence comes from Streptomyces sp. SID10853, assembly GCF_010548145.1. Taxonomy (GTDB): domain Bacteria; phylum Actinomycetota; class Actinomycetes; order Streptomycetales; family Streptomycetaceae; genus Streptomyces. The sequence continues at coordinate 12,278 of NZ_JAAGLN010000114.1, forward strand.
CGTTCAGTTTTGCTGAATGGATTCTGTGGAAACTTTCGATGGACGTGATCGATGGTTCTGGGTGAGAGTCGGAGCATGACTTCCACCGATGCAGCGAGCTCCCAGGACCCCCACGCCAACGACGCGGCCCCGTACGGCGGCGGCGACCCGTACGCCGACTACCGCTCGGGGGACCACGCCTTCACCGAGCTGGTCGACCTGGCCGACCGCCGCCTCGGTGCGGGTGTCGTCGCCGCCAATGACGAGTTCTTCGCCGAGCGCGAGAACCTGCTCGTCCGTGAGCGCGCCGTCTTCGACCCCGAGCACTTCGGTCACAAGGGCAAGATCATGGACGGCTGGGAGACCCGCCGCCGGCGCGGTGCGTCCGCCGAGACGCCCTTCCCGACCCCCGACGACCACGACTGGGCGCTCGTCCGGCTCGGTGCCCCCGGCATCATCCGCGGCATCATCGTGGACACCGCCCACTTCCGCGGCAACTACCCGCAGCAGATATCGGTCCAGGGCGCCACGGTGGAAGGCTCCCCGAGCCCCGACGAGCTGCTCGCCGACGACGTGAAGTGGGAGGAGATCGTCCCGCGGTCCCCCGTGCTCGGCCACGCGGCCAACGCCTTCGAGATCACCGGCGACCGCGTCTACACCCACGTCAGGCTCTGCCAGCACCCCGACGGCGGCGTCGCCCGCCTCCGCGTCCACGGCGAGGTCGTCCCCGACCCCGAGTGGCTCGGCCTGCTCTCCACGGTCGACCTGGCATCGGTGCTCAACGGCGCCGCGTACGAGGACGCTTCGGACCGCTTCTACTCGTCGCCGACCCAGATCATCCTGCCCGGCACCTCCCGCAAGATGGACGACGGCTGGGAGAACCGCCGCCGCCGCGTCCGCGACACCAACGACTGGGTGCGGTTCCGGCTGGCCGCCCAGGGCGCCGTCCGCGCCGTGGAGATCGACACGGCCTACCTCAAGGGCAACGCCGCCGGCTGGATCGCGCTGAGCGGCCGCGACGGCGAGTCGGGCGAGTGGTTCGAGATCATCCCGCGCACCAAGCTCCAGCCCGACACCCTGCACCGCTTCAAGCTCGCCGCCGAGTCGGTCGTCACGCACGTACGCCTCGACACCTTCCCGGACGGCGGTGTGGCGCGGATGCGCCTGCACGGCACGTTCACCGAGGCGGGCACGGCGGAGCTGCGCCGCCGGTACAACGGGTCCTGACCCGCACGCACCGCTGACACCTCTGTCCGGAGGCCGGGGGGAAACCCGCACAGAGGGAAGGGGCGGGGTGGTTCGAGGTCCTGCCGGGCCCCGAACCACCCCGCCCCGCACTCATTCCTAGGCGCGCGCCGCGGCCGCGTCCGCCGCCTGGGCCCTGAGCGCCCGCTCCACGCCCGAGCGCGACTCGGACACCAGCCGCCGCAGCGCGGCGGTCGGCCCGGCGGACTCCAGCCAGGCGTCCGTCGCGTCCAGCGTCTCCTGCGACACCTGGAGCGCCGGGTACAGGCCGACCGCGACCTGCTGGGCCATCTCGTGGCTGCGGGACTCCCAGACACCCTTGACCGCGGCGAAGTACTTCTCCGTGTACGGAGCGAGCACCTCGTGCTGGTCGGTCTGGACGAAGCCGCCGATCACCGCTTCCTGCACGGCGTTGGGGAGCTGGTCCGACTCCACGACCGAAGCCCACGCCTCCGCCTTGGCGGCCTCCGTCGGCCGCGCGGCCCGCGCGCTCGCCGCGTGCCGCTCACCCGCCGACGTCCGGTCACGCTGCAGCTCGGCCGTGATCTCCTCCTCGTCGAACCGGCCGACAGCGGCCAGCCGGTGCACGAACGCCCAGCGCAGCTCGGTGTCGACGGCCAGACCCTCGATCGACTCCTCGCCCTCCAGCAGCGCGCCCAGCAGATCGAGCTGGAGCGGGGTGCGCGCCGTCGTGGCGAAGGCGCGGGCCCACGCCAGCTGGTGGTCGCTGCCCGCTTCGGCGGCCCGCAGGTGCGCCAGCGTCGCCTCGGTCCACTGGCTCAGCCCCGCCTCGCGCCAGGCCGGGTCCGCGTACAGGTCGAGCGCCAGCTTCACCTGACGGTGCAGCGACTGCACCACGCCGATGTCCGACTCCTTGGAGATGCCCGAGAGGACAAGCGCCAGGTAGTCACGGGTGGCCAGCTCGCCGTCGCGCGTCATGTCCCAGGCGGAGGCCCAGGACAGGGCGCGCGGCAGCGACTCGGCGAAGTCGCCGAGGTGCTCGGTGACGACGCGCAGCGACTCCTCGTCGAGGCGCACCTTCGCGTACGACAGGTCGTCGTCGTTGAGGAGGATCACCGCGGGGCGCGGGGTGTCCTGCGGGAACGGCACCTCGGTGCGCTCACCCTCGACGTCCAGCTCGATGCGGTTCGTACGGACGAGCCTGCCGTCCTCGTCCAGGTCGTAGCAGCCGATCGCGATGCGGTGCGGGCGCAGCGTCGGCTCGCCCTTGGCGCCGGCGGGCAGCTCGGGGGCCTCCTGGCGCACGGCGAAGGAGGTGATGTGGCCGGCGCCGTCGACCTCGATCTCCGGGCGCAGGATGTTGATCCCCGCGGTCTCCAGCCACGCCTTCGACCACGCCTTCAGATCGCGCCCCGAGGTCTTCTCCAGCGCGCCCAGCAGGTCCGTGAGGCGGGTGTTGCCGAAGGCGTGCTCCTTGAAGTACGCCTGCACGCCCTGGAAGAACTCGTCCATGCCGACATAGGCGACGAGCTGCTTGAGGACGGACGCGCCCTTGGCGTACGTGATGCCGTCGAAGTTGACCAGGACGTCGTCCAGGTCGGTGATGTCGGCCATGATCGGGTGCGTGGACGGCAGCTGGTCCTGGCGGTAGGCCCAGGTCTTCATGGAGTTGGCGAAGGTCGTCCACGAGTGCGGCCACCGGGACCCGTCCGCGTACGCCTGGCAGGCGATCGAGGTGTACGTGGCGAACGACTCGTTGAGCCAGAGGTCGTTCCACCACTCCATCGTGACCAGGTCGCCGAACCACATGTGCGCCAGCTCGTGCAGGATCGTCTCGGCGCGTGTCTCGTACGCGGCGTCGGTGACCTTGGAGCGGAAGACGTACTGGTCGCGAATGGTCACCGCGCCTGCGTTCTCCATGGCGCCCGCGTTGAACTCCGGCACGAAGAGCTGGTCGTACTTGGCGAACGGGTACGCGTAGTCGAACTTCTCCTGGAACCAGTCGAAGCCCTGCCGGGTGACGTCGAAGATCGCGTCCGAGTCGAGGAACTCGGCCAGCGACGGACGGCAGTAGATCCCGAGCGGGACGGACACGCCGTCCTTCTCGTAGCTGCTGTGCACCGAGTGGTACGGACCGACGATGAGCGCCGTGATGTACGTCGAGATGCGCGGCGTCGCCTCGAACTCCCAGACGTGGTCGTGCGGTTCGGGCGTCGGCGAGTTGGAGATCACGGTCCAGCCCTCGGGGGCCTTCACGGTGAACTGGAAGGTCGCCTTCAGGTCGGGCTGCTCGAAGTTGGCGAAGACCCGCCGTGCGTCGGCGACCTCGAACTGGGTGTACAGATAAGCCTGGTCGTCGACCGGGTCGACGAAGCGGTGCAGGCCCTCACCGGTGTTGGTGTACGCGCAGTCCGCGACGACCCGCAGCTCGTTCTCCCCGGCGAGCAGCCCGGAGAGCGCGATGCGCGAGTCCTTGAACACGGCGTCGGTGTCCAGGGGCGTGCCGTTCAGGACGGCCTCGTGGACGGCCGGCGCGATGAGGTCGATGAAGGTATCGGCCCCGGCCTCCGCGCTCCGGAAGCGCACCGTGGTCACGGACCGGTAGGTGCCTCCCTCCTGCGCGCCGCTGAGGTCGAGGTCGATCCCGTACGAATCGACGGTGAGCAGGCTCGCACGCTGCCGTGCCTCTTCGCGGGTCAGATTTGTGCCGGGCACCCGGGTCATCTCCTCGGTATGTGACGTTTCCGCTCATCCTTCCACGCCCCGCGGCGAACGAGTGGGCCGGATCGGGCGGATACGACGGAGCGCACAGTCCGGCGGCTCCGGCGGGGCGGGGGCTGCGGGCTGTGCGCTCACTGTGGGGCCCGTACGGCCCCGGGAAGTGCTGCGGTGGGCTCAGGCGCTGAGCTCCGCCGCCACCAGCTCCGCGATCTGGACGGCGTTCAGCGCGGCGCCCTTGCGGAGGTTGTCGTTCGAGACGAAGAGGGCCAGGCCGTTCTCCACGGTCTCGTCGTTGCGGATACGGCCCACGTACGACGGGTCGGTACCGGCGGCCTGCAGGGGGGTGGGGATCTCGGAGATCTCCACGCCGGGGGCCGCCTTCAGCAGCTCGTAGGCGCGCTCCACCGTGAGGGGGCGGGCGAAGCGGGCGTTGATCTGGAGGGAGTGACCGGAGAAGACCGGGACCCGGACGCAGGTGCCGGATACCTTCAGCTCCGGGATCTCCAGGATCTTGCGGGACTCGTTGCGGAGCTTCTGCTCCTCGTCCGTCTCGTACGAGCCGTCGTCGACGATCGAGCCGGCCAGCGGCAGCACGTTGAAGGCGATGGGGCGCTTGTAGACGCCGGGCTCGGGGAAGTCCACAGCGCCGCCGTCGTGGGTCAGCCGGTCGGCGTCGGGGACGACCTTGGCCGCCTGGTCGTGCAGCTCGGCGACACCGGCCACACCCGAGCCGGACACGGCCTGGTAGGTGGCGACGGTCAGCGCTTCGAGACCGGCCTCGTCGTGCAGCGGGCGCAGCACCGGCATCGCGGCCATCGTCGTGCAGTTCGGGTTGGCGATGATGCCCTTGGGGCGGTCGGCGATGGCGTGCGGGTTGACCTCGGAGACCACCAGGGGGACCTCGGGGTCGCGGCGCCAGGCGGAGGAGTTGTCGATCACGACGGGGCCCTGCGCCGCGACCTTCTCGGCGAGCGCCTTGGAGGTGGCGCCACCGGCCGAGAAGAGCACGATGTCAAGCCCGGAGTAGTCGGCCGTGGCCGCGTCCTCGACGGTGACGCCCTTGCTCTGCCAGGCGAGGGTGGTGCCCGCGGAGCGCACGGAGGCGAACAGCCGCAGCTCGTCGACCGGGAACTCCCGCTCAGCGAGGATCTTGCGCATGACTGTGCCGACCTGACCGGTGGCTCCGACGATTCCGACCCTCACGGTGACTCCTCCGTACTCACTGCGCACCTGCTGCGCGTCATTGCTGGCCATGGCGGCCTCGGCTGGGCCGCACCATCATGCGTACGACCTGCGGCGCCTTGTCCACTCCATTGTCCGGGGAACGGACAGCGGGGCGGGCGCCGATCCTGGCGCCTGCCCCGCTCCCCTGTTGTTCACACCTTATTCCGCACGGTTACGGCGTTTCGCACAGTTACGGTGTGACCTTCGCGATCCGGACGCTGCCCGTCCCCGCGACCGTGCCGCGGGCGTTCAGCAGCTGCACCTGGCCGAAGAGCTCACGCCCGGCGGGCGCGGGTCCCGCGGCGACGATCCGGGCACCGAGCTTCGCCGAAGCCCGGGTGGCGAGCTTCACAGCCTTCGACGCGTCGGCCTCGACCGAACCGAGCGACGGCGCGAAGTACACATCGCGGTAGCTGTACGTCGTCGACCCGGCCGGGACCGCGTAGGCGTCCACCTCGACCGTGTACGTGCCGGCGGCCGGCTTCAGCAGGCTGACCGACTCGTCGGAGCCGCCGGCCGCGGACGAGCCGACCTGGGCGCCGTCCCGGTAGACGTAGAGGTCCAGGTCGGCGCCGGTGTCCGAGGTCCCGCCGATGGAGACGTCGAACCGGTCGACGCCCTCGGGGACGGTGACCGTGGTGGTCCTGCTCTGCCCCTCCCCGACCGTCGGGGTGGCCTCGTCGGACGAGCCGAGCGGGCCGCCCTTCAGCGTGCCGTCGATGGCGGCGTAGCCGTTGCGGACCGTCCACTCGACGGGCGCCGGAGTGCCGGCCTTCGCCTCGGGGAGGGTCCGGACGGCCGGGTCGAAGGCGGCGCCCAGCAGCGCCACATCCAGCTTGAACGGGTTGTCGAGGTACGGCGACGTACGGCGGGCCTCCACCTCGATCTCCCAGACTCCGGGCGCCGGGTCCGGGTAGGACCGCAGATCCGGCCGGCAGGTGTTGGCCGGGTTGTCGTAGTTCGGGTAGCAGCTGGGCGTCGATGTGTCGTCCACCGGCACCCCGTACGGGTGGATGGAGATGAACCGGGTCTGGCTGCCCGACCGCAGCGCGCTCATCCCGACTTCAAGGGCCTTGGCGCCTTCCGGCACCGTCAGGAAGTACGACTCGGTGCCGTTGCGCTGCACCGAGCCCGACTGCTTGACGGTGTACGCGGGCTCGGCGAGCGGCTTCGAGACGATCACGGTGGCCATGATCTGCCGGTCGGTGCCCGCCGTCCCCGGGTCGTCCAGCTGGAGGATGGCGCTGTGCGCACCCGCCGAAGCGGGCTTCGCGCGGACGGTCACGGTCACCGCACGGCCGAGCGGCAGGGACACCCGCGCCGGGCCGGCCAGCGAGAACGTGCCGTCGTTGTTCCGGAAGGACAGCCGGTGCGCGACGGCCCGGTCGGGCCCGGTGGTGCGCACGACGCTCACCTTGTACGTCTTCTGCTGCCCGGCCCTGAGACCGCCCTCGCGGTCGTAGATGCCGGTGCCGTGGCCGGGGGTCTTCAGAGCGTCGTCGATCGCGGTGTCGACCGGCGCCTTGACGGTGTACTCGTGCGCGGCGCCCTGCCGGGAGTCCGCGGCCTTTCTGATGGTCTTCCAGGCGCCGACGATATTGATCAGGCCCGCGCCCTCGGCGTGCGCCGGGACGCCCTTGATGTGGGTGGCGGTGCTGGTCAGCGCGGTCCGCAGATCGGCCGGGGGCAGCTCGATGTGCTGCTGCTTCGCGGCCGAGAGGAGCAGCGCGCTCGCACCGGCGGCCTGCGGGGCGGCCATCGAGGTGCCCTGGAGCATCGAGTATCCGGCGGGCAGCGGGTAACCCGCCTCCTTCACCGGGGCGCCGGGCAGCCAGGTCTGGGTGGAGTTGACGGCGGCGCCCGGCGCGGAGAGCGTCGGTGTGAAGCCGCCGTCCTCACGCGGCCCGCGCGAGGAGAACGGCATCATGTCGTTCTTCTTCGTCACACCGGATCCGTAGTCGGCTGCCCAGGTCTCCTTGGAGATGGTCGCGCCGACGGAGATCACATGGTCGGCGAGGCCGGGGTCGCCGATGGTGTTCACACCGGGGCCCTCGTTGCCGGCCGAGATGACGAGTTGGACGCCGTAGGTGTCGATGAGCCGCTTGTACAGCTCGTCGCGCGCGTTGTTGCCGTCGTTGAGCGGGGGCAGCCCGCCGATCGACATGTTCACGATGTCCACGCCGCGGTTGACGACCAGGTCCATCATGCCTTCGGTGAGGGCGACGTTGGTGCAGCCGCCGCTCCAGGTGCAGGCGCGCGAGGAGACGATCTTCGCGCCGGGCGCCGCGCCGTTCATCGCGCCGCCGAACAGGCCGTTCGCCGCGGTGATGCCCGCGACATGGGTGGCGTGCTCGCCCTGGATGACACCGATGCTGACGTAGTCCGATGTGTCGCCCGCCGCGTCGTAGACGACGTTCTTCCGGCTCTCGACCACGAAGGGGACCCGCTCGGCCACCTCGGTCTTGGGATCGTCCTTGCCGAAGTAGCCGATCTGGAACGTGTCCTTGTACGGCTTCATCGCGGTGTCGTCGGTGAAGTCCCCGTCGCCGTCGAGGTCCACCCGCACGGTCCCGGCGGCCGGGTCGTACAGCACGCCCCACACGTCGGTGGTGTCGCCGTCCCGGTTGAGGTCGCCCGCCTCGTCGCCGCCGGTGGTGACCTTCTCGGCGAAGGTCTGGAAGCGGTACGAACCGGCCGGGGCCTTCCAGGTACGGCCGGCGGCGGTGAAGGACGGGCCCTTGACGGCGGTGTTCATCCGCAGCCAGGTGCCGTCACCGTCGGCGACCGGATCCGTCGCGGTCACCCAGTCGACGATCTTCCGCTCGCCGGTGGTGGTCCTGCGCAGCGCCGGGTGGCCCAGGTCGACCCCGGAGTCGAGGATGCCGATGGTCACCCCCCGGCCGTCGGACTTCGGGTGCTGCCGCACGAAGTCGACCGCGCCCGTCTCGAAGGACGGGTTGTACGGGTTCCTGGCCGGGGTCTTCCGGCCAGGAGCGGCGTACGGTCCTGCCGACGCCCTGGACTTCGCGCCCTTCGCGGTGTCACCGGCCGGGGTCGGGTCGTCCAGCTCGATCTCCTGCTTGAGGTCGATGCCATGGACGGAGGACAGCTTCCCGGCCGCCTCGATGGCCGAACCCGCCCTGGGCGTCGGCAGGGTGGCCCGTACGTACCCCAGCCTGTCGTCGGCCCTGCCGACGATCGCACCGGGTACGGCGTCGAACTGCTTGCGCACCTGGCCGGTCGCGCCCGGGGCGGTCGCCACCATGACGGTGACCGACTTGGTGCCGTCCTGCTCGGCCCGGCCGAGCAGCTGGGCGTCGGACGCGCCGAGCTTGTCCGCGGCGGAATCGGCGGGCTTCACGGTCTTCACCCCCGGGGGCGTGGGCCGGTCCTGACCCGCGGCGGCGACCGCAGGCGCGGCGCCTGCCGCGGCGAGGGCGAGCACCACGCCCGCGGCGGACACGACCCGCGCCGCGCGTCTCGCCCGGGTTATGGAGCTGGGGAATTCGAGGCTCATCTGCATCCCTGGTATGTGGAAGGAAAGGTCCGGAATCCGGAGCCTGATGACCGGATCTTTACCTAAATGACTCTCTCTTGGGGAGAGTTGTCCGTCCGGTGGATGTTCCTTGGCGGCCTTCCGCCATACGCCACCCCGGCCATAGCGGGACGGAAGCGCTCAACTCCGGTCCGCCGGGCCGTGCGCCCGGCCGTGCCCCTGTCCTGTGGGCCGCGAGTGATCCCTGTGCGGTGATCGGTGTTGCCTGTTGCGGCCTCGTTCACGCACAGGTCATGCCCGCTGCCAACCATCCGGAGGAGCGGGGAAACCAGCCCCGCTCCGCTTGCAGACGCGTTCGCACCCGGGGAGACCGAGCCATGTCACGTATGCGTTCCGCCGCCCGCACCCTCGACCGCCGCACTCTTCTCGCCGCCGCGGGCGCCGCAGCCGTAGCCGCCGGTGTCGGCACGGCCGTCGGGACCGGCGGCGGCGCTTCCGCCGCACCCGCACCCGCACCG
>NZ_JAAGLN010000115.1 GCF_010548145.1 Streptomyces sp. SID10853
GCCGCCGAGCCGCCCGGTGCCCTGTCAGCCCGTCAGCCCGTCAGCCCGTCAGCCCGTGCCCGTCGGGCCGTCAGCCCGTCGGGCCGGCTGTCGCCTCGCCGGAGCGTGCTGCCAGGTAGCGGCCCGGGACGTCGCCGCCGCCGTGCACCGCGAGGTCGGCGCCGTTCACGTACGACGCATGGGGTCCGGCCAGATACAGGCAGGCGTGGGCCACGTCGGACGGCACGGCCATCCGCTCCATCGGGATGGTCCGCGCCACCGCCGCGCCCCCGTCGCTGCCGTACACGGCCGCCGCGTTCGCGGTGCGGATCAGACCGGTCGTGATGTGGTTGACGCGGACCAGCGGCGCCCACTCCAGCGCCAGGGCGCGGGTCAGGCCCAGCAGCCCGGCCTTCGCGGCCGAGTAGGCGGCCGTGCCGGGCTGCGGATCGTGTCCCGAGACACTGCCGATGTTCACGACGGAGCCGCCCTCTTCCTGCGTCCGCATGACACGGTTGGCGGCCTGGGCCGTGTAGAAGGGGGCCAGGAGATTGAGCGCGACGATCCGCTCGACGAACCGCGGTGAGACGGTCGCGGCGTCCGAGTCGGGCGAGCCGCCCGCGTTGTTGACGAGCGTGTCGAGCCGGCCGAACCGGGCTGCCGCGTGCTCGATGAGGCCGGCCGCAGCTGCGGGGTCGCGTACGTCCGCCGCGAGGAAGGCCGCGGTGCGCCCGCCCGCCGCGGGCAGGGAATCCGGTTCACCGCGGCCGCACACGAGGACATCGGCGCCCGCGCCGAGGAACGCCTCGGCGATCGCGAATCCGATGCCCTTGGTGCCGCCCGTGACGACGACTGCCCGTCCAGTGAAGTCCGCCGGGTTGCTGATGGTCATAGCCGCCTCCGTGCCGTCCGGGCCCGGCCGCGCCACAGGCGGCCGGGAGCTGGTGCGAGATCAACCTACCAAGCGTTAGGTAGGTGAACTAGAGTGCACTGGATCCAAGAGAATTCCGACGGACGAGGGGTCTCCATGACGCAGGACCAACCGGTCCGCACCGTTCCCGGCGTGCTGGCGCACACCGCGCGGCGCCACCCGGACACCGAGGCGCTCGTCGACGGCGCGACACGTCTGACCTACGGCGAACTGGCCCTGCGGGTCCGGCGCGCCACCGCCGCCGCGATGGCGTCCGGTGTCGTCCCCGGTGACCGGGTGGCGGTCTGGGCGCCCAACGGGCACCGCTGGGTGGTCGCCGCGCTCGGCGCGCTCGGCGCGGGAGCCGTGCTGGTACCGGTCAACACCCGCTACAAGGGCGAGGAGGCCGGCTGGCTGCTGGCCAGGAGCGGGGCCAGGACCCTGTTCGTGGACAACGGTTTCCTGGGCCACGACTACCTCGGCTACCTGCGCGACCTGCCCGCCGACGCGGACTCCGGCACCGGCCCGGTCCCCGCGCTGCCCGCTCTGCTCGACGTGGTGCTGCTCGGGGGCGACGCGGCCGACGGCACCCGCAGCTGGCAGGAGTTCCTGGCCGCGGGCGGGCCGGTGTCCGACGAGGCAGCCGACGCACGGGCCGCCGAGGTCGGTGAAGACGACGACTGCGACATGTTCTTCACCTCGGGCACCACCGGCAGGCCCAAGGGAGCACTGACCATGCACGGCCAGAACATCCGGGCGTACGAGGCATGGGCGCGCCGGGCCGGGCTGCGCCACGGCGACCGCTATCTCGTCGTCAACCCCCTCTTCCACACCTTCGGGTACAAGGCCGGGGTCATCGCCTGCCTGCGCCGGGCCGCGACGATGGTCCTCCAGCCGGTCTTCGACGTACGGGAGACACTGCGGCTGGTGAGCGAGGAACAGGTGACCGTGCTGCCCGGTCCGCCCGCCATCTACACCTCGATCCTCGACCACCCCGACCGCCACGACTACGACACCTCGTCCCTGCGGCTCGCCGTCACCGGCGCTTCCGTGGTGCCCGTCGCGCTGGTCGAGCGGATGCGGGAGGAGCTGCGGCTGACCGTGCTCACCGCGTACGGGCTCACCGAGTCGTGCGGCATGGTCTCCATGTGCACGGCCGACGACGACACCCGGACCGTCGCCGAGACCTCCGGCCGGGCCGTCGACGGCGTCGACCTCTGTGTTCTCGACGCGGCGGGCAACCGGCTCGGGCCGGGCGAGAACGGCGAGATCGTGCTCGGCGGCTACAACGTGATGCGCGGCTACTTCGAGGACCCCGCCGCGACCGCCGAGGCGATCGACGCCCGGGGCCGGCTCCACACCGGGGACGTCGGACGCCTCGACGAGCACGGCAACCTCACCGTCACCGGCCGGCTGAAGGACATGTTCCTGGTCGGCGGCTTCAACGTCTACCCGGCCGAGATCGAGCAACTGCTCGCGCGGCACGGGCAGATCTCCGAGGCGGCGGTCGTCGGGATACCGGATCCGAGGCTGGGCGAGGTGGGCCGCGCCTACGTCACCGCCCGGCCGGGCGAACACCCCGATCCCGCGGAGGTGATCGCCTTCTGCCGGGAGCGGCTGGCGAACTTCAAGGTTCCGCGCGAGGTCGTGGTGCTCGACCGGTTCCCGCGCAACGCCGTGGGCAAAGTACTCAAGACGGCCCTGGACAGGAGCTGACCGCCGTGTATGACCCGACATCGACACCACCGGCGTACGGCATCGGGCGGGAGAGCCCGGCCCCGGCCGGGCAGTGCGCAGCCGTACCGGGAGACGCATCGTGAGCGCGCCCACGCGCACCCCGGCGGGTGCCTGGCGCGGCCGTGAGCTGGGGGAGCGCACCGTCGGTTACGACGAGCGCGACGCGATCCTCTACGCCCTCGCGGTCGGCGCCGACGCCACCGATCTGGACCTGGTCTTCGAGGAACGCCTGCGGGTGCTGCCGACGTTCGCGCTCGCCCTCGCCCAGTGGGCTCCCGACGCGCTCGGCTCGCTGGGCGCGTTCGACATCCGTACCGCGGTCCACGGCGCCCAGCGGCTCCAGGTGAGGTCCCCGCTGCCGCGCTCGGGAAAGCTGTCCATGCGGGCGTACGTGGGCGAGGTGTGGGACAAGGGAACAGCCGCGGTCTTCGAGGTCGTGGTGGTCAGCGAATGCGCGGTGGCCACCTGGTCACTCTTCGCCCCGGGTTGTGGTGGTTTCGGCGGTGAACGCGGTCCGTCCGCGCCGACCGCCCCGGCCGAACCGCCGTACCACCAGGCCGAAGTGGCGACCGCCCCCAACCAGGCGGCGCTGTACCGGCTGCTCGGTGACCGCCACGCCATGCACATCGACCCGGAGGCCGCACGGGCCGCCGGACAGCCGCGGCCGTTCCTGCACGGCCTGTGCTCGATGGCGGCGGCGACGCTGCCCCTGGCGCGGGCCGTGGGCGCCCACCCGGCCGATCTGGTCCGGCTCGAAGGCCGGTTCGCCGCCCCGGTGTTCCCCGGGGACCGTCTCACGGCGCGTGCCTGGAAGCCCGGGGGGACGCGGCTCTCCGGGCCCGGTGCGGAGCCCGCGGCGTCCTCCGCTGAGCTGCGCTTCGAACTCCTCGGCGGCGGCCGCCCAGTGGTCTCCGGCGGACGGGCCGGGTTCAGCTCCTGACCGCACCGGACGCGGATATTCAGGCACGGTGAGTGAAGCGGATCACTTTCTGTTGATGTTCAGGCATAGGTAAAGGCCAATCGGGGAGGTGACCAGACCGCTGGTGTGAACCAGTGGCATCAGTTCAGTGAGGAAAGGCAGAACACACGTGTCGGCAAGCGAGACCATTCATGTAGACGGGATGTGGCGGGGCGCCGCATCCGGCGCCACACGGGAGGTCCTCGACCCCGCCGACGCGAAGCCCCTGCAGAGCGTGGCCGAAGGCGGCGCGCAGGACGCGGACGCCGCCGTACTGGCCGCGCACACCGCTTTCGCGGGTGGCCGCGGCGACTGGCCGCGCACACCGGTGGCCGAACGCGCCGCGCTGCTGCGCCGGGTCGCCGGGCTGCTCCAGCGCGACCGCGAGGAGATCGCGCTCATCGAGAGCCGCGACACCGGCAAGACCCTGGAGGAGGGCCGGGTCGACGTCGACGATGTCACCAACGCCTTCCGGTACTTCGCCGATCTGGTGATGAACGAGAGCGGCGGCCGCGTCGTGGACGCCGGTTCGCCCGATGTGCACAGCGTCGTCGTGCACGAGCCGGTCGGCGTCTGCGCGCTGATCACCCCCTGGAACTACCCGCTGCTGCAGGCCAGCTGGAAGATCGCACCGGCCCTCGCCGCGGGCAACACCTTCGTCGTCAAGCCCAGCGAGGTCACCCCGCTCTCCACCGTCCACCTGGTGAAGCTCCTGACGGAGGCCGGTCTGCCCGCCGGAGTGGCCAATATCGTCACCGGCCCCGGTGTGCCCGTGGGGGCACGGCTGGCCGAACACCCGCAGGTCGACCTGTTCTCCTTCACCGGCGGTCTCGCCAGCGGCACCAAGGCCGCGAGCGCGGCCGTCGCCGGAGCCAAGAAGGTCGCCCTGGAGCTGGGCGGCAAGAACCCCAACGTCGTCTTCGCCGACGCCTGCGCCACCGAGGAGGGCTTCGACACCGCCGTCGACCAGGCGCTGAACGCCGCCTTCATCCACAGCGGCCAGGTCTGCTCGGCCGGTGCCAGGCTCATCATCGAGGAGTCGGTCCGGGACCGCTTCGTCGCCGAACTGGCCCGCCGCGCCGAGCGGATCAGGCTGGGCCGCGGCACCGCCGACGGCGTCGAGTGCGGGCCGCTGGTCTCCCAGCAGCAGCTGGACAAGGTCGAGGCGTACGTGGCGTCCGCACTCGCCGAAGGGGCCCAGCTGCGCTGCGGCGGAAAGCGGCCCGAGCCGTCCGACGACCGGCCCGCCACCGGCTACTTCTACGCGCCCACCGTCCTGGACGGCTGCGACCGCACCATGAAGGTCGTACGTGAGGAGACCTTCGGCCCGATCCTGACCGTCGAGACCTTCCGCGACGAGGAGGAGGCGGTGACACTGGCCAACGACACCGAGTACGGGCTGGCCGGCGCCGTCTGGTCGGCCGACACCGCCCGCGCGCGCCGGGTCGCCGCCCGGCTGCGGCACGGCACCGTCTGGATCAACGACTACCACCCCTACCTGCCGCAGGCGGAGTGGGGCGGCTTCGGCAAGTCCGGCATCGGCCGCGAGCTGGGCCCCGCCGGCCTGGACGAGTACCGCGAGTCCAAGCACATCTACGAGAACCTCCGGCCCGAACCGGTCCGCTGGTTCGCGGGCTGACCGCCCGTCTGTTCCCGTAACACGTAAGCCCGTCAGCACTTTGCAGAAGGAGCAATGGCCCATGCCTCCGGAGATCTCCACGGTCACCGCCGACTACGTCATCGTCGGCGGTGGCACCGCGGGTTCGGTGATCGCCTCCCGGCTCACCGAGGATCCCGCCGTCAGCGTCGTCGTCGTCGAGGGCGGCCCGACCGACATCGACCGCGACGACGTCCTCACCCTCCGCCGCTGGCTCGGCCTGCTCGGCGGCGACCTGGACTACGCGTACCCCACCACCGAGCAGCCGCGCGGCAATTCGCACATTCTGCACAGCCGCGCCAAGGTGCTCGGCGGCTGCTCCTCGCACAACACCCTGATCTCGTTCAAGCCGCTGCCCGGCGACTGGGACGAGTGGTCCGAGCACGGCGCGGCCGGCTGGGACGCGAAGTCCATGGACCCGTACTTCTCCAAGCTCCGCAACAACATCGTCGCGGTGGACGAGAAGGACCGCAACGCCATCGCCAGCGACTTCGTGGCCGCGGCCCAGCAGGCGGCGGGCGTCCCGCGCGTGGAGGGCTTCAACAAGAAGCCGTTCCACGAGGGGGTCGGCTTCTTCGACCTCGCCTACCACCCGGAGAACAACAAGCGCTCATCGGCGTCGGTGGCCTACCTCCACCCGCACATCGAGGCGGGCGACCGGCCCAACCTCACGATCATGCTGGAGACCTGGGCGCACCGCCTCGAACTGGACGGCAGCCGCGCCACCGGCGTGCACGTCCGCACCAAGGAAGGCGAAGAGGTCCTCCTGCGGGCCGGGCGCGAAGTGCTGGTCTGCGCGGGTGCGGTGGACACCCCGCGGCTGCTGATGCTGTCGGGCATCGGTCCGAAGCAGGACCTGGAAGCACTCGGCATCCCCGTCGTGCACGACCTGCCGGGCGTCGGCGAGAACCTCCTCGACCACCCCGAGTCCGTCATCGTCTGGGAGACCGACGGCCCCATCCCGGAGAACTCGGCGATGGACTCCGACGCCGGGCTCTTCGTCCGCCGCGACCCCGGATCGCGCGGCCCGGACCTGATGTTCCACTTCTACCAGATCCCCTTCACCGACAACCCGGAGCGGCTGGGGTACGAGAAGCCCGAGCACGGTGTGTCGATGACACCCAACATCCCCAAGCCGCGCAGCCGCGGCCGTCTCTACCTCACCAGCGCCGACCCCGAGGTCAAACCGGCCCTGGACTTCCGGTACTTCACCGACGAGGACGACTACGACGGCCGTACCCTGGTCGACGGCATCCGTCTCGCCCGCGAGATCGCGAAGACCGAACCGCTCGCCCACTGGCTCAAGCGCGAGGTCTGCCCCGGCCCCGACGTCACGTCCGACGAGGACATCAGCGAGTACGCCCGCAAGGTGGCGCACACCGTCTACCACCCGGCGGGCACCTGCAGGATGGGTGCCCCCGACGACGCCCTGGCCGTGGTCGACCCCGAGCTGCGGATCCGCGGGCTCTCCGGCATCCGTATCGCCGACGCGTCCGTCTTCCCGACGATGCCCTCGGTCAACCCCATGATCGGAGTCCTCATGGTCGGCGAGAAATGCGCCGAACTGCTCGCCGCCACCCCCGCCCAGGGAGGTACCGCATGACAGCCACCACGCCCGCCGCCGGCGAACCGGCCACCCCGCCGGCACCTGCGCCGGCGGACGAGAAGCGCGGCACCGTCTTCTCCGTACGCAACCTCTGGAAGGTCTTCGGCCCCCGCGCCGACCGGATACCCGGCGACAGCGCACTGACCGGGCTGACCGGCGAGGAACTGCGCCTGCGCACCGGCTGCACCGCCGCCGTGCGCGACGTCTCCTTCGACGTCCACGAGGGCGAGGTCTTCGTGGTCATGGGGCTGTCCGGCTCCGGCAAGTCGACACTGGTGCGCTGTCTGACCCGGCTCATCGAGCCCACCAGCGGCGATCTCACCATGGACGGCGAGGACGTCCGCGCCATGGACCGCACCAAGCTGCGCGAACTGCGCCGCCACCGCGCCGCCATGGTCTTCCAGCACTTCGGCCTGCTGCCGCACCGCACCGTCCTGGACAACGTCGCCTACGGGCTGGAGATCCAGGGCGTGGGCCGGGCCGAACGCCGGGCCAAGGCAGCCGAGTTCATCGAGAAGGTCGGCCTCACCGGCCTGGAGAACCGGCGCCCGAGCCAGCTCTCCGGCGGGCAGCAGCAGCGGGTCGGGCTCGCCCGCGCACTCGCCGTTGACCCCGAAGTCCTGCTCTTCGACGAGCCGTTCAGCGCCCTCGACCCGCTCATCAGGCGCGATATGCAGCAGGAGGTCGTCCGGCTGCACAAGGACGAGGGCCGCACCATGGTCTTCATCACCCACGACCTGTCCGAGGCGCTGACCCTGGGCGACCGTATCGCCCTGATGCGGGACGGCCGGATCGTGCAGCTCGGCACGCCCGAGGAGATCGTCGGCTCGCCCGCCGACGACTACGTCCGGGACTTCGTCCGCGACGTGCCCCGCGAACAGGTCCTCACGGTCCGCCGCGCCATGCGCCCCGCACAGGGCAGCGAGGCCGACGAGGGCGAGTCGGTGCCGCCCGGCACGCTCATATCCGACGCCATCGACACCGTCGTCCGGTCCGGCGCCGCGGTGCGCGTCGTCGAGGGGGAGCGGTGCCTGGGCGTCGTGGACCACGCCTGTCTGCTCGCCGTCGTGGCCCGCATCGACGAGAGCCCGGCCGAGAGCGGAGTGGCCGCCTGATGCGTACGCCACCACACCCCTCGCCCGTCGGGCCGCCCGGCACACCCACCCGGAGGCGCGCATGACGGCCGCCACCTCCACCCCCGCCCGCACCGAGAACCAGACCGCGCCCGGCAGGGCCGCCGGACTCCGGGCCGCACTGCTCCACCGGGGCGCGGGCAAGCTCCTGGTGCTCGCCGTCGCCGCCGCGGTCCTGGTGCCGATCGCGAACTCGGTCTGGGACAGCGGACTGTGGCCCGGTGCCCTCACCGTGGACGTCTCGGCACCGCTGGGCCACGTCAGCGACTGGATCATCGACAACCGCGACACCCACCCGGTGTTCCTGTACTTCCTCGGCTATCTGAGCAACGCCGTGGTCATCGCCGTACGCGCCGTCTACCTCGTGCTGCTCGCCCTCGGCTGGACCGGGGTCACCGCCGCGGTCACCCTGGTGGCCTGGCGGGTGGCCGGATGGCGTATCGCCGTCACCGCACTGGTCTCCTTCCTGGTCAGCGGAGTGCTGGACATGTGGGTGCCGACGATGCAGACGCTCGCGCTGATGGTGGTCGCGGTCATCGCGTCCGCCGTCGTCGGAGCGGTCCTCGGGCTGGCCGGCGGTCTCTCCGACCGGCTGTTCCGCATCCTGCGCCCGGTACTCGACACCATGCAGGTGCTGCCGGCCTTCGCGTATCTGCTGCCCGTGGTCCTGGTGTTCGGCATCGGAGTGCCGGCCGCCCTGCTCGCCACCGTCGTCTACGCGGCGCCGCCGATGGCCCGGCTCACGGCGCTCGGGCTGCGCGGCGCCGACGCCGGGGTCCTGGAAGCCGTCGCCTCACTCGGCTCCACCGCACGCCAGCGGCTGGTCACCGCCCGGCTGCCGCTCGCCCGCAAGGAACTGCTCCTCGGCCTCAACCAGACCATCATGATGGCGCTCTCGATGGTCGTCATCGCCTCACTCATCGGTGCCGCGGGTCTCGGCGACCGCGTCTACCAGGCGCTGGCGTCCGTGGACGTCGGAGGGGCGCTGGCCGCCGCCATCCCGATCGTGCTGCTCGCCATCGTCATGGACCGCACCACCGCGGCGGCCGGAGCCAGACTCGGCAGTGACCCCTCAGGACCCGTGGCCCTGCGCGGCCTGCGCGGCTGGGCCCTCGCGGCCGCCGGCACCGCCGTCATCGCGGTGGCCGGCCGGCTGGCCGGCTCCACGCTCTGGCCGTCCGGAACCACCGTGGCCATCGCACGGCCGGTCAACGACTTCAAGGAGTGGATGGTCGACCACCTCTACTCCGGGGTGCCCGTCGTCGGCGGCACCGCCGACTGGGCCGCGCACTTCACGTCCTGGATCCTGGACCCGCTCAGGGACGGGCTGACCGGCCTGCCCTGGTGGGGCGCGCTGCTCATCGTCGCCGCCCTGGCCTGGCTCATCGGTACCTGGCAGACCGCGCTGACGGCGGTACTGGCGCTCTGCGCCATCGGCGTGCTCGGCATGTGGAAGCCGTCCATGGACACGCTCTCCCAGGTCCTGGCCGCCCTGGTCGTCACCCTGGTCATCGGGTTCGCCGTCGGGATCCTCGCCGCGGGCAGCCGCCGCGCCGAAGCCGTACTGCGTCCGGTGCTCGACGTCATGCAGACCATGCCGCAGTTCGTCTACCTCATCCCGGTGGTCGCGCTCTTCGCCGTGGGCCGCGCCCCGGCCGCAGCGGCGGCGGTCGTCTACGCGCTGCCCGCCGTCATCCGCATCACCACGCAGGGGCTGCGCCAGGTCGACCCGGCAGCGGTGGAGGCCGCCAGGTCGCTCGGCGCCACCCGGCTGCAGACCCTGCGCCAGGTCCAGCTGCCGCTGGCCCGCCCGGCGCTGCTCCTCGCCGTCAACCAGGGCGTGGTGCTGGTGCTCGCCGTCGTCATCATCGGCGGACTGGTGGGCGGCGGCGCCCTCGGCTACGACGTCGTCACCGGCCTGGCCACCGGCGACCTCGCCATCGGTCTCGTCGCGGGGGTGGCCATCGTCTGCCTGGGCCTGATGCTCGACCGTGTCACCCAGCCCACCGAACGCCGCATCCGGAAGGGGGCCTGAGCCGTGACCCGTACCCGCACCCGTGGCGCACGCCGCGCCACCACCGCACTCGCCGTCCTGGCGTCCGGCGCCCTGCTGGTCTCGCTCAGCGGCTGCGGAGCCGCCGACATGACCAAGCAGTCCTCACCGTTCGCAGCGGCCAAGGGAGCCAAGTCCGTCACGCTCTCCGTGCAGAGCTGGGTCGGCGCACAGGCGAACGTGGCCGTCGCCAAGTATCTGCTCGAACACCGCCTCGGCTACCGCGTCGACACCGTCCAGGTGGACGAGATCCCCGCCTGGGACGCGCTCAGCCAGGGGCGTGTCGACGCGATCCTGGAGGACTGGGGCCACCCCGACCAGGAGAAGCGGTACGTCAAGGACAAGAAGACGATCACCGCGGGCGGCGACCTGGGGGTCACCGGACACATCGGCTGGTTCGTACCGAAGTACTGGGCGGACAAACACCCGGACGTCACCGACTGGAAGAACCTCAACAAGTACGCGAGTCAGCTGCGTACGGCGGAGAGCGGCAGCAAGGGCCAGCTCATGGACGGCTCGCCGTCCTATGTCACCAACGACAAGGCCCTGGTGAAGAACCTCAAGCTGGACTACGACGTGGTCTTCGCGGGGTCCGAGGCCGCGCAGATCACCCAGATCCAGCAGTTCGCCAAGGAGAAGAAGCCCTTCCTCAGCTACTGGTACGAGCCGCAGTGGCTCTTCAACCAGGTGCCGATGACCGAGGTCAAGCTCCCTCCGTACACCGCGAAGTGCGCGGACAAGGGGGTCAAGGACCCGAAGTCCATCGACTGCGCCTATCCCTCGACACCCCTGCAGAAGTACTTCAACACCGAGTTCACCAAGACCGGTGGCGACGCCGCGGCGTTCCTGAAGAACTTCAAGTGGACGAAGGACGACCAGAACAAGGTCTCCGCGATGATCGCCTCGCAGGGACTGTCGGCCGACGAAGCGGCCAAGCGCTGGGTGGACCAGAACCCGGACATCTGGAAGAAGTGGCTGCCCGGCAAGAAATGAGCACGAGCTGACAGCGCGTCATGCCGCCGGTCCACGCGGACCGGCGGCATGACGCGCTCCGCGTCCTTTCTCTGCGCCATGGGCGCCCAAGCGGGTCCGCCGTCTTGTGTGTTGAGCTTTTCTGTCTGATGCTGGCGGTTCTTGTTCTCTTACGTTCGGAGCTGCCGTATGAGCGCACGCCGAGTAAGCCGACGTTCCGTCCTGGTCACCGGGGCCGCCCTCGCGGGCTGGGCCGCCTTCTCCGCACAGAAACTCGCCTTCGCGGCGGACGCCGCGGAGACCGGGGGCGCGACGGGCGCGGAGTGGGACGCGCAACCGAAGGTCTTCCAGATCGGCAGAGAAGAGGCCCGCGCCAGGCTGGTGCCGTACGCGACCGAGTCCGACGCGCTGCGCGGGGACTTCGCGAAGTCCCCCTACTTCCGGTCCCTGAACGGAACCTGGCGGTTCCACTGGTCCAAGAACCCCGACGCACGGCCGACCGGGTTCGAGGCCCCCGGCTACGACGACCACGGCTGGGACCGCATCGCCGTCCCGTCGAACTGGGAGATCGAGGGCTACCAGGAGCCCATCTACCTCAACATCCAGTACCCGTGGACCGGTTACGAGAAGCCCGAACCGCCCCATGTCCCGCACGAGTTCAACCCGGTCGGCTCCTACCGGCGCACCTTCACCGTGCCCGGCGGCTGGTCGGGCCGCCGCACCCTGATCTCCTTCCAGGGCGTCAAGTCCGCGTTCTTCGTCTGGGTCAACGGCAAGCGCGTCGGCTACAGCGAGGACAGCTACACCCCGGCCGAGTTCGACATCACCGACCATGTGCACGCCGGTGAGAACAGCCTCGCCGTGGAGGTCTACCGCTGGTCCGACGGCAGCTGGCTGGAGGACCAGGACATGATCGACCTGTCCGGCATCTTCCGGGACGTCTATGTCTACGCGATCGCACCGGTCCATGTGCAGGACCTGTTCGTACGGACCGCACTGGACGACGCCTACCGCGACGCGACCCTGACCGTCACCACGACCGTACGCAACCGGGGCGGCGCCACCGCCGGCGCACACAGCGTCGAGGCCGTGCTCCACGACGCCCGGGGGCGGCGTGTCGGCAGCCCGCTGCGCGGCCGGGCCACACCCGGCAAGGGGGACGCCGAGGTGCAGCTCACCGCCGACGTCCGCGCCCCGGCACTCTGGTCGGCCGAGCAGCCGAACCTCTACACCCTGGTCGTCACCCTCACCGACGGCCGGGGCAGAGTGGTCGACATCCAGCGCACCACCCTCGGATTCCGCGAAGTCGCCCATGGGCCAGGCAAGTTCACCGTCAACGGCAAGCCGGTCATGTTCCGCGGCACCAACCGCCACGAGACCGACCCCGACCACGGCCAGGCCATCCGCGAGGACCGGATGATCCAGGACATCCGGCTGATGAAACAGCACAACATCAACGCCGTCCGCACCTCGCACTACCCGAACCACCCCCGCTGGCTCGAACTGTGCGACGAGTACGGCCTGTACGTCATCGGTGAGACGAACCTGGAGTCGCACGGGGTGCGCGACACCGTGCCCGCCTCACTGCCCGAGTGGACCGGCGCCTGTGTGGACCGGCTCCGCTCCCTGGTCGAGCGGGACAAGAACCACCCCAGCGTGATCGTCTGGTCGCTGGGCAACGAGGCAGGGCAGGGATCCAACTTCCAGACCATGGCCGACTGGGTCCACGCACGGGACAGCTCCCGTCCGGTCCACTACGAAGGCATGAACGCGGTCGCGGACCTGCACAGCCAGATGTACACCGTGCCCGCCGACGTGGAGGCGTACGGAAAGTCGGGCAGTGAGACACCCTTCATCCTCTGCGAGTACGCCCACGCGATGGGCAACAGCAGCGGCAACCTCAAGGAGTACTGGGAGGTCTTCGAGCGCTACCCGAATCTGCACGGCGCCTTCGTGTGGGACTGGGTCGACCAGGCGATCAGGCTGCCCGTACCGGGCGACCCACGGCACAACTACCTCTCGTACGGCGGGGACTGGCACCCCGGCTACCCCACCGACGCCAACTTCTGCTGCAACGGCCTGATGGCGGCGGACCGCACGCCGCACCCCGGGCTCCTGGAGCTCAAGAAGGTCTACCAGCCGGTGGGGATCAGCGCCGCCGACCTCGGCGCGGGCACGGTGACGGTACGGAACAAGCACCTGTTCAGCGGCCTGGACGCCTACGAGCTGCGGTGGACGGTGACCTGCGACGGACGGACCGCGCAGCACGGCACGCTGCCCCCGCCGAAGGCGGCCCCCGGCGGCGATGCGACCGTCCGTATCCCTTGGACCAAGCCGCGCACCCCGGAGCCCGGTGCCGAGTACTGGCTGAACCTCTCCTTCGTGCTGGCCTCGGACACCAGCTGGGCGCAGGCCGGACACACGGTGGCAGGCGAGCAGTTCGCGCTGAACTGGCACACTCCGGCGGCGGCCGACCCGGACCCCGACGGGCTGCCCGCCCTCACCCTGGAGGAGAGCGACAGCAGCGTCAGGGTCACCGGTCGCCAGGTGGACGTGGTGCTCGACCGGGCGACCGGGACGCTCAGCTCCTACCGCTGGAAGGGCCGGCTCCTGCTGTCGGGCGGCCCGGTGCCGAACTTCTGGCGAGGCCCGACCGACAACGACATCGGGCGGGGCGCCCAGAACACCCTGCGGACCTGGCGGGACGCCGGGACCAAGCGCACGGTGACATCGGTGAAGGCGGCGCAGCCGTCGCGGGGCGCGGTCACCATCGCGGTGGAGTGCACCCTGCCCACGGCGCCGAATACGTCCACCTGGGCCACCGAGTTCACCGTACGCGGCGACGGGGAAGTGCGTGTCAGGCACACCCTGAAGGCCGCTGACGGGCTGCCCGATCTTCCGCTGGTGGGGGCTCTTCTGACGGTGCCTCAGGGCTTCGAGCGCATCGACTGGTACGGCCGCGGCCCGCAGGAGAACTACTGGGACCGCAACTCCGGTGCCTTCGTGGGACGTTACCGCTCCACCGTCGACGCACAGGTGGCGCCCTACATCCGTCCCGAACAGACCGGGAACATGACCGATGTGCGCACCCTGTCGCTCACGGAGCGCTCCGGCGCGGGGCTGACCGTGCGGGCCGACCCGGCCGAAGGCGAACCGATGCTGGAGACCGGCGCGCTGCACTATTCGCCGTTCGACCTGGAGGGCCCCAGGCATCCGTACGAGCTGAAGCGGCGCGACGAGACCCTGCTCGGGGTCAACCACCGGCAGACGGGCGTCGGCGGCAACGACTCGTGGGGCGCGCCGCCGCTCGACGCGTATCTGCTGCACGCCGGGCGCACCTACACCTACGCGTACCGGCTGAGCCCGGCGCAGGAGGCCGGGTAGGGACTGTCCGCTGGTCCGGAGCCGTTCCGGTCCGAGTGATCCGGTCCGGTGACCGGGGGCGCGACCGGCCGCGCTGGGCCGTACGGGTGGGTGCCGGGAGCCGTCCGCAGGGCTTGGCGCGGGTTCCTGTTTCGGCGGCCCGGCAGCGCCGGTACGCATGGGGAACAGTCAGCGGCTGCCCTGCCCATCGGGGGCGGGAGGGATTCCCGGGCCGTGGACGGCCGGCCCCATCACCCCACGTACACCGGAGGATCTCCCGTGCTGACGACCCACTACGTCCCTGGTGCGCCGAACTGGCTCGACCTCGGCGCCCCTGACATCGACGCGGCCGTCGCCTTCTACACCGGCGTGTTCGGCTGGACCTTCCAGTCGGCGGGCCCCGGCAGCGGCGGCTACGGCTTCTTCCAGAAGGGCGGCAGAACCGTCGCGGCCGTCGGCCCGCTGACGGCCGAAGGCGCGGACCCGGCGTGGACGGTCTACTTCCACACGTCCGACGCCGACGCCACCGGCCGCGCGGTCGAGCAGGCCGGCGGAACGGTCCGCTTCCCCGCGATGGACGTCTTCACCGCGGGCCGTATGGCGGGCTTCACCGACCCGGCGGGCGCGGAGTTCGCCGTCTGGCAGCCGGGCGATGTGCAGGGACTGGAGACCGTCATGGAGCCGGACACGATGTGCTGGGTGGAGCTGCACACCAAGGACGTGGCGGCGGCGAAGTCCTTCTACCGTTCGGTCTTCTCCTGGGACTACCAGGACATGTCCATGGGGGACGGCATGGTCTACACCGTCGTCTCCGCGCAGGGCGACGAGGGCGACGACACCAGCCACGGTGGCATCATGCAGCTCCCGAAGGAGAACGTCGAGGCCGGGGCCGGGTCGGAGTGGCACCCGTACTTCGGCGTCGACGACTGCGACGCGACGTTCGCCGCGGCCACCGGGCGCGGGGCCTCGGTCCTGATGCCGCCGAGCAACGCTCCGGGCGTCGGCCGGCTGGCCCTGCTCAAGGACCCGGACGGCGCGGTGTTCGCCCTCATCAAGGGCGATCCGTCGATGACCTGACCGGGATACGCGCGGGTACGGCTCACGACGGCGTACTCCCGATGGCCGAGAGCGCAGCCCATCGGGCCCGCAGCGCGCAGCGGCCGCCTGGCGGACCAGGGTGATTCAGTGCCGGCGCAGCGCACGCCGCGACCCGGATGCTCCGCGGCCGGACGCCACTTCGCTCGTCCGGAGGTGGTCGCCGACGGCTGCCGGGCCGACCGATTCCACGTACGTCATCGGAGCCCTGGTCTGCCTCGCCGGAACGGCCGTGACCAGGAATGCCCGTGCGGCAACTGAACGCCGGCAGCGGTGGCAGGGTCCGTCTCCGCAGCCTGGCGAGGGCTGCCGGCCAAGTGGCAGGACCGCTCATCAGGGCCTTGCCGGCTCGGCCCGAACCTGGGGCAGGACCTTGGTCCCGAGGAGTTCGACGGCCGCCGAGGATGCCGAGGAACATGGCCAGGCCGAGTTCGACGGCGCGGTGGACCGATTCGGGGCTGCCGCCGGTGCCCAGCCAGGTTGATGGCCTCCAGCGCGTCGCGGACGGCCTGGGCGGTCGGGCCGCGGCCGCCGTCCGCGTGCCGCGGGGTGTTGCCGAGGGAGTAGACGCCGAGTTCGAAGGGCATGTCTGGCCGGTCCTGGTTCTAGTTGCTGATGGCGGGCATGGACCGCTGGTAGCGGGTGTCGGTGAGCTGGGAGACGAGGAAGGCGGCGATGTCCGAACGGCTCATCGCGGAGCCGACCTTCTCGTGGCCCAGGAACCCGGAGCGGACATGGCCGGTGGAGGGCTTATCGGTGGGATTGGTGATGCGGGCGATGGTGTAGTCGAGGTCGGAGCCGGTGACGGCGTTCGTCATGCCGGTCAGCTCGGTGAGCGCGTGGGGGAAGGCCAACTTGGCCATGACGGGCAGCATCTTGTGCTTCCAGTGCGGCTTGTCCCGCGGGTCCGCGAGCGAAGGGGTGGCCAGGCCGATGAACCTGCTGACCTTCTGCTCGTCCATGACCTCGACGATCGTGCGGGTGCCGTCGGCGAGCTGGGTCCCCTTGGTGGACCGCTTCAGCGAGGGGCCCAGTGCGCTGATGACCGCGTTCGCGCCGGCGACGGCCTGCTGCACGGCCGTACGGTCGGACAACTGACCGGTGATCAGGGTGAGGTTGTCGTGGGTGAGGTTCAGCTTGCCGGGGTTGCGGGTCAGCGCAGTGACGTGGTGGCCGGCGTCCAGCAGTTCCTGGACCACGAGGCGGCCGATGCCGCCGGTGGCGCCGAAGACGGTGACACGCATGACAGGTGGCTCCTTGCCGGTGTGGGGGTCAGGGGGTGAGAGGGCGGACGGTGGGGGCCCAGCCGTCGGCGACGAACTTGTGGCCCCACGCCTCGGAGGTGGAGGGATTGGTCTGCACGAAGTCGTCGGTCAGCAGTTCGCCGTTCGCACCGAACTCGATATCGAAGCCGGTGGGCGAGCGCATGTAGAAGCTGATGAGAGTGTCGGACATGTGGCGGCCCAGGGTGACGGTGACGGGTATGTCGTCACGCTCCTGCACCAGGTCCCAGGCGCGGCCGACGTCGTCCAGTCGGGTGGACTCGATCGCGATGTGCTGCACGCCCTTCATGCCGGGCACGCCGACGTAGCCCAGGCAGTGGGTGCGCGGGTTGCAGCGGTAGAACTGCGGGCCCGAGACGCTGCCGTCGGGGGTGGTGGCCGTCCAGCCGCCGAACAGCTCCAGGCCGAGGACGCCGGTGGTGAACTCCTCCAGCTCGGGCGTGATCTCGGGGACGACGAACACGACGTGCCCCACCCCTTCGGTGCCCGCGACGAACTTCCCGGCCATGGCCCTGCCCGGCAGGAACGAACCCGCAGTGAACGTGGCCCCGTAGTAGATCTCGTGCGGGAAACCGAAGGGGTCGTCGAAGCGGGCCAGGCCCTGCACCTGCCGCTCGGCACGCTCCGCCGCATCGCCCAGGCGCGGCTTGCAGCCCTTGGCGTCCAGCTCAGCGACGGCCTCGGTGAAGGCGGCCTTGCACGACAGCTCCCAGCCCACGTAGGCCAGGCGCTCCTCCTCGCCGGGGTGGACCGACAGGCGGCGATGACGGTCGTCCATCCGCAGATGCACCGTCCCATCGTCGCCGCGTTCACCGATCTGCAGGCCGAACACCTCGGGGCCGAAGGCCAGCCACTGCTCGTAGTGGGGGGATTCGAACCCGAGGTAGCCCAGCGCGTGGATCTTCACGTCATGTCTCCTTGGCGGGAATGGGGGAGGGCGAGCGTGTGAGAAGGGGCAGGGCCGGTCAGAAGCTGTACGGGCCGAAGCGCCCCCAGGCCACCAGGACGGCCAGGATCAGCAGGACGGTGTTGAAGCCGATCGCGGACGGCTCCTTGCGGCGGGCGTGGACGATCGCGGCGAGCACCATGACGACGGCCAGGCCGGTGGCGGCGAGCGGAGTGAGCACGGTGGCGATGCCGGTCGCCGCAGGCAGGATCAGCCCGAGCGCTGCGGCGAGTTCGACGATGCCGATCAGCCGGACGGTGCCGACGGAGAAGTCGCTCACCCAGGGCAGCTTGTCGGCCAGCTTCACCTTGGGCCGAGTGGACTTCATGACACCGGCCATCGCGAACACAACGGCGAGGACGGCCTGCACGACCCACAGGAAGATGTTCACAGCACCAGGTCCTTCACGGTACGACTACGGGAATGGGCGGGATGCTCAGGCATTGAAGACGACCTCGGCACGCTCGCGGCCCTCGTGCAGCTCCCAGTACAGGGGAGCGATCTGCTCGGGCGTGGCGGTCGGGATGCCGGCGGGCCCGCCCTCGCCGATCCATACATTGATCGCGATGTGCGCGGCGAACACGCCGCTGTCGGCCAGCTCCTTGTTCAGGGTGAGCACCCAGTTTTGCGCAGCGCGCCGTCGGCGGCGTTGACGGTGCCCGCGAAGTCCTTACCGACCACCAGCGGGAACCGGTGCTCCATCACCTGCTGCAGGTAGCCGGCGACGGTCGCGGCGTCGAAGCCGTCCACCGCCGACACCGCCACCTTCACCAGCAGCTCACCCGCCTCGGGACGTGGAGTTTCGACCTCGGAAACCACCGGAGCGGCAGGGACCTCGCTCAGTGCGACAGCACGCATGACAACACCTTCCCATAAGTGGAACGGCCTGCCCGTTTTCACTGGTGCCCAGCGTAACAACAGAAGTGGGAAGGTTGTTCCACATAGGTAGGGTGGAAGCATGGCCAGCACCGCAGACCCCGTCGAGACTCCCGCTCACGCCCCCGAAGCAGGGCTGCGCGCAGACGCCGAACGCAACCGCGACCGCATCGTTGCCGCCGCCCGCCGCCTCTTCGCCACCGAAGGGCTCGGCGTCTCCATGGCCTCCGTCGCCCGCGAAGCAGGTGTCGGCAAAGCCACCCTCTCCCGCCGCTTCACCACCCGCGACGACCTGGTCAACGCCGTCTTCGCCGACCGCATGGACGCATACGCAGGCGCCGTCCAAACCGCCTTGAACGACCCCGACCCGTGGCACGGCTTCACCGGCTACCTCCACGACGTGTGCGCCATGCAGGCCGCCGACCGCGGCTTCGCCGACGTCCTGACCATGACCTTCCCCGCCGCCAAAGCCCTCGAAGCCCGACGTACCGAGGCGTACAACGGGTTCCTCGAACTCATCACCCGCGCCAAAGGCACCGGCCACCTGCGCGACGACTTCACCAGCCAGGACCTCGTCATCCTGCTCATGGCCAACGCCGGCGTCATCAACGCCACCGGCGACGCCGCCCCCGACACCTGGCGACGCCTCGTCGTCCACATGACCCGCTCCTACGCCACCCCCACCGCCCCTGTTCCGCTGCTCCCGGACGTGCCCGCGCCCGCGGCCCTCTACCGTGCCATGATCCGTCTCACTCGGGCCCGGTCGGACAACCCATGACGCCGCGCGTTCCAAGCCATCAGTGACACGACCATTCAGCAACTTGCAACAGCCGGCTGTACCAGCAGTATTGACGCAACTTGGTTCTGTGAGGTTGGGGCCATGGCCGGAGCCGACTTCCTGCACGCCCGCAGTGTCCGCGATGCTGCGCTACTTCGAGACGCGCGAGGACATCTTCCTGCGCCTGGCCGGTGCCACCTGGTGCAACTGGTCCGCCAGATCCGCTCTCAGCTTGCGGGGGCCGCGTTGAGCAGGTCGAGTGTGCTCTGCTGGCAGCCGTAGTCCGGCGTGCCGGCCCACGGGCCGTTCCAGTGCGGCCCGTACATGTCGAGCGCGTTGCGGTCCTTGCTGTGGGCGGCGTCGGCCCACCGGTTCAGCGGGGTGCTGTACGGGTGGTCGGACAGCTCTCCGTTGAGCGTGCCGAGCCCCCGGACGTAGGCCCCCTTGAACGACGGCCCGTCGCCCGTGCAGCCGTCGGACTCGCCGGGCTCGCGCAGCACACCGTCGGTCTCCAGCCGGGTCGATGACGCGTCGGCCAGGGTCCGCGCGGTGTCGAGGAGCGTACTGTCGCCGGTCGCCCGGTGGAGTTCGGCCAGTCCGCCGAGGATCACACCCTGGTTGTACGTCCAGGTCTGCTGGCCGTTGTTGGAACAGCCGTCGGTCAGACCGTCGTTGATCATGTGGTCCGAGTTGATCATGCCGCTTGCGCTGAACCACGACCACTCGTTCTTCGCCCGGTCCAGATAGGCGGAGTCGCCGGGGATGCGGTTGTGCAGGGCGGCGTTCAGCTGGAGGAACAGCTCGTTGGTGATCGCGTTCTTATAGGTCTTGTTCTCGTTCCACAGCACACCGCCCCCACAGGTGCCCGTCCAGTTGGCGAACATGTGGTCGGCGTCGGCGCGTGCGGTGTTGAGGTAACGGCTGTCGCCGGTCATGTCGTACGCGGCGACCCAGGCCAGCCCCCACCAGCCGGTGTCGTCGAGATAGTCGTTGGTGAAGTTGCCGCCCTGTGCGCCGATGTTCTTGTCGTAGGTGGTGGAGACGGCGTACTTGTAGCTGGGCATGCCGCTGGTGCGGATGTTGTCGATGACGGCAGTCAGCGCGTTGGCGCTGGTCCACCAGCCGTTGCCGCCGAACAGGCCGGTGTTCCGGTCGAACGACATCATCAGCGCGGTCGCGGCCGCGGTGCTCCTGCTGCCCGCGTTCCAGTCCGTGCGCGCCCACTGCGTACAGGCGATCTCGGCCCGGTCGCCGGCCTTTCCGCAGGCCCGGAGCGCGCCGACACCGGCCGTGTTCCAGTCGTCGACGTTGTACATCTGGGTGCGCCAGCCGCCCGATCCCGCAGGAGTCCTGGTGTCGCCCAGCTTGCTGCCCGACGACCAGGTCTTGCCGCCGTCGAACGAGCGGTCCAGCCAGACCTCGTCACCCGCGTTGCCGTTGTCGATGGAAGCCCACCCCATGACATCGTTGTCATCGATATGCAGGGCGATGGTGCGCGAGTAGATCGAGGCGGTGACCGGTGTTCTGTCCTTCGTCGCCGCTGCGGGGTCCCGGGCGTCGCAGTACTTGTTGCAGATCGCCGCCTGGGTGCCGGCGGAGGACGCAGGTGCGAGGAGGCCGAGGAGCAGGCACGACATCGCGGCGAGCAGGGTCAGCCTTCTGGGTGTGGGGGACATGTGAGCCTTCCGGTGCGGTGATGGGGGCCGTCGGGGCGCGCCCGGAGCGGGCGAGCGGCAGGCGGGCGAACAAGATATCAGGTCCATGTCAAGAAGTTGCTGCGTTTGCGGGGGTATGTCTCTCACGCACAGAATCGGATGCGGTACGGCCCGGTTCCCTCCGGCACCGGCGGTGCGACCGCGGCCGGCCGTGTCCGGGCCCCGTGAGGCAGTCGCGGGGGAGAACCGGCGGCGCAAACCGGCGGGGAGATCCGCGCCGAGAACGGAGCACGGCCATGAAGCCGATCGTCACCGTGGGCCTGGACAGCAGGGCCGAGTCGCTCTCCGCGGCCCGTTGGGCGGCGCGCGAGGCGCAGTCCCGCGGCGCGGTGCTGCGCATCCTGCACG
>NZ_JAAGLN010000116.1 GCF_010548145.1 Streptomyces sp. SID10853
GCGCGGCGGCACCGTCGAGGCGCCGCCGCGGGCGGGTCGCGGGCGCGGGTCCGGTGGGTTTCCGGGCGGGAGGGGCGGGGGCTGTCACATGCCCACGCTAGGCCGCCGGATCGCGGGAAGAGCCCAGGCGGCACCGTCCGTCACCGAACCGTCAGATCTTCCCGCAGGCCCCTTCCGACGTCAGAGTTTCGTCATCGTTTCCGGGCCCCGCAAGGCCCGTGCGCAGGCTTAACGTCGGGGCGCTGCGGTGGACGGCCACCGCTGGAACCGACCGGGAAGTGCCATGCGTGCCAAGCAGACCGACCCGCAGATCCTCTCGCCCGCCGCACCCGGGTTCTGGCGGAGCCCGTTGCGCGGCCCCTGGCTGACGGCGCTGCTCGGCCTCGTCCTGCTGGCCGGCATCACCGTGCTCGTCGTCACCGGCCTGCTGTCCTACGCCGCGTACAACCCGGACCTCGCCGCGGTCAACGACAAGACCCCGGGCAAGGGGCTGCTCGGCTTCTACCTCTTCGCGTGGCCCACGCGTCCGCACTGGCTCTACCGCCTCACCCAGGGCGTCCATGTGACGCTCGGCGTCGTGCTCGTGCCGGTGCTGCTCGCCAAGCTCTGGTCGGTCGTCCCGAAGCTCTTCGCGCTGCCGCCCATCAGGTCGGTGGCCCATGCGCTGGAGCGGATCTCGCTGCTCCTGCTGGTCGGCGGGGTGCTCTTCGAATTCGCCACCGGGCTGCTCAACGTCCAGCTGGACTATCTCTTCCCCGGGTCGTTCTACACGCTGCACTTCTACGGGGCGTGGGTCTTCACCGCGGCCTTCGCCGCGCATGTGGCCCTCCGCCTCCCCGCGGCGGTGCGGGTGCTGCGCGAGCGGGGGCTGCGGGCACCGCTGCGGGAGCCTGCGGTCCGGCGCCAGGAGCCGCCCACCGACGACACCGGCTCCGGCCTGGTCAGCCCCCGCCCGGCGCCGATGACGCTCTCCCGGCGCGGTCTCCTCGGCCTGGTCGGCGGCGGATCACTCCTGCTGTTCGCGGTGACCGCAGGCCAGAGCACCGGCGGACCGCTGCGCCGGCTGGCGCTGCTCGCACCGCACGGCGGCGCGGAACCGGGGCGCGGACCCAACGGCTTCCAGATCAACAAGACCGCGGCCCTGGCGGGCATCGGATCCCCGGACACCGGTGACGGCTGGCGCCTCGAGATCCGGGGCCCCGGCGGCTCGGTGCGCCTGACCCGTGCGGAACTGCTGCGCCTCCCGCAGCACGGCGCGCTCCTTCCCATCGCCTGCGTGGAGGGCTGGTCGACACCGGACCAGAGCTGGCAGGGCGTACGGCTGCGGGACCTGGCCGCCCTGGTCGGCGCGCGGGAGCGGCCACCGGGGGTGCTCGTACGGTCACTCCAGCGGCACGGTTCCTTCCGGCAGGCGGCGCTGCGGGACAACCAGGTCCGCGATCCCCGCTCGCTGCTGGCCCTGCGTGTCAACGGCGCGGATCTCTCGCCCGACCACGGCTATCCGGCGCGGATCATCGTCCCGGCAGCCCCCGGTGTGCTCAACACCAAGTGGGTGGCGTCGCTGACCTTCGGGGAGCTGTGATGCGGCGGTTCGAGCGGTGGTACGGGGCGGGTCCGCTGCAGCTCGTGGTGGTGCTCGTCTCCTTCGCGGTGGCGGGTTACGCGGGCGTGCGGCTGCTGGCGGGTGACTGGCAGGGCGTCGTCGTCTGGTTCATCGGTGCCGCGCTGGTGCAGGACCTGGTGCTGATTCCGCTCTACTCGCTGGCCGACCGGGCCCTGCGGGCGCTGCCCGGGGTGGCCCGCGGGGGCTGGATCAACGCACTCAGGGTGCCCGCGGCCCTGTCCGGTCTGCTGCTGCTCGTCTGGTTCCCGCTGATCCTTGGCCCGCCGGCCCGCTACAGCGGGGCCACGGCGCTGCCCGGAGGGGTGTTCCTGACCAGGTGGCTGCTCATCACGGCGGGTCTCTTCGCGGTCGCGATCGCCTGGCGGGCGACCAGGTCCCTGCGCGGATCGTCGATTCGGGCAAATGGGGCATATCGTAGGAAACGGAAACGACTCGTGCGCTAGGGGGTCGTCATGGAAGTACTGGTGACAGTGATCGTGGTGATCGTGTGCCTCGCCGCGGTGTACGGAATGTCCGCGGCCCGCGTGGTCAAGCAGTACGAACGCGGTGTGGTGCTGAGGTTCGGCCGGCTGCGTGACGCGGAACGGCTGCCTGGTTTCACCACGGTGATCCCCGGCGTGGACCGGCTGCACAAGGTGAACCTGCAGATCGTGACGATGCCGGTCCCGGCACAGGAGGGCATCACCCGCGACAACGTGACCGTACGGGTCGACGCGGTCGTCTACTTCAAGGTGGTCAACGCGGCCGACGCGGTCATCGCCGTCGAGGACTACCGCTTCGCGGTCTCGCAGATGGCACAGACCTCGCTGCGTTCGATCATCGGCAAGAGCGATCTGGACGACCTGCTGTCCAACCGCGAGAAGCTGAACCAGGGCCTGGAGCTGATGATCGACAGCCCCGCGATCGGCTGGGGCGTACAGATCGACCGGGTGGAGATCAAGGACGTGTCGCTGCCCGAGACGATGAAACGGTCGATGGCACGGCAGGCCGAGGCGGCCCGGGAGCGGCGGGCCCGGGTGATCAACGCGGACGCCGAGCTCCAGGCGTCGAAGAAACTGGCTCAGGCCGCCGAAGTGATGTCGGAGCACCCGGCAGCACTCCAGCTCCGTCTGCTGCAGACGGTCGCCGAGGTCGCGTCCGAGAAGAACTCCACCCTGGTCCTGCCGTTCCCGGTGGAGCTGCTGCGCTTCCTGGAGCGCGCGCAGAACGCCCAGCAGATGCCAGGGGCGCAGCCCGCGGGCCGGGCCGACGCCGGTGGGACCGGTGCCGGTACGGCTGCGGAGAAGTCCGGCACCGGGACGTACGACAGGGCGGCCGAAGCGGTGGAGGCTGCGGTGCCCGGACTCTCCGCGGAGGAGATCGAGGCGGCGAAACTGGACCTGTCCTCGATCGGGATTCCGCTGCCGGGTCTTGAGGCACTGGAGGAGTCCCGGTCGGCGGACGCGGGGCCGGGCGCGGGCGCGGAAGCAGCCGCGGACACGGAAGCTGACGCCGCCACGGACGCGGGCCCCGGCCCTTCCACGGACCCGCAGGACGAGCCGCCGGAACCGGACGCGCGGCCCGGGACGGGAGCGTGACGGCGCCCTCCGTCACGCCCATGTTGCCGCCGGCTGACGACGACATGGCAAGAACGGGATAGCCGTTGTTCATCCCCCGGTGGTGCTGTGACGATCAACTCGATTCGACAGCAACGGGGGAAAGGAAAATCCATGACGGGACGGTCCTCTGCGATCCAGTTCACGGACCAGCTGTTCGGACACCTGAGCCGAGCCGAGCAACGTCAGTGGGCTCACGCATATGTACGGGGTCTCCTCAGCACACGGGGAAGAAAGTCCATTCCCCGGCTGGCGACCGCCGCGAGTGATTCACCGACCGCGTCGCAGGCCCTGCACCAGTTCATCAACGAGAGTCCCTGGGCGTGGGCACCCGTCTGCGACCAGCTCCAGCAGTGGGCCGAGGGACGCGTCCAGCCGAACGCCTGGAACATAGGGTCCGTCGTCCTGCCCAAGCGCGGGGACAAGTCGTGCGGGGTGCACCGGAGATTCATCCCGCGCATCGGACGTACGGTCAACTGCCAGATCGGCGCTGCGGTCCTCATGTCGACCGACGCGGGTGAACTCCCGCTGCGCTGGAGTCTCCTGCTCCCCGAGCCGTGGGACCAGGGCCCCCGCCGTGAGCGGGCCCGCGTTCCGCAGACCGTCACGACACCGGCTGAGACTCACCTCCTCGAGCTGATCGACATGCTGGTGAAATGTTCCCGGCACGAGCCGGTCCCGGTGGTCATCGCGCTCGACGGCTACCTGGACGCGCGCCGGCTCATCGACGGGATGAACCAGCGCCGGCTCGACTTCGTCCTCGCGATTCCCGACACCTTCCCGCTGGTTCCCTGCGCCTCAGTCGGCCGGGCTGCCCGCGGGCCGGTGCGCACGGCGGCCCGGATCCTCGGCGAGCGGCCTGCCGAAGCCCGGATTCCCGCCGGGCGATCGGGTGCCGTCGACGTCCCCAACAGCCTGGTCCAGATGCCGGGCGCTCCGGCGGCCGAACAACCACCGCAGACGTTCCGGCTGTTCGCTCCGTCGTCTGTACGACAGGCAGGGGCGGGAGAGCTGTGGCTCACCAACATGGTGCATGAACCGGTCGAGGTACTCCTGCGTTACACGGACCGGCGTACCGCGTTCGGTGAGACGATCACCCTCCTCGAAAGGGGCTTCGGCCTGCGGGACTTCGAGGGCCGCTCCTTCCCGGGCTGGCACCATCACATGACACTGGTCTCGGCCGCGTTCACCTACAGCCGTCTGGCCCTCGCCGACTAGGGGCGGTACACGACAGCGGGCCCTGGACCACCGTCGTGGTCCAGGGCCCCGTGTCGTACGGCCGTCCGGTGGTTCTACGTGTGGTCGTCCCTGGGGTCCGTGGCGAACAGCTGCCCGTAGTCGGTGATGCTGTGGGCGGTGCCCGCTGCGCCGGCGAGGTGGAGGGCGTGCCAGAGGATCACCTGGTTCGCGGTCAGGACATGGAACCCGAGCTCTCCTTCGAGGGCCTGGATCGTGCCGACCGCCCGGATGCCGTTGCCGGCCACGAGGACGGCCTCCGGGCGGTGCGCGGCGACCGTGGTACGGATCCACGCCGACAGGTTGTCCGGGGTGATGGCCTTCTGGTCCGAAGGCAGCCCGCACGGCGCGTGGTGGACGACGTCGTAACCGAACTCGGCGAAGTAGTCGGCCCCTTGGCCCGAGAGCGTGTCGTCGAACCACGGCGGGTTGACCACCGCGATACGCCGGGCGCCCAGCGAATCGAACGCGGCGCGGGCCGCCTTGGTGGTGCCGGTGACCGGCAGACCACGGGTGACGGGGAGCAGCCTCTCGTACAGATCGGCTTCCCCCTCGGCCTTCAGCGCGTAACTGGAGGAGGTGAAGCCCAGAGTCAGGGCGTGCAGCGGGGAGGCGGCGAGCAGCTCCACGGCCTGGTCCAGATACGGGGCTTCCACGAAGGCCCGCACGGGGTCGTGCGGGATCTTCTCGTCCATCTCGCCGCCCGCCCGCATGGCGGCGAAGTGGATACGCGATCCGTGAATGGAGACGGAAGGCGGGGCGATGGCCTGCAGTTCGGCCTCCGGGCCGACATCGGCGTGCGGCACGACCACACCGATACGGGTCGAGGCGTCCCATCCGTCCATGGGCGGGGGAGTGCTGGGCATATCGGGTCTCTCCTACCGGGCGGTCGCGGACTCGTCGATCAGGCGGCCACCGCGGACGGTGTCCGTACCACCGGCGTTCAGGAACCCGGGGTGCCTGCGCCGCATGGTGTCGATGACGAAGTCGTAGGGGACGTCGTCGAAGGAGCCGTGCTCCGTGAGGAACTCCATGGAGCCGCCCCCTTCATCGAAGGGGTGGTAGAGGCTGTCGCTGACTCCGTCGAACTCCAGGGTCTCCATGCCGTACAGCTTGCAGAGGATCTCGTTGAACACCGGGGTTGCCTTGACCCACTTACCGTTCAGGTGGACCTCGGTGAGCCCGTGGAAGAACACGTCGCCGCCGATGTGTTCCAGCAGGCGGGGCGAGGCGAGGTGATTGCGTACATCGCTGTACACGAGGCGGGACGGGATGCCCAGCGCGCGCACGGCGGCCGCGTACAGCACGGACTTGTGCAGGCAGAAGCCCGACTCGGCCGTGACGGTGTGCGAGGCCCTGAGGCCGTCGGGGGAGAGGGAGGCGCCGTAGACCTCGTAGAAGATGCCGTCGCGCACCGCGTAGTAGAGCTCGATCGCGTTCGCCGTCCGGTCCGCGGAACGGTCCTTGACGGCATGGTCGACGAAGCCCTGGACCTCGTCGGTCTCGTAATCGAGAAAGGCAGTCGGGCGAGTGAGCCGGTCCGGAGGATTGGTCATGGTGTGACTCCTGTCCGTCAGAGGCCGAGAAGGGCGGCTATGCGGTTGCGCTGGATCTCCGAGGTACCCGAATAGATCGTTCCGGCGACCGAGTTGCGCAGATCCCGCTCGACGCCGTACGCGGTGAGCACACCGCGGCCGCCTTGGATCTGCACCGCGTCCAGAGCGTTGCGCAGATTGGCCTCGGACACGATCGTCTTGGTGGCCGCGAGGTCGAGCGAGGCGTCCTCGCCGGCCTCGACCTTGGCACCGGTGTCCGAGAGCCACTTGCGGGCCGTCTCCACCCGCATCTTCATGTCCGCGATCTTGTGGGAGATTCCCTGGTAGGAACCTATGGGGCTGCCGAACTGGCGGCGCTCCCCGGCGAAGGCGATGGTCTCCTCGAGCCGCCGGGTCATCTCGCCCAGGGTGAGGGAGAAGCCGAAGAGGACCTCGCGCTTCATGACATGGTCCAGGACCAGGAAGCCGGCGCCCTCCACTCCCACGCGGTGACTGACCGGGATACGCAGCTCGTCGAAGGACAGTGTGCCGACAGGGCTGGTGCGCAGGCCGATCTTGTCCATCGCGGGGCCCACGGTGAGACCATCCGTGCCGGCCTCGACGAGCAGCGTGGTGAGGCCGAAGGGGCCTGCCCTGCCGGTGCGGACGTACAGCAGGAAGAGGTCGGCGACCGGGGCGTTGGTGATGAACATCTTCGCGCCGCCGACCACGTAGTGATCGCCGTCGCGCCGGGCGACACTGGCCAGGTTCATGGCATCGGAGCCACCGGACTCCTCCGTGATGGCGTGCGCGGTGATCGAGTCACCGGACATGATCCCCGGCAGGTACCGCGTCTTGAGTTCCTGGCTCGCGAACCGCTGCAGCGGCACGCCCACGGACACGATCTGTGTGGAGGCGGAGAACGACACACCCGCGTCGCGGGAGGTGTGGCCCAGCCCCTCAAGGGCACGCATGGTCGCGGTGAGACTGTGGCCCGCACCCCCGAACTCCGGGGAGAAGGGGGCGCGCAGGATGCCGGTCTCCTGGATGACTTTCCATTTGTCGTAGGGGAATTCGCCCGCTGCGTCCAGCTCACTGGTGCGGGCGTTGAGCTGGTCGGACCATGGGGACGCGAGGTGAAAGAGGTCGTCGGTCAAGGAGAATCCCTGGGTCGGCGGCTGGAGTGAAGGGTGGGGCAGGGGCCGGGACCCGCCGGTTCCGCGGCGGGTCCCGGGTGGTGGCTGCCGGGCCGGAAGCGGCTCAGTACTGGGAGAACCCGTCCGGGGAGAGAGTGTGCTTCTCGTCTCCGTTGATCGGCGGGTTGAATATCGACACCAGATGGAAGTCCTCGTCGGCGGAGGCCACGAGATAGTGCGGGTCGTGCTGGTCGAGGGCGTAGATGGTGCCTTCGACGATCTTGTGGCGGGTGCCGTCCTGCTCCACGACCTCACCGGAGCCACCGATGCAGTAGCAGGCCTCCAGGTGGTTGCGGTACTGCAGGGCGCTCGAAGTGCCCTTGCGGACGAGGGTGTCGGCGACGGCGAAGCCCATGCCGTCGGACTTGGTCAGGATCCGGTAGCTCAGACCGTTGCCCCACTCGACGGGGGCCACGTCATCGAGGCTGCGGACGATCATTCTCTTCGTTCTCCTTGGATTCGGACGGGTGAGCTGATGAGGGACGGAAGGACCGGTCAGACGCCGGTGGCCGCCGTCGAGTGGGTTGTGATCACGGCGACGACGGCGTCCAGGGTGCGGAAGTGGTCCGGCGCGAACTCGATGGAGTCGAGCGGGACTTCGTACCTCTGGGTGATGTGCGAGAGCAGCCGGACCAGACCGAGGCTGTCGATGACGCCGGAGTCGATCAGGTCGTAGTCACCGGTCAGATCGGAGGTGTCCTCCCCGGCGAGGAACTCGGCTACGACATACGCGCGGATCTCATGGGCGATGTCTGTGCTGGTCATGCGTCGATCTCCTCCATACGGTTCTGTTTGATCAGGTTCCGGTCGGGTTTGCCTGTCGAGGTACGAGGCAGTGGCTTGTCGGTGAGGTGCACCGAGGACGGAATGGCGTGGCGCGGCAGGTGCCGGCCCGCGTAGGTGCGCAGCCGGAGGCCGGTGAGCCCGGTGTCCGGCCGGCGGGTCACATGTGCGTGGATACGGACGCCGGCCTGCGGATCCGGCAGTGGCACGACCACGGCCTCCGCCACATCGGGATGGGCCGCGATGACGTTCTCCACCTCCTGCAGATTTGTCCGCACCCCCCTGACCTTGACGTGCCAGTCGGCGCGGCCGTCGAGGTAGTACAGGCCCCCGGCGGTGCGGGTGACGATGTCCCCGGTGCGGTAGAAGACGCGGCCTTCGCGGCGGGTGAAGGCCGCGCTGTTCAGGTCCTGGCGCAGATATCCGCCGGTCTGGAACGGAGTGGACACCAGGAGTTCGCCCGTCCCGGCCGAGCCGAGGTGTCCGCCGTCGGCGGCCAGGACCAGGGCCTCGCTGCCAGGCAGGGGCCGGCCGATGGGGATCGGCCCGTCCACGGCAGCGGGATCGAAGCGGTGGATGAAGGAGTCGTTGGTCTCCGTGCAGCCGAACACGTTGTGGAAGGCGGCGTTGGGGAAGGCGGCGGCGACCGGGGCCAGGAGCCCGGCCGCCGGGCTGTCGCCCGTGAGGACGACGTGGCGCACCGCGGCGAAGGAACCGCCGTGGTCGAGCAGCAGCCGGTACACCATCGGCACCCCCTGCACGAAGGTGACGTGGTGCCGTACGGCGAGCGACGCCAGGTACGCGGCGTCGGTCGCCCGCTGCTGGTCCACGAGGACGACGCAGGCGCCGAGCCGGAGAAAGGTCCAGATGTCGAGCAGGGCGAGGTCGAAGTTGAGGGGAGCGTACGACAGGGCGGTCTCGGCGGCAGACAGGGCGAACTCGTCGGTGGCCCAGTCGGTGAAGGCGTCGAACCCGGCGGCCTCAATGGGGACGATCTTCGGGGTCCCGGTCGAGCCGGATGTGGTGAGCAGCAGACGGGTGCGCGCCGGGTCCGGCCTCGTGAATCCCTCGGCCGCGGTCTCGTCGGCCTGTACCGGTACCGCGGTGAGGAGGCCCTCGCCGGTCGCGGTGAGCAGGTGGGAGACCCGTGCCTGGTGCGCGAGGCGTTCGA
This sequence comes from Streptomyces sp. SID10853, assembly GCF_010548145.1. Classification (GTDB taxonomy): domain Bacteria; phylum Actinomycetota; class Actinomycetes; order Streptomycetales; family Streptomycetaceae; genus Streptomyces. Next base: position 9,141 of record NZ_JAAGLN010000116.1, read on the forward strand.
GTGCGGCACCTCCCAGGCCGGGGGAGGGGGTGAGGGCCACATGGCCCCCGTGCATGACGGCCAGCAGCAGCGCGATGGTGGGTGGTGTCTTGTGCGCCGGCACGCAGACGGTGCTGCCCGGCGGGAGGTTCAGCTCCAGCAGCTGACTGCGCAGACTTTCGGTCAGTTCGTGCAGCTGACCGTAGGTGACGGTTCGGTCGTTGAAGTGGAGTGCGATGCGGTGGGGCCGGTGAGAGGCGTGGACGGCGATGGTCTCGGCCAGGCGAGGGGATGGCACGGCGGGATCCTTGAGGTTGGCTCAGGCACCTGCGACAGGTGCCGCTCGACTGTTCGAATCTTGCGGTGTCCGGGCTGAAGGTATCCCGATCAATCCATGCTTGGTCAAGCATCCATTTGGTTCACTGGTAGTGACCTGGATCACTCAGTAGATGCATGTGCAGGAAGATTCTTTGACCGGATTGTGCGCCTCCGGGAGGCCGGTGATGCCGTGCCCGCCGTCCGGATAGCCGGGGTGCCCGGGCGGTGTCCGAGGTGATGTGCCCGGCTCGGGGCACGGTGCCGGAGTCGCCGTCATTCCGCTTGTCCGGGCCGCCGGTTCCGGTCCGGGCGCGACTTCCCACGCGTACGGCTTCCCAAGTTTTTACTCTGGCACGAGCCGCTTTTTCCGGCCGTGGAGCCGCTGGGCGAGGCGGGCGCGGGTCATGTGCTCCGCGATGGCGGCAGCACCGGGTGTGCGCTGGGGGTGCGGGGGGATGTGGTCCCGCCGTCGGCGGGCCGTCGTCGCCGGGGTCGCGGAGGCGTGTCGGCGGGCTGCCGCTGGGGCCGTGTTCCAGGCGGGGCCAGGGTGCGGCACGGTGTCGTCACAGGGGCGGCGGGCGGCCGCGTGGCGGTCCGCGTCGCCAGGTGTCGGCGGCGGGAAGGGCGCAGCCCGGATGTGTCCGGCAGGGCGCACCGGCCAGGGCCTCGGCGCCGAGTGTCGCACGCCCGTTGAGGGCGTGAAAGCTGTGGGGGCAGGGGAGTTGAGGGTGCGCGGTGCCGGGGGACGTGACCGGCGGTGCGGTCGGCTCAGCTGTGCGCCGCGCGCAGGGACTGGACCGTGGGGCCCAGTGCGGGGTCGGCCGTGAAGGTGTTGAGCGCGGACGAGAGGACTTCCGTGTAGCTGACGTGTGCCGCCTGGTACCGCTGGCGCCCCTCGTCCGTGATGACGGCGTAGACGCCGCGCTTGTCCGACGGACACAGGTCCTTGTAGGCGAAGCCGGCGGTCTCCAGCCGGCCCACGAGGCGGGTCACCGACGACTGGCCCAGGCCGACCTTGTCGGCCAGGTCCTGCATGCGGAGCTCGCTCGTGGAGGAGTGGTGCAGGTGTTCCAGGGACCGGTACTCCGAGAGGCCGATCCCGTGCCGGCGCTGCAGGGCCAGGGACAGCTCACGCTCCACATGCGCATGGAGGGCGAGCACGCGATTCCATACGGCGTGGTCGGATGTGCGCTGGGATGTGAGGTGTGAAGCCGCCATAGGAGCGTCCTTTTCGGGCCGGTGTTTGACACCAAGGTACATGCTCATGCAAGCTCTTGCTCACCCCTCGAACCGTTCGTCTCGGGGTCCGTCATCTTGTTGCACGTACATGCAAATACCTGGACCAAGGACTGACAGCCATGCAGATCCAGTCACCCAATGGCCTCACCCCTCATCTGGAGGAAGCGGTCCGTATCAGCCGCGAGCACGTCGCCGAGGGCGGCATCCCCTTCTCCGGCCTCGTCGTGCGTGACGGCCGGGTCCTGGGCACCGGCTTCAACCGGGTCCACGAGGACGACGACCCGACCGCCCACGCCGAAGTCGTCGCCCTGCGTGCCGCGGCCGGGAAGGCGGGCCGGTTCGGCGTCGCCGGGTCGACGCTGATCGCCTCGGGCGAGCCGTGCGCCCTGTGCTACATGGCCGCCCTCTACTTCAACGTCGAACACATCGTGTTCGCGGCCGACCGCGGGACCGCGGCTGCCTACGGCTTCGACTACGCCGGCTCGTACTCCATCTTCTCCAACGACCCCACCACATGGCCGCTCAAGGTGACGCACGCCCCGATCGAAGGGCACGAAGTGCCGTTCCAGGAGTTCCTGACCGGTCAGAAAGGCCATCCGCGATGAGTGACCCGGTGAAGATCCAGATCTGGTCCGACTACGTCTGTCCCTTCTGCATGCTGGCCGAGGGGCCGCTGGAGGAGGCGACGAAGGACCTCGGCGCCGACGTCGAGATCGAATGGAAGCCCTTCGAACTCCGGCCCCACCCCCAGCCCACCCTCCGCCCGGAGGACGACTACCTGCCCGGCATCTGGCAGCGCGCCGTCTACCCCATGGCCCGCCGTCTGGGCGTCGGCATCACCCTGCCCACCGTGTCCCCGCAGCCCTACACCCGGCTCGCCTTCGAGGGCTGCCAGTACGCGGCCGAGCAGGGCAGGGGGACCGAGTACACCCGCCGTATGTTCCGTGCCTTCTTCCAGGAGGACCAGGACCTCGGGCAGCCGGATGTGCTCACCGCTCTCGCCGGGGAAATCGGCCTGGACACCGGGGAGTTCCGCGCCGCCCTGGACGACGGCGCCTACCGCGGCGCACACGAGGATGCCCTGCGGGAGGCCGCGGCCCACCGCATCCGGTCCGTCCCCACCTTCCTCATCGGCGACACCCGTATCGAAGGCGTCCCGAGCACCGAACAGTTGCGTAAGGCGATCCTCGACGCGCAGGCCGGCCAGGACGTCGTCCATGGCACTGCCTGCAGCACCGAAGGCGGCTGCTGACATGAGCATCCGCGCCCACCTCACCGCCGCTGGGCAGATAGCGCACCCCGGCCAGGACCGGCACGTCCTGGCCACCGTCACGGCCGGCTACCGCACCGCGGTGCGACGGACAGCGGACGAACTGCTCCCGCTCCTCCGCGGCCTGTGAACAGCCCGCTCCGGGCACGGCCCTGGGAGGTGTGGGCAGCGGCCTGGCCCATCACCGCCGTGTTCACGCTGTCCAATGTCCCGACCCCGCTGCTCGGCCTCTGGCAGGACCGCATCGGTTTCTCCACCGGCACGACAACCGTCATCTTCGCCGCCTACATCGGCGGTCTGCTCCTCGTGCTGCCCTTCACCGGCACCCTGGCCGACCGGTACGGCAGCCGCCGAGTCCTGCTGCCCGCCCTCCCGGATGGCTGCGCCTTCCCTCGGTCCCGCGCGCCAACCGGCGCGGCCTCGCCGAGAGCCTCCTGGCCTACGCCCCCGGCATGACAGGAACATCCCTCCTGCTCGCCCTGGGCCCGACCCTGCTCGCCGCACTTCTGCACACCACCAACCGGCTGACGACCGGCGGGATCAGCTTCCTGATGTTCGGGGCGTCGACCGGAATCCAGTTTGCGGTCAGGGGATTTCCGGTGCGCCGGATTCTCACCATCGCTGGAATCACCACCGGGACCGCCATGCTCGCCGTGGCCGTCGCCGTCCGTACTCACTCGCTGGGCTGTCTGGCCGCTGCGGCGGTCCTCGCGGGCACCGGCCAGGGCATGGGCCAGTACGGCGGCTTCTCACGGCTGGGTGCCGAAGTGACCCCGGTCCGCCTGGCCGAGGCCAACGCGGCGCTCAGCGCGGGCGGTTACCTGTTCGCCGGCGTCATGCCCATCCTGACCGGCTATCTGAGCGACGCCGCGGGAGTCGCCACCTCATCCACGGCCGTCACGGCTCTGACCGCCGCCGCGGCCTTCGCGGGAGCGGGACGGATCCGTACCGCACGCTCCTCCGCGCTCTCCGGGAGCGCCGCTCCCGTACGGCGCCGCTCCCGCGAGCGGCGCACCTGAAATCTCCTGGTGGGACCGGCACATCCCCCGCGCGGCCCCACCAGATACCGACCGGGGCCGGGCCCGTTCACGCAGTACCAGGCGCTCCACAACGGCCCGGCCCCGCAACCCAGTTGTTCACCGACGAAAGGACCGTCATGCAGTGGCTCTACCTCGCCATCGCCGTCATCTTCGAGATCACCGTCGCCATCGCGGCCGGCAAGGCCGAAGGCTTCAAGAACCGCGTCTGGACCGCCACAACGCTGGTCAGCGGCGCCATCGGGACGTACTTCCTCAGCAGGGCGCTGCTGACCTTCGACGTCGGCGTCGGCTACGCCATCTGGACGTCCGTGGCCGGTATCGGCATCACCGTTCTCGGAGCCGTCCTCTTCGGCCAGCGTCTGGACTGGCGCAAGGCGCTCGGTATCGCCGTCATCATCGCCGGGGTCGTCGGCCTCCAGCTCAGCGGCGCCGCCTGAACATCTCCCCGTCATCTCTCCGACCGACTCCTCTGAAGGGACGTACCCCATGCCCGGCACAGCCCGCAACTCCACCGGCTCGACCAACTCCTGGTTCATGCTTCTCCTGGCCGGAGTATTCGAAATCGGCTACGCGCTCTCCGTCGGCGGAAGCCACGGCTTCACCCGCCTGACGTGGTCGCTCGTCGCCGTCGTGTTCTTCCTGCTGACGCTGTACGCCCTCAGCGTGGCGCTGCGGACCATCGAGATGAGCATCGGATACGCCGTGTGGGCGGGAATCGGGGCGGTCGGCGCGGCCGCGCTCGGTCCTGTCTTCTTCGACGAGACCCTCACCCTGGCCCAGACCCTGTGGCTGGCCGTGATCATCGCCGGAGTGGTCTGGCTCAAGCTCGCCGACCGGCCGCGCGACACCGCGCGGCCCGTCGACGACCCGCAGGACCCCCAGGCGCTCGCCGACAGGGCGCGGGACCGCCAGGACGCCGGGCACTGACGCCGGATCGCGTCGGCCGGACGGTGACGTGAGGGATCCCGTACGGGGCGGTGCCGTGGCTGACGCGGTATCCGGCCCGTACGGCCCGCGCGCCGGGCCTCACCCCCCGGCCGGCCCCGCGTCCGGGCTCAGCACTCCCGTACCCACCAGGAAGAACAGGGCGACGCCGAGCAGGATCCGGTAGACCACGAACGGCATGAAGCTCTTCGACGAGATGAACCTCATGAACCACGCGATGACCACGTATCCCACGCCGAACGCCACGACCGTGGCGAGCAGCGTCGGGCCCCAGGCCGTCCCGCCGCTGCCCGCCGCGTCCTTCAGCTCGAAGGCGCCGGAGGCGAGAACCGCGGGGATCGCGAGCAGGAACGAGTACCGGGCGGCCGCTTCACGTGTGTAGCCCATCAGCAGGCCGCCGCTGATCGTGGCGCCCGACCGGGAGACGCCGGGGACCAGTGCGAGCGCCTGGCACAGTCCGTACACCAGCCCGTCCCTGACGGTCAGTTCCTGAAGCGACCTGCGCTCACGGCCCGCCCTGTGCCGGCCGCCGCTCTCGTCGCGTGCGGCCAGCCGGTCGGCGGTGCCCAGCACGAGGCCCATCCCGATCAGCGTGCACGCGATGACCCGCAGGTCACGGAAGGACGTGTCGATCTGGTCCTTGAGCAGGATCCCCAGGACGCCGATCGGTATCGTCCCGACGATGACGAGCCAGCCCGTCCGGGCGTCGTGGTCGTCGCGCAGCGTGCGGTCGGTGAGCGAGCGGAACCAGGCCGAGACGATCCTGGCGATGTCCTTGCGGAAGTACATGATGACCGCTGCCTCGGTGCCGATCTGCGTGATCGCCGTGAAGGCCGCGCCCGCGTCGGGCCAGCCCGCGAAGGCCGAGGTGAGGCGCAGATGGGCGCTGGAGGACACCGGCAGGAACTCCGTCAGCCCCTGCACGAATCCGAGCACGAACGATTCGAACCAAGACATGGGTGGCGGCCGTCCAAAGGATCAAGGGGCTGGTGCGCAAGGAACGTAACCGCCGGAGGTGTACGGCCGGTGACCCGTGCGCGTACGGTCGGCCAACTGCCCCTGCCGCCCTGCCGCCCTGCCGCCCAGAATGCTCTGCGCGCTCGGAACGCCCCTGCCGCCCGGGGTGCTCTGCCCCGCTCGGAACGCCCCTCCGCCCGGGATGCCCTCAGCGGCCGCGCAGCCGGTGCCGCTTGCGCCAGCCCAGCCAGGCCGCGCCCGCCCCCGACACCACGATGAAGCCCATCGAGATCAGGAAGGCGGGCGAGGTGGGCGATGAAGCCCGGCTGCCCGCCACCACGTACGCCGCCGTGTTCGGGACCGACCCGAGCCCGGTCGCCAGCAGGAACGGCAGCCACCCCATACGGGACACCGCAGCGCAGTAGTTGGCCGCGGCGAACGGCACCCCGGGGAAGAGCCGCAGCGCGAGCATCGAACGGAAGCCGTGCCTGCTCAACTGGGTGTCCGCCGCCGTCAGCCAGCGCCCGCGCAGCATCGGCCGCAGCGCGCTCTGCCCGAGCAGCCGGCCGAGACCGAAAGCGGCGCCGGCCCCCAGCACGGTCCCGGCGATCGCCGCGGCGAGGCCGGCCTGGCTGCCGAAGAGGGCGCCCGCCGCGAGGTTGAGCAGCGGGCGCGGCACGAAGGCGGCGGTGCACGCGCCGTACGCGGCGGAGAACAGCACCACGGCCGAGACACCGCTGAGCTGCGGGGGCCAGCCCGCGGCGAGCAGCCGCTGCGGCTGGAAGAGCAGCATCAGGGTCGCCGCGGCCACCAGGAGCACCACGAGAAGGGAGAGCCTTGACCAGGGCGAGGCGAGTGCCCTGACGCAGCGCGCGGTCAGGCCGGCGGAGGGTCGCGCAGCGGGCTCCAGCATCCCGGGAGACTAACCGACACCGGTGTGTGATCGCCGTAATGGGCCCGGCCACCCATCGCCCGCCGAGCGCCGCGCGGGCGCCCGCGGAGCCGCGCGGGGCGGAAAACCGGTCGACGTACCCGCGGCGGTGGAGGCAGGATCAGCGGCATGTCCCGGTACACGTTCCTCGCAGCATCGTCCGCAGTCGCGGACGCGCCGAGGGCTGCCGGTCTTCCCGCTCCCACGGCAACGGCCCAGCACAGCACGGCCGTTGCCGCAGCGCCCCTTGGCGGCGCACGAAGCTGACTCTTCCCGGACAGTCCGGCGGACCCCGCAGGGGGAGGGTCGGCCGGATCCGGGGGTCCCGCCACACTTCGGTGTTTCCCGAAATTTCGCGAGGAAGAAAAGGCCATGCCCAAGACGGCATACGTGCGCACCAAGCCCCACCTCAACATCGGCACCATGGGCCACGTCGACCACGGCAAGACCACCCTGACCGCCGCCATCACCAAGGTGCTGAGCGACAGCGCCGGCAGCGGCACCTCCTTCGTCCCCTTCGACCGGATCGACCGGGCCCCGGAGGAGGCCAGGCGCGGCATCACCATCAACATCACGCATGTGGAGTACGAGACCGACACCCGCCACTACGCCCATGTCGACATGCCCGGACACGCGGACTACATCAAGAACATGGTCACCGGCGCCGCCCAGCTCGACGGGGCGATCCTCGTCGTCTCCGCACTCGACGGGGTCATGCCGCAGACCGCCGAGCACGTACTGCTGGCCCGTCAGGTCGGCGTCGACCACATCGTCGTCGCACTCAACAAGGCGGACTCCGGGGAGGAGGAGCTGACGGACCTGGTCGAGCTGGAGGTCCGCGAGCTGCTCTCCGCCCACGGATACGGAGGCGACGCCGCCCCCGTCGTCCGAGTGTCGGGGCTGAAGGCGCTGGAGGGCGACCCGCGGTGGACCGCCTCGGTCCAGGCGCTGCTCGACGCGGTGGACACCTATGTGCCGATGCCCGTGCGCTACACCGACGCGCCGTTCCTGCTCCCGGTGGAGAACGTCCTCACCATCACCGGACGCGGCACGGTCGTCACGGGCGCCGTCGAGCGCGGCCGGATCCGGGTCGGCGACCGGGTGCAGCTGCTGGGCGCGGGAACGGGCCCGGGCGGCACCGTCGTCACCGGTCTCGAGACCTTCGGCAAGCCGATGGCGGAGGCCCGGGCGGGGGACAACGTGGCGCTGCTGCTGCGCGGGGTGCCACGGGACGCGGTACGGCGCGGCGACGTGGTGGCGGCGCCGGACAGCGTCACCCCGCGACGCCGGTTCACCGCGCGGGTGTACGTCCTGTCGGCGGCCGAGGGCGGGCGGACCACCCCGGTCTCCACCGGGTACCGGCCGCAGTTCTACATCCGTACCGCGGATGTGGTCGGTGACGTCGACCTCGGCGGTCTCGCGGTGGCCCGCCCCGGCGACACGGTCCCCATGACCGTCGCGCTCGGCCGTGACGTACCGCTGGAGCCGGGCCTCGGCTTCGCCGTCCGCGAGGGCGGCCGCACGGTCGGGGCCGGGACCGTCACCGAGGTCATCGACGACGGGTCGTAACCGGCCGGTCCGGCGCCCGCCTCCCGTCGCCCACGGGAGGCGGGCGCAGGTCACCTCGTACGGGCGGCACAATGGGACGGTGAACGAGGCGATACCGGTGATCAGGGACGTGGACCAGGGCACCGCGCGGCTGCTGCCCGATGTCGACCGGGAGCGGGCCTGGCTGCTCACCGTCGACGGCGCGCCGCAGTCGTACGTGGATCTGGACGACCCCGGGCACCTGGAGTTCGAGTATGCCCGCAGGCTCGGCCATGTCGTGGACTGCGCGGCCGCCCCCGGGGAACCGCTCGATGCCGTGCACCTCGGTGGGGGAGCCCTCACGCTGCCCCGCTATGTGGCGGCGCTGCGGCCCGGATCGCGGCAGGACGTGGTGGAGGCGGACCTGGGGCTGCTCGCCCTGGTCTCCGACGTGCTGCCGCTGCCGGACGGCTCGGGCATCACCGTGCACGCCATGGACGCGCGGGCCTGGCTGGACGCCAGACCCGGCGGGTCCGCCGATGTGCTGATCGCCGATGTCTTCGGCGGTTCACGGGTGCCCGCCCATCTCACATCGGTCGAGTACGCACGGTCGGCCGCCAGGGTGCTGCGCAGCGGCGGGGTGTACGCGGCGAACCTCGCCGACGGTGCGCCGTTCGCCTTTCTGCGTACCCAACTCGCCGCGTTCTCACAGGTGTTCGCCGATGTCGCGCTCATCGCCGAACCGGCCGTGCTGCGCGGCCGGCGCTTCGGCAACGCGGTCCTCGTCGCCTCGCACACCGAGCTGGACACCGCCGCGCTGAGCCGGCGTACGGCGTCGGACGCCTTTCCCGCGCGGGTCGAGCACGGCGCGTCGCTGGCCCGCCTCACCGGTGGCGCCCGGCCGGTCACGGACGCGGAAGCGGTCGCCTCACCCGAGCCGCCCGACGGAGCTTTCAGCATCGGGTGACGGCGCTGCGCCGGGGACGCGCTCCGGGGCGAGGACACCGGCCGCCGTGTCCACCGCGGCCGTACCCGAGGCCGCGAGATCGCCGGCCGTCCGCTCCGCCGGCGGCCGGCGCCGCAGATTCCGTACATCGGGAACACACAGCACCGCGGCCGTCAGCAGGGCCACCAGACCCGCGCACCCCCACAGCGAGGCGGTCCTGCCGAACGCCTGCTCCGCAGGGCCCGCGAGCGCCGTGGCCAGCGGGAGCATCGCCAGTGAGCCGAGCCAGTCGTAGGCGGAGACCCGGGAGAACTTGTCCTCCGGGATCTCCTGGTGCAGCGCCGTCATCCAGGAGACACCGAACGTCTCGACCAGCACACCGCTGAAGAACATCACGCACACCAGCGCGGCGAACGGGACCGGCACGGCGAGCGCGGCCGACGGCAGCGCGAGCGGGAAGACGCACAGCGTCCCGGTCAGCAGGAGCCGCCGCGGTTTCCAGCGCGTCATGATCAGCGCGCCGATGACCGTGCCTGCGCCGAACGCGGCGAGCGACAGCCCCCAGGGGCCGGCGCCGCCCAGGGAGTCCCGCGCGACGAGCGGCCCGTACACCGCCTCCGCGGCGCCGATGACGGCATTCACCACGGCGAACTGCAGAATGATGCTCCACAGCCAGGGCCGCCCGGTGACCTCGCGCCAGCCGTCCCGCAAATCGGCGAGCATCCCGCCGCCCGGCGCACGCGGCGCGATATGGCTGACGTCGAGGAAGGCCCGGAGCGAACCGGCGACCGCGAAGGCCGCCGCGTCGACGGCGAGCACCCAGCCGGGACCGATGGCGGCGATCAGCGCACCGCCCAGCGCGGCGCCGCCGATCCCCGCGCCCTGCATGGCCATCCGGTAGAACGCGAACGCCCTGCCCGCCTCCTCGCCCTGCACGGTGGAGAGCAGCATGCCTTCGGACGCGGGTGAGAAGAACGCCTGGCCGGTGCCGCACAGCGCGGTGAGCACCATCATCTGCCAGAGCGGCGGGTGACCGGTCAGCACCAGGACGGCGAAGGCGGCCTGGGAGACGCAGTTGAGTGTGTTGGCCGCCACCATCACCCGGTGACGCGGGAGCCGGTCGGCCAGCGCCCCGCCGACCAGCAGGAAGAGTACGAGCGGCAGCGTGCGGGCCGCGGCGAGCAGCCCCACGTCGCTGCTGTCGCCACCGCTGTCCAGCACCGCGAACGCCGAAGCGATCAGGGCACCGTTGCTGCCCAGGCTCGTGACCACGGCGGCAGCTGTGAGCAGGGTGTAGTTGCGTCCGGCCCATGCGGGGCGGCGGGTGCGCGCGGGGGCGGCGGCAGGAGACGTCACTCTGGGACTATCGCTGCCGCCGCCCCCGGATGCCAAACGCGTCAGGAGCCCGGGCCTCAGCCGGCGCTGTCTCCGGTGGGCGTGCCCGCCAGCCGTACCGTGCTGAGGATCTTGTCGATCGTCGACTGGGGGAGGGCACCGGGGACGCCCGTGCTGTTGTACAGCGAGAACGCCACGAAGTCGTCCGCGGAGTTCTTGAACCCGAAGGTGATCGCCTCGCCGTCGGTGCTGCACTTGGACTTCTTCGGCACACCGGTCGCCCAGGCGCGGGCGAGACTGCCCTTGACCCCGGACTTGGTGGTGTACGGCTTCGCCTTGGAGGTCTTCACCAGCTTCTTGTTCGGCTGGGTGTAGGCGCCGTAGACCCACCAGGGCACCTGCTTCTCGGCGACGTCAGCGGTGTCCTTGGCGCCGTCCGCGCCCTTGGTTCCCGCCCCGCCGAGCGCCGTGTCCTCGGTGTAGCCGTCCTTGTCGGAGTCGTCCGTGCACCACTTCGACTTGAAGAACGCGGGCGCCGAATGGCCGATCAGCGTCTTGCCCTTGTCGTCCTCGAAGCCGCTGAACGTGCCCGCCGAGGCCACTTCCCACTCCGGCGGCACATCGAAGGCCGTGCCCCACTTCGGGTTCACGACCACCTTCCAGCCGGCGACGACCGGCTTCACGGCCTCGCCCCCGGCGCGCGGGTTGGCCGGAGGCGGCGAGCTCTTCTGCTTCGTCGGTGCGGACGGCGACGGCGACTTGTCGTCGGCCTGGACAGTGCCGCCCTTGTCACCGTCGCCCTTGAACACCACCACGCCGGTGATCACCGCGGCGGCGACGACCGCCGTCGCGGAGATGATCGCGATGACCGTGGTCCTCTTCCTGGCCTCGGGCGACCGGGGCGCGCCGGGTGGCGTTCCCACCGCGTACTGCGGAGCTGTCGGCTGCTGGTACGGGTTGGGCTGCTGGTAACCCTGCGGGGCTCCCTGCTGCGGAGGTCCTGGCTGAGGTTGTCCCTGCTGATAAGGGTTCGGCTGCTGGTACCCCGGCTGCTGATAGGGATTCGGATTCTGGTCCTGCGGGTTCTGCTCGCCCCCGGGCGGCTGCTGTCCTGGCCACATGGCGAGTAACCATAGAGGTGACAGGGCCACGTCGCTACGGCCGCCCCTGCCCCGGGATGGCCAAGTGGACCTACTCGCGGGTAACGTCCCGTTCCATGACCGCAGATCAGATGTCAGCGGGCGAGCTGCTCGCCGCCACCGTGCCCATGGCCAGGACCCTCAACCTGGATTTCGTCGAGACCACACCGGAGCGGGCCGTCGTCCGGCTGCCGGACCAGTCCGACTTCCACAACCACGTCGGCGGGCCGCACGCGGGCGCCATGTTCACGCTCGCGGAGTCGGCGAGCGGTGCCATCGTCATCGCCGCCTTCGGCGACCAGATGACACGTGCGGTACCGCTCGCGGTCCGCGCCGAGATCGACTACAAGAAGCTCGCGATGGGTGACGTCACCGCGACGGCCACGCTGGGCCGGCCGGTCGCCGACGTGGTGGCGGAGCTGGACGCGGGGGAGCGCCCCGAGTTCCCCGTCCACATCGCCATCCGGCGTGCGGACGAGGCGGTCACCGGCGAGATGACGGTGGTCTGGACACTGCGCCCGAACTCCTGACGGCCGCCGCGGCC
>NZ_JAAGLN010000117.1 GCF_010548145.1 Streptomyces sp. SID10853
CGCGGGAGCCGCGCCCCGGTGAGCGGCCGGCCCGGTGGGCGGCCGCCCCGGTGAGCGGCTGACCGTTCAGGCGGCCGGGTTCGGGCGGATCACCGCTTTCTCCACCAGCAGCCGGGCGCCCGCCGCGATGCTCTGCGCGTCGATGCCGGCCGCGGCCAGCTGTTCCTGCGGTGTGGCCGACCCCGGCATGGTGCCGACCGCGAGCCTGACCAGCCGGGGTACCGGCCTGCCGTCCGCGAACGCCTCGGCGACCGCATCCCCGAGACCGCCCTCCGGGTGGTGGTCCTCGACCGTGACCAGACAGCCCGTCTGGTCCGCAGCGGTCCGCAGGGTCCCCGCGTCCACGGGCTTGACCGAGTAGAGGTCGATCACCCGCACCGCGATGCCCTCCTCCGCCAGGATGTCGGCCGCCGCCAGGCACTCGTGGAGGGTCTGGCCCGCCCCGATCAGGGTCAGTTCGTCCTTGGCGCCGGAGCGCAGCACCTTGCTGCCGCCGACCGGGAACTCCTCGTCAGGACCGTAGATGACCGGGGTCTCCCCGCGGTTCGTCCGCAGATAGCGGATGCCCCGCACATCGGCCATCTCCGCCACGAGCCTGGCCGTCTGGTTGGCGTCGCTCGGATACAGGACCGTGCTGCCGTGGATCGAGCGGAACATCGCCAGGTCCTCGAGTCCCATCTGGGACGGGCCGTCCTGGCCGATCGCCGTACCGACGTGCGAGCCGACGACATTGATGTCGGCCCGGCCGATCGCCGCCATCCGGAAGAAGTCGTGCGCCCGGGTCAGGAACGAGGCGAAGCTGCACGCGAACGGCACATGACCGCACGCCTGCATCCCGACCGCGCCCGCCGCCAGCTGCTGTTCGGCGATGTAGCACTCGAAGTACCGCTCGGGGTGCTTCTTCGAGAAGAACTGGGCGCGGGTCGAGTCGCCGACCTCCCCGTCCAGGACGACCACTTCGCCGCGCGCCGTGCCGAGCGCGGTGACCGCTTCGCCGAACGCGTTGCGCGTCGCGACCTCGTCGCCCTTGTCGTAGCGCGGCAGCACGAGATCGCCGCTGCCGCCGGCCCGCCGGGGCTGTGCGTCGGCCGGCTTGTGCACAGCGACCCGGATGGAACGCCGGCCGCCCAGCTCGTCGACGGCAGCGGCGGCGTCGGGCAGCGGCTTGCCGTGCCACCCTTCCTTGTCCTCGACGGCGGCCACCCCGCGCCCCTTGCGGGTGCCGGCGATGATCGCGGTGGGCCGGTCGGTGACACCGCGCACCTCCTCGTACGCGGCGTCGACGGCGCCGATGTCGTGCCCGTCGATCTCGACCGTGTGCCAGCCGAAGGCCCGCAGCCTGCGCCCGTACGCCGCCAGGTCCCGGCCGTGCCGTGTGGGGCCGCGCTGTCCGAGCCGGTTGACGTCGACGATCAGGGTCAGATTGCCCAGGTTCTCGAACCCGGCGTGCTCGGCCGCCTCCCAGACGGACCCCTCGGCCATCTCGCTGTCGCCGCTCAGCACCCAGACCCGGTAGTCCACCCGGTCCAGGCACTTCCCGGCGAGCGCCATGCCCACCCCGACCGGCAGCCCCTGCCCCAGCGACCCGGTGGCCACGTCCACCCAGGGGATGCGCGGCGTCGGATGGCCTTCGAGGCGGCTGCCCTTCTTGCGGAAGGTGAGGAGTTCGTCGTCGTCAATGGCTCCCGCCGCGAGGTACATCGCGTACAGCAGCGGTGTGGCATGGCCCTTGGAGAGCACCAGCCGGTCGTTGCCCGGATGGTCGGGCCGGTCGAAGTCGTAGCGCAGATGCCGGGAGAGCAGTACGGCGGCCAGATCCGCCGCGGACATCGACGACGTGGGGTGGCCGGATCCTGCCGCGTCCGCGGCGCGCACCGCGTCCACGCGGAGCTGCTGGGCCAGTTCGAAGAGTTCTGCGTTCTGATCCGTGCTCATTTCCGTGCTCATGGTCGTTCCCTTCCCGCGACCGGACCTTCAGCGTGGCCGGCGGTGCGGTGTCGAGCGGGCCCGCTCCTGGAGTGGGCGTGCCCGGTTGCTCAGCCTGTCCCGGTCGCACTGCACCGCGTACCCGGTGGGCCGCGACGCGCACATGTTTCCCCGGCTTGGCGGCAGACCCGGATCCGGACCTCGTCCGCGGCGCGGACGCCACCCCACACCCGCGTATCAGAATGCGAGATACGTATCTCACTATGCGGCAGAAGCATCTACGGTGGTGGCACCACTTCGGAGAGTTCGACGTCGAACAGGGAGATCCGCCATGCCGGAAGAGACCGCCGTCTACACCCACGGACACCACGAGTCGGTACTGCGCTCGCACACCTGGCGCACCGCCGCCAACTCCGCGGCCTATCTGGTGGACGAGCTCAAGCCCCACATGCGGATCCTGGACATCGGCTGCGGCCCCGGCACCATCACCGCGGACCTGGCGGCCCTGGTCCCGCAGGGCAGTGTCACCGGGGTGGACAGGGCGCCCGCGGTCCTGGAGAAGGCACGGGCGCTGGCCGCCGAACGCGGCCTGACCAACACCGACTTCGGGGTCGCGGACGTCCACGCGCTGGAGTACCCGGACGACACCTTCTGTGTGGTCCACGCGCACCAGGTGCTCCAGCATGTGGGCGACCCCGTGCAGGCGCTGCGCGAGATGCGGCGGGTCACCAAGCCGGGCGGCATCGTCGCGGTCCGCGAGAGCGACTACGGCGCGTTCACCTGGTACCCGGAGTCCCCGGTGATGGACGACTGGCTCGACCTGTACCACCGGGTCGCGCGCGGCAACGGCGCCGAGCCGGACGCCGGTCGGCGGCTGTTCTCCTGGGCGCGGCAGGCGGGCTTCACGGACATCAGGCCGACGGCCACCAACTGGGTCTTCGCCACCGAGGAGGAGCGCGCCTGGTGGAGCGGGCTGTGGGCGGACCGCACGACCGAATCGGTGTACGCGCAGCAGGCGGTCGACGGCGGCCACGCGACGCGGGAACAGCTGGCGGCGGTCTCGGACGGCTGGCGCGAGTGGGGCGCGCAGCAGGACGGCTGGTTCCTGGTGCCGCACGGCGAGATCCTCTGCCGCGTCTGAGGCACCGGCCGGAGCGGCCGCAGCACGTCTCCCGGCCCGCTCCGGCCACCCCGCGCCCCTCGTCAACTAGGCTTCTCCGCATGGAGATCCTGGGAACCACGCTGCGAATCTGCGTCGCCGACCTCGAAGCTTCGGTGTTCTTCTACGAACGCCTCACCGGCGCCAAGGCGTTGCGCTTCGAGCGCGGCGGGGTGTCCGTCGCCGCGGTCGGCTTCTTCCTTCTGATGAGCGGTCCGGAGTCGGAGCTGGAGATTCTGCGCAAGGTGACGGCGACCATCGCGGTACGTGATGTCGACGAGGCCCTCACCACGCTCACCGACATCGGCGCGCAGGTCATCGCGGGGCCGGTACCGACCCCGGTGGGCCGCAATCTGATCGCCGTCCACCCCGACGGGTCGGTGTTCGAGTACGTCGACAGGAACGGGGACGGCTCGGGCACCGGCACCACCGCCTGAGCCGTACGGCCGCCCGCCCCGGCGGCCCCCTTCCGGGCCCGTCAGCTCTGCGGCCGCATCCGGTACTCGTACCGCTCCGGCAGTGGATCGTCCGTGAGGGCCGACCAGACCTCGTTGAGGATCTCGGCGCCCTCGCGGAGGTCCGCCACCTCGAAGCCCGCGTCGAAGACGGCGCGCGCCGCCGCCTTGTCCCCTTCGGCGAGCAGCAGTTGGGCCTCCACCAGCCGGAACCGGCCGCGCGCCCGGGTCTCCCGGTCCAGCCGCTCCCAGACGCCCCGCGCGTCACCGGTCCGTCCGACCGCGAGCAGTACGTCGATCGCCTCGCGCCCAAGGGCGGCGGTCACCGCGGTCCAGCTCGGGCCGGTGCGGCGCTCCTCGCAGAGGTCGTCGAACGCCTCCGCGTACCGGTCGGCCGCCCGCCCGTCGTGGCCGTCGCACCGGTCGGCGACCGCGAGGCAGCGCAGCAGCGGCCAGCGCGACGGGGCCAGTTCGAGACCGCGCTCCCAGCTGCGCACCGCCTGGGCCCGGTCGCCGCCGTGCCACTGAGCGATCCCCAGGTGGTACTCGGTCAGCGGTTCGGCGAGCGCCGTCTCCAGCATGTCCCGCCAGTGCCTGGAGACCAGTGAGGGGCCGGGCGGGGTGACCTTGCGGGGTGCGGGGAACGCACCGGAGCGGTACAGCTCCAGCCAGGGCTGCTGGTCGTCGCCGAGCGCCGACGCGTAGAACGGGGTGCCCGGCAACTGGTATCCGCCGCGCAGCACTTCGAGCGCGCCCCAGCCGGACCCGGTCGCCAGCATCGTGTGCGGCTCGCGGTCCGCACAGCCGCGCCACGCCTCGTGGGCGGCCTCCACCGCGTCCCGGGGCAGCGCGGCTTCGAGCCGGGCCTCCGCCTCCCAGCGGGCCGCGGCCCAGTCGTCGCCGTGGACGGCCGACGCGTCCGCTTCGAGCGGCCCGTACGCCTCCAGCCAGCTGAACTCGGCGCCCCCTTCGAGGCGTACGTGCTCCAGCTGGGTGCGGGCCAGACCCGCCTGGATCTCCGCGTACCCCTCGGTGCCCGGCTCCGTCAGCCACTGCTGCCAGCGCCGGCCGCCGGTGCCCGAGCCCCAGAGGAAGAGCTTGCGGCCGCGCAGCTGGTCGGTCGAGGTCTGGACGAGCCCGCGGCCCTCCGCGTCCAGCGAGGCGATCCACTTCCGCGCCTCGGGCGGAACCTCGTAGAAGTAGTCGGCCGGGTACTCGCTGCGGAGGGGGTACGTACGGTCGGCGCCGTTCCAGCCCGGCACCGGGACACGACGCAGGCTGCGCTCGTAGCCGAAGTGCCACGCCTCGTCGGCGGGGGCGATGACCCGGTTCGACGGGCTCTCGGGCACCGCGATGTTGGACCACCAGTAGGTGGGCACCGGCTGCTCGTGCGGGTTGCGGATCCGCACGCCCACGTGGAGGAAGTCGGACCCGTCCGGCAGCCAGAGGTCCACCTGGAAGGGCAGGTCGCGCAGCCGCTCCCACTCCCAGAGCCGGACCATGTCACCGCCGTCGGGCGCGGTCACCAGCGCGGCGTGCAGGGGGGCGCAGCTGAGGGTGGTGTGTCCGGTCGCGCCGATGTTCCACTCGATCCCGCCGGAGAACCAGGCGCCGTTCAGCGCGAAGTCGGCGGGCTGGAGCACCGGGTTGCGGTAGAGCAGCTCCCGGCCGGACGGCTTGTGGAAGAGCGACTGGATCCGGCCGCCGAGGCCGGGCAGCACGGTGGCCCGCAGCCGGTCGTTCTCGATCACGATGGTGTCGACGCGGGTGGGCATGCGCTCCCTGCCGTACCCGTCGAGTACGCGCACCGGCAGCACACTGGTCAGCGGCCCGTACCCGACCTGGCGGGCCATGTCGTGCGGGAGTCCGGCCCGTTCGCCGGCGTCGACGGTGTGCGTCTCGTCGAGCGGGCGCAGCGCCGGAAGCGGGTTCTCCGGCCCCAACGGGGCAGCGGGCAGCGTCATTACGGCACGTCGCACGGTCGTGGCCAAAGCAACCTCACTCGCTCATGGGGGCAGCCGTCCGCCCGGCCCCCCTGATGACCATGGAACACCGGTGGGGCTGGTCTGACCAGGGGTTCCCGCGGGCCGATTTGGCACCGAGGGCGCTCCAGGAAATGGTTGACGCCGGAGGCGGACCACCCCGTACCCTGCACCGGGAACGGTGCACGAACGAGACGAGGGCGGACGAGATGGCCGAGCAGCACACCTACCGGGTCATTGTGCGGGGCACCTGGGACGGGCTGTCGGAGGCTTCCCGGGCCCGGCTGCTCGCCGATGTGGACGACCACGGGCTGACGCAGATGCACTTCACCGAGCAGGGTTCACTCACCTACGACAAGGCACTCAGGCACTTCTCGTTCCGCTATGTCGTCGTCTCGGACGCGGCCGACGGTGAGGAGATGGCGGGTGCCATCGCCGAGGACCGGGCCGAGACCGCGCTGAAGGAGCTGGGGCACGGCTTCGGCCCGCTGCGCGCGACCGTGACGGACATGGACACCATGAAGATCAACCGCAAGGGCCGCTGACCCGGCCGCCGGGCCAGGCACCTGTACGGCGGCGGCCCGGTGCTTCCGTTGCAGCGCCGTGCTGCTGTCAGCGGGCGGTCATCTCGGCGGTGAACGCCCAGCGCTCGTGGTCCCGCCAGGCCCCGTCGATGAAGAGGAAGTCGGGCGAGTATCCCTCAAGGCGGAACCCCGCACGGCGGACCAGCGCCACCGACGCCTCGTTGGCCGGCTGGATGTTGACTTCGATGCGGTGCAGGCCGAGCGGCCCGAAGGCGTACTCCCGCACCAGGCGCAGCCCTTCCGCCATCAGGCCCCGGCCCGCGGAGTGCGCGAACGCGCCGTATCCGAGCGCCCCGCTGCGGAACGCGCCCTCGACGATGTTGTTGATGTTGATGAACCCCGCGATCCGCCCGGGAGCCTCTCCCCCGAGTTCACACACCAGGAAGCCGGCCCTGGCCGGGTCCTCGATCAGCCGCCGTGCGTAGACGAGGTAGCTCTCGGGGTCGGCGGGCGGGGCGAGCCAGGGGTGGTGCAGGTCCCTGCTCTCCCTGACCAGCGCGGTGAATTCCCCGGCGTCCTCGTACGAGAAGTGGCGGATGCCCACGCGCGCGCCCGCGGCGAGATATGCGGTGCTGTCTGATGTGGAGGTGTCTGAAGCGGTGGTGTCTGGCATCGGGCCAGATTAGACGGGGTGGTGCCGTCGCACCCCGGCGGTTCCGTCCGGCGCCGGGACATCCAGCGCCGGAACGTCCAGGGTGAGCGTGCCCGCGTCGGCGTCCAGGACGGCCGGCACACCGAGGGGCAGTGTCTGCGCCGTGGCACAGTGCCCGAAGCCGAACTCCCCGGCCACCGGGACACCGAGCCCGCCGAGCCGGTCCCGCAGCACCGCCCGCACCTCGTCGCCCGGGGTGCAGTCCTCCCAGGAGCCGAGAGCGATGCCCGCGACACCGTCCAGGAGGCCCGAGCGGAGCAGCTGGGTGAGGATCCGGTCGATGCGGTAGCCCTCCTCGCCGATGTCCTCGATCAGCAGCAGCCCGCCGCGCCCCGTGGGACGTGCGTACGGCGTGCCCAGCTCGGCGGCGAGCATCGAGAGACACCCGCCGAAGGTGACCCCGGCCGCCCGGCCGGGTACCAGGGTGCGGGCGGTGCCGAGGCCGAGCGTGCGGACGGTGTCGGGCTCGAAGAGCGTGGCGCGCAGGGACTCCTGGGTCCCGGCGTTCTCGATGAAGCTGAGGGCAGCGGTCATCGGGCCGTGCAGGGTGGACAGCCCCATCCGTACCGCGAACGCCTCGTGCAGGGCGGTCGCGTCGCTGTAGCCGACGAACACCTTGGGCCCGGCCGCGCGCATCGCCGCCCAGTCGAGCAGGTCCGTCATGCGCTGGGCGCCGTATCCGCCGCGTGCGCAGAGGACCGCGGAGATCTCCGGGTCGCACCAGGCCGTCCGGAGGTCGTGGGCGCGCGCCTCGTCGGTGCCCGCCAGATATCCGAACTGCGGGTGCCGGTCGCGCACATGGGGCATCACCACCGGCTCCAGGTCCCAGCCGCGCAGGATGTCGAGGCCCGCGGTGAGCCGGTCGTCGGGGACGGGCCCGCTGGGCGACACCACGGCGACCCTGGCGCCGGGCCGCAGCCGGGCCGGCCGGGTCAGCGGCACGAGTGCGGGTGCGGTAGGGCCGGGCGCCGGGGGCAGCGTCATCCGCCCAGCTCCAGGGCCGGCACGTCGGGGCGTTCGATGCCGAAGGTCTGTGCGTACAGGGAGAGTTCCGCCTCCAGCGCCCGGACCATGGTGTCGGCCCTGCGGAAGCCGTGCCCCTCGCCCTCGAACGTGAGGTACGCGTGGGGGACGCCCCGGCCCGCCATCCGCTCCAGGAACCGCTCGCACTGCACCGGCGGGCAGATCACATCGTCCAGCCCCTGGAGCAGCAGGAACGGTGCGGACATCCGGTCCGCGTGCTCCGCGGGCGAGCGGTCACGGTAGCGGTCGGGGACCTCGGCGAACGGGCCGATGAGGGTCTCCAGATACTGCGACTCGAAGTCGTGGGTGCCGTCGGCGGACGCCCAGTCGGTCAGATCGAGGATGGGATACATGATGGTGCCGCAGGCGTAGACACCGGACGAGGTGAGCGAGGCGGCCGAGGTCCAGCCGCCCGCGCTGCCGCCGCGGATCGCGAGCCTGGCCCGGTCGGCCGCACCCTCGTCGGCGAGCGCCCCTGCGACAGCCGCGCAGTCCTCCACGTCCACGACGCCCCACTGCTCACGCAGCCGGTTGCGGTACGCCCTGCCGTAGCCGGTGGAGCCGCCGTAGTTCACCTCGGCCACGCCGATGCCGCGCGAGGTGAAGTAGGCGATCTCCAGGTCGAGTACGAGCGGTGTACGGCTGGTGGGGCCGCCGTGCGCCCAGACCACGAAGGGCGGCAGTTCGCCGTCGGGTGCGGTCAGCTCCGGGCTGCGCGGCGGGTGGATGTGGGCGTGGATCTCCCGGCCGCCGGGCCCGGTGAACGTACGGGACCGCGGCTCGGGGTAGTACGCGGGGTCCACGACGTCCCGGTGCGGGGAGCCGATGACCCGGGCGTGGCCCGAGCTGGTGTCCAGCTCCACGATCTCGAAGGTGGAGCGCGGGCCCGCCGCCAGGCCGATCACCCGGCTGTCGGCGGCGGCCAGGGCGGGGGCCCACTCCGTCCAGGGGCCCGGCGCTTCGACGAGTTCGCCCGACTCCGGGTCGAGCACCCCGAGCGCGGTGGCGCCGGCGCCGTGGAGGACGGCGATCAGCCCGCTGTCCAGCGGCTCGAACCACTTCTGGCCGATCTTCCAGAGCGGCCCGCCGAACTCCTCGTCGCGCGGGCAGAGCGCGACAGCGGCGGCGCCTTGGTCCGGGTCCGCCCGGTAGAGGTTCCACCAGCCGGTGCGGTCGGAGGCGAACAGCAGCCGCCCGTCGGCCGTCCAGCCGACCTGGGCGACGGACTCGTCCGGCCCTCCGGCGAAGTGCCGGACGCCGTCGAAACGGCCGTCGTCCGTGACATCGGCGACCATGACGTCGCTCCCGTCCCACGGCATCCTTGGATGGTCCC
Source organism: Streptomyces sp. SID10853 (assembly GCF_010548145.1). Lineage (GTDB taxonomy): Bacteria > Actinomycetota > Actinomycetes > Streptomycetales > Streptomycetaceae > Streptomyces. The sequence continues at coordinate 9,115 of NZ_JAAGLN010000117.1, forward strand.
AGCCGAGCCAGGCGGCGCGGCGCCCGTCGGGCGAGAGCCGTGCACCGGTGACGAAGCGGTGCCCACCGCCGGAGAGTTCACGTACGGCGGTGCGGTCCTCCGCGGCCGAGCCGTCCAGCGGTACGGCAGCGACGACCCGCCGCACATCGGTGGGTGATGCGCCGGTGAACTCCTCCAGGACGCACCAGACTTCACCGCGGCCGAGGTGGACCACCGGGTCCACCCAGCGCAGTCCGCCGCCCACGGCGGAGACCGGGGTGAGCGGCCTCGGCTGCGCTGCGCCGCCCTGCGCGTCCGGCTCGAACACGTACAGCCGCTGGTCGGCGAAGTGCACGAAGACCACGAGCGGGCCGCCCGCCGGGCGCACCGCCCCGGCCCAGGGCTGTCCGCCGTACTCGATGACCCGGCTGCGGACGTTCCACGGAGCGGGCAGGGCCGTCTCCTCGCTGCCGTCGGTCCGCCGCCGCACCAGCGCGCGCCGGCCGCCCTCGGCGGGGCGGGGCGCTGTCCACCACACTTCGTCGCCGACCGTGCCGACGAACTCGGGACGGCCGTCCTGCGAGGCCGCGAGGGCGGCGTCGATCGGCGAAGGCCACGTTCCGTAGGCCCCGGTGGATGCCATGCTGACAACTCCCCTATGCAGTACGCAGATAGTGATCGAGCACCCGGACGCCGAAGTGCAGCGCGTCCACCGGCACCCGCTCGTCGACCCCGTGGAAGAGGGCCTGGTAGTCGAAGCCGGGGGGCAGCCGCAGCGGCGAGAAGCCGTACCCGGTGATCCCCAGCCGGGAGAACTGCTTGGCGTCCGTGCCGCCCGACATGCAGTAGGGCACCACATACCCCTCCGGTGCGAACTTCTCCACGGCCGCGCGCAGTTTCGCGTACGTCGGCGAGTCCACCGGCGCTTCGAGCGCGACCTCGCCGTGGTCGAACTCCCAGTCGACGTCCGGCCCGGTGAGCCGGTCGAGGGTGGTGCGGAACTCGTCCTCGCCGCCGGGCAGGATCCGTCCGTCGACGTGTGCCGTCGCGTGCCCGGGGATCACATTGACCTTGTAACCGGCGTCCAGCATCGTCGGGTTGGCGCTGTTGCGGACGGTCGGCTCGACCAGCGCGGCCGCCGGACCCAGCTTCGCGAGCAGCGCGTCCACATCGAAGTCCGGGGCTGTGGTGTCGGTGTCGATGCCGTGCAGTGCGGCAATCTCGGTGAGCGCGGCCCGCACCGTGGGAGTGAGCCGCACCGGCCACTGGTGCTCGCCGATCCGGGCGACGGCGGCGGCGAGCCTGCTGACCGCGTTGTCCCGGTTGACCTTGGAACCGTGTCCTGTTCTGCCGTGTGCGGTGAGTTTCAGCCAGGCGGTGCCGCGCTCGCCCGCCGCGATGGGGTAGACCGGCAGGTCGGGGCCCGCGTGGAAGGTGAAGGCCCCGGACTCGCTGATCCCCTCGGTACAGCCGTCGAAGAGCCCGGCGTGCTGGTCGGCGAGGAAGCCCGAGCCGTCGACGGCGCTCGCCTCCTCGTCGGCCGTGTAGGCGATGACGATGTCGCGCCGGGGGCGCACACCCTCGCGCGCCCAGGACCGGACCGCCGCGAGGATCATCGCGTCCATGTTCTTCATGTCGATGGCTCCGCGGCCCCAGACCACACCGTCGCGGATCTCACCGGAGAACGGGTGCACGGTCCAGTCGTCCGGCTCGGCCGGCACCACGTCGAGGTGCCCGTGGACCAGCAGCGCGTCCGCGGACGGGTCGCTGCCCGGGATCCTCGCGACCACATTGGTGCGCCCCGGGGTGCGCTCCAGGAGCGTCGGCTCGATCCCCGCACCGGCCAGCCGCTCGGCGACGTACTCGGCTGCGGGGCGCTCCCGGCAGTCGCCGCCGCCCCGGTTGGTCGTGTCGATCCGGATCAGCTCCGAGGTGAAGTCCACCACCTCGTCGAGCGCCAGGGGGTCCAGCCGGCCCGCTTCGACCGGGTTCACGTCAGCCATACTGTTCCTCCACCGCGGACGAGACGAGCGTCGTAACCGCCTTGAAGGTTCGAATGCCCTCATACATCGTCGCGCTGGTGTACGCGACACGCCGTTCGGCCGTGCGCCTGACCCCCGGAACGACGGTCGCGGCACCCACCAGATGCTCGGCGTCGAACTCCAGCTCCACGGTGAAGGACGGGCCGGTCACCGGTGAGTGGCGTACGGCGAGCGCGGTGGCGTCCGCCGCGGCCGCACGGATGTCGGCGGCCGTACGGGCCGGGGTGCGGCAGACCGCCGCGTAGCGCGAGACATGGTCCTTCACCGCGACCGTGCGGGCCCGGGGCGCGTATCCCAGCGCGTCGGCGCAGGCCAGGTCGTCGCCGGTGACGAGCACCACGGGGACGCCGTACTCCGCGACGACATGCGCGTTGAGCAGACCCTCGCTCGCCCGTACGCCGTTGAGCCAGACGCCGGTGATCGAGTTGGCCAGATAGGTGTGGGCGAGCACGCCCTCCATCCCGGCCCCCGTGTGATAGCCGACGAAGGCGATCCCGTCGACGTCGCCGTGCTGGACGCCCTCCACCATGGACAGCGACTTATGACGGCCCGTGAGCATCTGGACGCGCTCGTCGAGCTGCTCGATGAGCAGATTGCGCATCGACCAGTGGGCTTCGTTGATGAGCACCTCGTCGGCGCCCCCGTCGAAGAAGCCGAGGGCGGCCGCGTTCACGTCGGACGTGAACAGCGACCGGCAGCGTTCCCACTGCGCGCTGCCGGGCAGTACGTCGCCGGGCCAGGTCACACCGGTGGCGCCCTCCATGTCGGCGCTGATGAGGATCTTCATGCGCATGACGCTACCTGCCGCTGAATATGCTGGCCAGCACATGCCCCACCACCACAGGTCCACACCACTGGCAGGTCCGGGCGGCCGGGGCCCGTTGGTCTGGCTCAGCTAACTTTGCGGGATTCGGCGCATCCGGCGCCCGCACGGGGAATACCGGATCAAATCGACTCTTCTCCCCGGGGCGCACACTGATGGCGACTGCTCTGTTCGCGCCGGACTCCCGGCGGCCGACGGCGGTCGCCGTGCAGTTGGTGCTGACGGCCGCCGCGTACTACGGATCTGCGCGCCTCGGCCTCCTCCGGGAGGTGGTCGCCGACGGTGCGGTGATCACACCGCTCTGGCTGCCCACCGGTGTCGCACTCAGCTCCCTGCTCTATCTGGGACTGCGTGTCTGGCCCGGCATCGCCATCGGCGCCCTGCTCACCATCGTCACGATCGGCGGCGCGCTCACCGAGGCGGGCGTCGCCATCGCGGCGGGCGACGCCCTGGCCCCGGTCTGCGCGTTCCTGCTGCTGCGCAGGGTGGGCTTCCGGCCGGAGCTGGACCGGCTGCGGGACGGAGTGTCCCTGGTCTTCCTGGGTGCCATGGTGGCGATGCTGGTCAGCGCCACCATCGGCTGCGGCACGCTGGCGGTGACGGGCGAACTCCCGCTGCGGGACTTCTGGGCGGTCTGGTCGGCGTACTGGGCCGGTGATGCGATGGGGGTGCTCATCGTCACCCCGGTGCTGCTCGTACTGGCCAGGTTCCGGCTCCCCCGGGCCACCGACCGGTGGCTGGAGGCGAGCGCGCTGGCCGTCGCGGCGATCGTGGTCAGCCTGGTGGCCACCCGCAGCACGCTCACCCTGCTCTTCCTGGTCTTCCCGCTGCTCATCTGGGCCGCGCTCCGCTTCGAGCTGCCGGGCAGCGCGCCCTGCGCCTGTCTGGCCTCGGTGCTCGCCGTCCTCGCGGCAACCGGGAAGGAGGGGCCCTTCCGCCACCGGTCGCTGTTCGAGGTGACGGCCAATGTCGCCGTGTTCAACGGTTCGGTGGCGCTGACCGCACTGCTGCTGGCCGCGATCGTCACCGAGCAGAAGAACATCCGCAGCAAGATCGAGCTGGCCTGCCTGGAACTCGCCGACCTGGTCGAGCAGCTCGCTCCGGGACAGGTGCCCGTCTGGCCGCCCGCCGACGACGAGTCAGGCCGCTGACCCGTCGTCCGGGCGGCGCACGGGGCACCGGGCGTCCCGCTGCTGCCGGGTCCTCAGCCCGCGGGGGCGAGGACGAACCAGCGCGCCGGCAGGTCGATCCGGGTGCCGTCCGGCAGATGTTCGGTCTGGGCCAGTGCGGTGTCGCCGTCCGCCAGGATCGTCAGCCCCGCGGCGCGCAGCAGTCCTGGCACCTCCTCCTCGGACGCGTCCGCCGGTTTGAGGCCGTGCTCGATGACCCTGCGCAGCTTCGGCGGCGGCCCGCCGCGGGCTTCCGCCACCTTCTGGAGCAGGTCCTTCGACGCGGGTGTCAGCTCCACGACGAAGGCCCGCCCGCGCTCGCCGATGAGAGCCGCCACGGCCGCGGCGACGGCCGGACGCGCCTCGGGCTCACTCTGGTGGATGACCGCCCGCATATAGACGTTGGTATCGCCGATGCGCTCGCTCAGGGCCCGTACCGCGTCCGCGTCGACCAGGTCGAGCTGCGCGAACTCGGCCACGCCCGCGGTGTCCGCCCGCTGCGCGTGCCCGATCGCGGCGTCCGAGAGGTCCACACCCAGCGCGCGGGCGAAGACCGTGGCCAGATAGCGGGTCTGGGTGCCGTTCCCACAGCCGAGGTCCACGACGGGAAGCGCCGTGTCGGCGTACGGCAGCAGCAGCTCGCTGTGCGGTACGGCGGTGAGCGACGGGTCCGAGTCCCAGATCGCCTCACCCGGGGCGTCGGACGTGGCCGACCAGAACCCTTCCCACGCCTTCCGGTACTGCGGCGACACGTCCATACGTACTCCCACGTCCACGTACTCCCACATTGATTACGCCCTCGCCGACGGCACCCGCGCCGATGACACCCGCGCCGGGGGCGCCGAAGCCCGGGAGCGTCGCGCCCCGGGCAGCGCCTGTTCGAACCAGACGGTCTTGCCGTGCGCGGTGGCGCTGGTGCCCCACTCCCGGGCGAGACCGCTCACCACCAGCAGCCCGCGGCCGGACTCGTCGTCACCCGATGTGCTCAGCAGTGCGGCGGGCGCCGGTTCGTCGTCGCTGACCTCGCAGAGCAGGGCGCCCGTCCTGACCAGCCGCAGCCCCACCGGCCGGGTGCGGCCGTGCCGGACGGCGTTGGTGACCAGTTCGCTGACCATCAGCTCGGCCGGTTCCACCGCGTCCGCCAGCCCCCAGTCGAGCAGCTGCCCGCGTACCAGCCGCCGGGCCCGCGCCACTTCGCGGGGATCGAGTGCGAGCTGCCACTGGGCGACATCGTCCGCGGGGATCCCGTTCACCCTGGCCATCAGCAGGGCGACGTCGTCCTTGCGGCCGCCGCGCGGGTTCAGCGCCCGGATGATGGTGTCGCAGGCGTCGTCCATGGAGGCGGCCGGGTGCGCCGCCGACGCACAGAGCGCGGCGAGCCCGGCCCCGATGTCCTGGCCGCGCACCTCGACCAGACCGTCGGTGCACAGGATCAGCCGGTCGCCCGGGCTGACCCGTACGGTCGCGGTCTCGAAGGCGACACCCCCGACACCGATGGGCGCACCGGTCGGCAGGTCGAGCAGTTCGGCCCGGCCGTCGGCGGCCCGGACCAGGACCGGCGGGATATGACCGGCGTTGGCGATCTGGAGTTCGGAGCGGATCGGGTCGTAGACGGCGTACAGACAGGTCGCCAGATACAGCTCGCCGAGGCGCTGCGCCAGGTCGTCCAGATTGCGCAGCAGCTGGGCCGGCGGCATCTCCATGGTCGCCATGGTCAGTACGGCGGTACGCAACTGGCCCATCATCGCTGCCGAGTTGAGCCCGTGCCCCATGACGTCACCGACGACGAGCGCGGTCCTGGAGCCGGGCAGCTTCACCGAGTCGAACCAGTCGCCGCCGACCCTGCCGAGCCGGGCGCCCGGCAGATAGCGGGTGGCGATGTCACAGCCCGCCATGCGGGGTTCGACCTTGGGCAGCATGCTGTCCTGGAGCGTCTCGGCGACGTTCTCCTGGTAGGTGTACATACGGGCGTTGTCCAGGACGAGACCGGCGCGGGCGGCGAGTTCGGCGCCGGTGGTGCGGTCCATGTCGTCGAAGGGCTCCCGGCCCGGACGCCGCATCAGCACCATGAAGCCGAGCACCACGTCGCGGGCCTTCAACGGCACGATCAGCAGCGACCTGCCGGTGATCAGCGGCCGCAGGTCGCGCTTCTCGAACTCGCCGGAGATGCGGTTGCTCAGCTGCTCGTCCACGTGCCGGACGAGCACGGGCTCGCCGGTGACCATGCACTGGAAGAACGGCGTGTGTTCGGGGAACGCGATGGCCTCGCCCACCGGCACCGTGTCGTCCCAGCGGCCCGGCTCGTCGTTGTGCTCGACCCACACCCGGTGCCAGACGGTGGTGACGTCGGGCGGGCCGTCCGGGAAGCCCTCGCCCGCGAGCACGGCGGCCCGCAGATGGGTGCCCGCGAAGTCGGTGAAGCGCGGAACAGCGGCGCTGGTCACCTCGCGGATGGTGCGCTCCAGGTCGAGGGAGGACCCGATCCGCCCGCTGGCCTCGTTGAGGAATTCCAGCCGCTCGCGGACGGCGGCGTACTCCAGGTCGAGTTCGGGGCGGGGCACGGTGCGCGGCGCGAGGGGAACGGCTCCGGCTTCCCCGGGCCCGTCACCGGGCCGGCTGCGCGGGGGGTGCCGCGGCACCCCCCAGTCCGGGGTGACCGGGACCTGTTCGCAGTGGCTGAACTCCACGACGGGATAGCCCAGTTCGAGCACCTGGGCGACGATTCCGGTCGCCTCCCGCACGCTCATGTTCGGCAGGATCTCGGGGAGCCGGCCGGCCAGCTCCCGGTAGCCGGGGAAGTCGGTGTGGAGCGCGAAGCCGGGGGCGATGGTCCCCGGGGTCCCGCCGCTGTCGCCGTCCGCCGGCAGCGCGGCGTCGGCCGCGAGGACGAGCAGCCGCTCCGGGCCGGGCCCGGCCAGCGGATAGGCCCACCAGAGCACATCGATACGGCCACGCCGCGGTTCGTCGAGCCGGGCCCGGCCTGCCGACGGGTAGGCGACGATCCCGCCGACCGGGCTGTCCAGCTCGGCGCCGAGGTCGGCGTACGTCCCGTCAGGACCGCGCTCCCCCTCCCTGCGTAACGCCCCGGAGACCGGGAGCAGTTCACCCGCTGGACAGCCGACCGCGTCCTGGCGCGGGACACCGAAGAGCCGGCGGGCACCCGTCGACCAGTGCGAGACCAGCCCTTCGGCGTCGACGACCACCACGGCGAGCGGCACACGGCCCGCTGCGGCGTCCCGCGGCCGGTCCGGCTGCTGCGGCGGCACACCAAGGTCCATGGGTGGCAGGCTCCTTCCCGGCCGCAACGTTCTGCGGTGCGTGGCTCCACCGTACGGCCCGCGTACGCCGCCCGGGGGCCATCGGCGGAATCAGGCCCGACGGGTGGTGCGCCGGGCGCGCACCGGCCCCGGCGGCTGCCGGAACCGGTGTGCGCCGCCGGGGCCGTTTCCCCCGCTGGCCGGTCAGTCCTCGTGCCCGAGCTGGAGGTCGCGCTCGGTGCGTCCGCCGCCGGCGACCTGGAGCACGGTGGCCACCGGCGGGTAGCCCGCCGCGATCACGGTGTACTCACCGGACGACAGATCCACGAAGCGGAACGCGCCGTCGGGGCCCGTGGTGAGGGTGTCCACCACATTTCCCGCCGCGTCGAGCAGGGTCACCCGGGCGTCCTCGACCGGCCGCCCGCCGCTGGCACGCACGGTGCCGCGCAGCACGGCGCCGCCGGCGAGCTCCACGTCCTGCCGGGTCTCGCGCGCGGCCTGCACACTCACCGGCATCGCGGCGGGACGGAAGGCGGGGGCACTGCCGGCGAGGGTGTACTCACCGGCCACCAACTCGTTGATGACATAGCCGCCTTCGCGCCCGCTGCGGGTGGAGGCGACGACCTCACCGCGTACGTCGGTGAGTGTCACGGCCGCGTCGCGCACCGGGGTGCCGTCCGCGGTGACCACGGTCCCGGCCAGCCGTCCGGCGCCGCCGAGCACCACGTCCAGATCGACGGGGCGTTCGCCGACGGTGACGCTGACGGCCTGCGGCTGATGGCCGCCGGCCGCCGCGATGAGGACGTACGAGCCGGATCCGGGCACGCTCAGCGCGTACCGGCCGTCCTCGCCGCTCGCACCGCGCCCGATCTGGCGCCCGGTGATGTCGATGAGGGTGAGTGCCGCGCGCGGCACGGTGGATCCGTCGTAGTGCTGGACGGTCCCGCAGACGGGCACGCCCGGGACGTACGGGGCTTCCGGGGCGCGGGCTGCGGGTACGGACGCATCCGGTGCGGCTGCGGGGGCGTTGTGGGACACCAGCGGTTTCTCCTTGAGGAAGAAGGCGATGAGCAGGCCGAGCACGAGCACCGGCACGAGGTAGAGGAAGATCCGGGGCATGGCGTCGGCGTACGCCCGGATGTAGCCGTCCCGCAGCGCGGGCGGCAGCGTGCGGACCAGCTGCGGGGTGATCGACTCGGGGTCGGGCAGCCGCGCGCCGGACGGCAGGCGGGTCTTGAGGGCGTCCGTGAGGCGGCCCGCGAAGAGCGCGCCGAAGACGGCCGCGCCGACGCTGCCGCCGATCTGCCGGAAGTAGTTGTTGGCGCTGGTGGCGGTGCCGAGGTCGCGGGGCGCCACGGAGTTCTGCACGGCCAGCACCAGGATCGACATGATCAGCCCGATGCCGATGCCCAGTACGGCCATCCAGACGCTGTACGTGAGCTGCGGGGTGTCCGTCTCCAGCCGCGAGAGCAGCCACATCCCGACCGCCGAGATCGCACAGCCGAGCAGCGGAAAGATCTTGTACCGCCCGGTGCGGCTGGTCAGCTGCCCCGAGACGATGGAGGCGATGACGACACCACCCATCATCGGCAGCATGAAGAGCCCCGACTGGGTGGCGCTGGCGCCGTCGACCATCTGGAGGAAGGTCGGCAGATAGCTGGCGGCGCCGAAGAGCGCGACGCCCACGACGGCCCCGACGAGCGCCGTCACATTGAAGATCGAGTCGCGGAACAGCCGCAGCGGGATGATCGGTTCGGGCGCGCGGTGCTCGACGGCCAGGAAGAGCAGGGCCGTCACGGCGCAGCCGGCGGCCAGTCCCACGACGGTGCGCGAGCCCCAGGCGTACTCGGTGCCGCCCCACGTCGTCAGCAGCACCAGACAGGTCGACGTGGCGGCCAGCAGCAGTGCGCCGAGGATGTCCAGGCGGGGCTTGGCCGTCGGCTTCGGGAGCTTCAGGACGGCCGCGATGACGGCCAGGGTGACCAGGCCGAACGGCACGTTGATGTAGAAGCACCAGCGCCAGGAGGCGTGGTCGGTGAAGAACCCGCCGATGAGCGGCCCGGCCACGGAGGCGAGCCCGAAGACCGCGCCGATCAGCCCCATGAAGCGGCCGCGTTCGCGCGGCGGCACGATGTCCCCGATGATCGCCTGCACGCCGATCATCAGGCCGCCGCCTCCGATGCCCTGGACGGCGCGGAAGGCGATGAGTTCGTTCATCGTCCGGGACCAGCCGGCCAGCGCCGAGCCGATCACGAAGACGATGATCGCGAACATGAAGATGCTCTTGCGGCCGAAGAGGTCGCCGAGCTTGCCGTAGACCGGCAGGCCGATCGTGGAGGCGAGGAGATACGCCGTGACGGCCCAGGACATCTTGTCCAGGCCGTGCAGTTCACCGACGATCTTCGGCAGCGCGGTCGCCACGATCATCTGGTCGAGGGCCGCGAGCAGCAGCGTCAGCATCAGCCCGAAGAAGACCATCCGCACCCGGCCGGGGCTGAGTTCGGGCTGCTCCCCCGCAGCGGGGGGTGGTGGGAGCGGGACGGTCACCGCTTCCGTCAGGACATCGGTCTGCCCGTCCGGACCGTCCTTCACCAGAGTGATTCCACCCACGTACCGCTCCCCTCGTCGCGCCTGCGCCGCCCTTTTCTCGCATTCAGCGACAAGGGGGTGCAAGCGCGACGATTGGCGCGCGAGGCGCACGCCGGGGGCTTCAGGGCCGGTGGGAGCCCCTACGGCGCACAACTGGGCCGTACGGAAAACCACTCGAACCGGTGAGCATCATTTCCGCCCGAAGGGGTTACGCGGTGGACCGGGCGGCCCGGCGGGAGGGACGGGAGCGGCAGGAGGGGCGGGCTACTTGGCCACTTCGGCTTCGAGCTTGGTGAGCAGCTCGTCGTAGATGCGGCCGAGGCCCTTGGGCGCGAAGGTCTTCTCGAAGAATCCGCCGATGCCGCCGGCGCCGTTCCACACGGTGGAGACGACGGCCTTTGACTTGCCCTCGCCGGCGGGGGTGACGGTCCAGGTGGTCACCATGGAGGAGTTCCGGTCCTTCTCGACGAGCTGTCCGTCGGTCGGCTCGGTCACCTCCAGCAGGCAGTCCCGGATGCGCTTGCTGGTGGCCTGCAGCTTCCAGTGGACGAGCGTGCCGTCACCGTCGCCGCCCTCCCGGACCTCGTACTCGCTGAAGTGCCCGGGCAGGAGCTTCTCGCGCGTACCGGTGTAGTCGGCGAGCGCGTCGAACACCGTCTCCGCTTCGGCCCCGATGATCCGCTCCGTGGTGGCCTCTACCTGCGCCATACCAGTTCCTCCAGCTGTCGTTCTTCAGTCGGTGTGATGAACCGCGCCCTGAGCCAACCACCTCGGGTGCGGGCACGGAAATCCGGGTTGCGCGAATCATGGGAACAGGTGTTCTATTCAAGGGTACGTGCTATCGAGGAGGCGCCATGCGCTGGGACCAGCTGACCGAGAACGGCGGGGACAACCGCACAGCCGAGGGCGGCGGGACCGGTGAGAAGGCCGCGCTGTTCGGAGCGGACTCCGTGACGACCCGCACCTTCGACACCCCGGAGTTCCGCGGGATCACCTTCCACGAGGTGCGGGCCCGTTCGATCGTGAACCGGGTGCCCGGCGCCTCCCGCATGCCGTTCGAATGGACGGTCAATCCGTACCGGGGCTGCAGCCACGCCTGTGTCTACTGTTTCGCGAGGAAGACCCACAGCTATCTGGACCTCGACACCGGTCTCGGCTTCGACTCGCAGATCGTCGTGAAGACCAACGCCCCTGAGCTGCTGCGCGCCAGGCTCGGCTCCCGCCAGTGGCAGGGCGCGCACATCGCGATGGGCACCAACGTCGACTGCTACCAGCGGGCCGAGGGGCGGTACGGGCTGATGCCGGGCATCATCTCGACGCTGCGCGACTACGCGAACCCGTTCAGCATCCTGACCAAGGGCACGCTGATCCTGCGCGACCTGGAGCTGCTCCAGCAGGCCGCGCGGGTCACCGATGTCGGCGTCTCGGTCTCGGTCGGCTTCGTGGACGAGGAGCTGTGGCGCACGGTGGAGCCCGGCACCCCCGCACCGCGGCGCAGGCTCGACGCCGTACGCACCCTGACCGACGCCGGAATCGGCTGCGGGGTGCTGATGGCGCCGGTGATCCCGTTCCTCGGCGACCACCCGGACCAGCTGCGCGCCACGGTCCGCGCCGTCGCGGCCTCCGGGGCGACCTCGGTGACCCCGCTCGTCCTGCATCTGCGGCCCGGCGCACGCGAGTGGTTCATGTCCTGGCTCGGCGCGCACCATCCGCACCTGGTCAGGCGCTACGAGCGGTTGTACGCGGCGGGGGCGTACGCCCCCAAGTGGTACCAGCGCCGGATCACCCGCCAGGTGCACGAGCTGGCCGCCGAGTACGGCATCGGCCCGGCCCAGCGTGGTATGCCGCGCCGGATATCCGTACCGCAGGAGCCCGAGCCCGCGGTGCCCACTCAGCTGACGCTGATCTGATCCCGGCGCGTGCGGAGGGCTCGGTCACGCGGGGCGCCGGGCATCCGTAAACCGGGTCGGCCGCCGGCGACGCCCGCCGGCACCCGGACCAGCCGCCACTCGCGTCAGCCGGCACCCGGATCAGCAGGGACCCGCGTCAGCCCGCAGCCGCGAGTGGCGGCTGGTCCGGGTG
>NZ_JAAGLN010000118.1 GCF_010548145.1 Streptomyces sp. SID10853
CGCAGCCCCGCTGCCCGCCGAGGCCCCACGGACCACCGGAGCCCCGCAGCCCGCACCGGCCCCGCTGCCCACCCGCTCATCTGCGCCCGCGCCCGTACCCGCCGGCGCAGAGCCAGAAGCACCGGCCGCCGCAGCCCATGCCGGAGCCGCAGCGCAGCCCGCCCCCGCAGAACAGAACAGCACCGCACTACACAACAGCGCCGCACAACAGAACAGCACCGAGCCCGAACCGGCTCACTCCACCGCCGAGCTGGGTGAGAGCGGGCTGCCCAAGCGGCGGCGCGGCCAGACCATGGCGGCCGCGCATCCGGACGGCACCCGGATCCCCGGCTCGTCCAAGCCCGTCGACTCCACCTCATCCACGACATCCGCCGCCAGGTTCAGCACGTTCCGCCAGGCCGTACGTGGCGATTCCCCGAACCCGGAAGGCAGCAGCTCATGAGCACGACCACCACCGACGAGAAGCTCAACTGGCTCCTGGAGAGCCTCCTTGAGCGCACCCCGGGCACCCGGCACGCCCTGGTGCTCTCCCGTGACGGCCTGAAGCTCTGCCGCACATCGGCGCTCTCCGTCGACCAGGCCGACCAGCTGGCCGCCATCTCGGCCGGTATCCAGTCGCTCTCGCACGGTGCGTCCATGGAGTTCGGCGACGGCACCGGCGGCGTACGGACCGCGATGGCCGAGTTCTACGGCGGTGTGCTGTTCATCGTCGAGGCGGGCGACGGCGCCCACCTCTCCGTCGTCGCCGACGAGACCGCCGATGTCGGCCTCATCGGGCACAACATGAGCGAGCTGGTCGAGCAGCTGGGCGAACACCTCAGCGCCGAGCCGCGCGCGTGACCGCCCCCGTGCCCAGGCCGAGGCCGGGCCGTGACGACGATCCGGACCGCCTCTACACCGTCACCGGCGGGCGCAGCCGGTCCGACGCCACCGCCTTCGACCTGGTGACCCTGGTCGTCGGCGAGTGCGACCCCACGCCCGGTATGCAGTCCGAGCACGCCACGATCCTGCGGATGTGCGGCCGGCCCACGGCCGTCGTGGAGATCGCGGCCGCGCTGAAGCTGCCCGTGTCCATCACCCGGATCCTGCTCTGCGACCTGCTCGACACAGGCCGGATCAGCGCCCGCCACCCGCGCACCGCACGCGGCGCCGACAGCCTTCCCGACCCTCATATCCTGGAGCAGGTGCTCGTTGGACTCCGCAGCCTCTAACCAGAACGCCCTGGCCGGCACCGCCGACAACGGTCTCAAGATCGTCATCGTCGGCGGGTTCGGCGCAGGGAAGACCACCATGGTCCGGTCGGTCAGCGAGATACGTCCGCTGAACACCGAGGAGACGATGACGCAGGCGGGAGCCGCCGTCGACAACCTCGACGGGGTGCACGCCAAGACCGCCACCACCGTCGCCTTCGACTTCGGCCGCATCAGCATCGACGAGCGGACGATCCTCTACCTCTTCGGCGCGCCCGGCCAGGAGCGCTTCTGGTTCCTCTGGGACCGGCTGTTCTCCGGCACGCTGGGCGCGGTCGTTCTGGTCGACACCCGCAGACTCGCCGACTCCTGGTACGCCATCGACCGCCTGGAGCACCACGGCACCCCGTTCATCGTCGCCTGCAACGACTTCGGCGGCCCGGTCCACTCCCTGGAGCAGCTCAGGGAGGCGCTGGACCTCTCCCCCGAGATCCCGCTGATCGACTGCGACGCCCGGGACCGTACGTCGAGCAAGTACGTCCTGATCACCCTCCTCCAGCACCTGCACGCCCTGTCCTCAGCGACGTCCGCACGGGAGCCAAGCACCACATGACCACCGACACCCCGCCCACCCCGCTGAGCGGTCCGCGTTTCCAGACGGAACCCACCCAGCTCTACCGGGAGATGCGGCGCGCGCACGGCCCGGTGGCGCCGGTGCTGCTCGACGGCGACATACCGGCCTGGCTGGTCCTCGACTACCGCGAACTGCACCAGGTCACCGCCGACCCGGTGCTCTTCAGCCGGGACTCCGACCTGTGGAACCAGTGGGACAACATCCCCGGGGACTGGCCGCTGCTGCCGATGATCGGCCACAAGCAGCCGTCGATCCTCTACACCGTGGGCGAACGGCACCGCGAGCGCGCCGCGATGATCGGCGACGCCCTGGAGTCCGTGGACCCCTTCGAACTGCGGCGCATCGCCGAGCAGTACGCCGACGAGCTGATCAACTCCTTCTGCGGCAAGGGCGATACGGAGATCATCGGCCAGTACGCGATGCTGCTGCCGGTCCGGGTGCTCGCCCGGCTGTACGGGTTCCCGGACGACGAGGGCCCGGCCCTGGTCAAGGCGTTGAACGACATGATCGACGGCCGTGAACTCGCCCTGGCGGGACAGCAGCACCTCGCGCGGTCGATGGCCGGTCTGCTCGCCGCCCGGCAGGCGTCGCCCGCGGAGGACGTCGCCTCGCACATGCTGGGCAACAAGGCGGGCTTCACCGTCGAGGAGATCGCCCAGGACCTGATGGTCATGATGGCCGCCGGCCACCAGCCCACCGCCGACTGGATCGGCAACTCGCTGCGGCTGATGCTGACCGACGACCGGTTCGCCGCCTCGCTCTCGGGCGGCCGGCACAGCGTCGCGGAGGCGATGAACGAGGTCCTCTGGGAGGACACCCCCACCCAGAACGTCGCGGGCCGGTGGGCCTCGCGCGACACCCACCTCGGCGGCCGGCACATCCGGAGCGGCGACATGCTGCTGCTCGGTCTCGCCGCCGCCAACTCCGACCCGCAGGTGCGCACCGACGGTTCGGCGCTGACCGGCGGCAACAACGCCTTCTTCTCCTTCGGCCACGGCGAGCACCGCTGCCCGTTCCCGGCCCAGGAGATCGCGGAGGTCATCGCGCGTACGGGGATCGAGGTCATCCTCGACCGCCTCCCCGACGTCGACCTCGCGGCCCCGGGGGAGAGCCTCACCCGGCGCCCCTCCCCCTGGCTGCGCGGCCTGTCCACCCTTCCCGTCACCTTCACTCCGGTCCCCGCGCTGTGACCCGAAGACCCTCGGAGCACGGCCGTTCCCGCCACAGGAGGCACAGATGAGCTGCCCGGTCGACCACGGAAGCCACGCCGAGAGCATCGCCCTGGACCCCTTCGTCCAGGATCTGGACGGCGAGAGCGCCGCCCTGCGCGCGGCGGGCCCGCTGGCCCGTGTGGTCCTGCCGGGCGGGGTGGCCTGCTACGCGGTGACCCGGCACGCGGAGGCCAGGCAACTGCTCACCGACTCCCGGCTGGTGAAGGACATCGACGTCTGGGGCGCCTGGCAGCGCGGTGAGATCCCGCTGGACTGGCCGCTGATCGGACTGGCCAACCCGGGCCGCTCGATGCTCACGGCCGACGGCGCGGAACACCGCAGGCTCCGTACGCTCGTCGCACAGGCGCTGACCGTGCGCCGGGTGGAGCGGCTGCGCGCCGGTATCGAGAAGCTCACCGGCGGGATGCTGGACCGGCTGGCGGAGGTGCCGGCCGGGGAGACCGTCGACCTGAAGGCGGAGTTCGCGTACCCGCTGCCGATGAACGTGGTCAGCGAGCTGATGGGCGTCGACGCCGTCGACCACCCCCGGCTGAAGACCCTCTTCGAGAAGTTCTTCTCGACGCAGACACCACCGGACGAGGTCCCGCAGATGATGGCGGACCTCGGCGCGCTCTTCTCGAAGATCGTCGAGTCGAAGCGGGCCCAGCCGGGCGACGATCTGACGAGCGCGCTGATCGCGGCGTCCGAGGACGGCGACCACCTCACCACCGAGGAGATCACCAACACCCTCCAGCTGATGATCGCCGCAGGCCACGAGACGACGATCAGCCTGATCGTGAACGCGGTCGTCGCCCTCCAGACCCACCCCGAGCAGCGCCGGATGGTGCTCGCGGGCGAGGTCCCGTGGGAGAACGTCGTCGAGGAGACACTGCGCTGGTCGACGCCGACCTCGCACGTCCTGATCCGCTTCGCGTCCGAGGACATCGAGGTGGGCGGCACGGTCCTGCCGAAGGGCGAGGGCCTGATCGTCTCGTTCGGCGCGATCGGCCGCGACGAGGAGACGCACGGCCCGACGGCCGGCGACTTCGACATCACCCGCACCCCGAACCGCCACATCTCCTTCGGCCACGGCCCGCACGTCTGCCCCGGCGCCGCGCTCTCCCGCCTGGAGGCGGGCGTCGCACTGCCCGCGCTCTTCGGCCGCTTCCCTGAACTGCATCTGGCGGTCCCCGCGGCGGAACTGCGCAACAAGCCGGTGGTCACCCAGAACGATCTCTTCGACCTGCCCGTGAAACTCGGCGGCTGAACCGCACCTGCCGCCCCCGGGCGCGGGCGAGCCACGAGGGCGGGGCGGGGCACCGCCGTCGCCCGCCCCGTGGCGTCCGTCTCAGCGGCCGGACCCTCTGTCCGCAAACGCCCGGAACCGGCTACGCTCCGGCTCGTGGCTGAGATCCGGATTCCCGCTGACATCAAGCCCGCCGACGGCCGTTTCGGCGCGGGCCCCTCCAAGGTGCGTACGGAGGCGCTGGACGCCCTCGCCGCGACCGGTACTTCCCTGATGGGCACCTCCCATCGCCAGGCCCCGGTGAAGAACCTGGTCGGCGCCGTGCGCGCAGGCGTACGCGACCTCTTCCAGCTCCCCGACGGGTACGAGGTGATCCTCGGCAACGGCGGATCCACCGCCTTCTGGGACATCGCGACCCACGGACTCATCGAGTCCAAGTCGCAGCACCTCAACTTCGGTGAGTTCTCGTCCAAGTTCGCGAAGGCGTCGAAGCTGGCCCCGTGGCTGGCCGAGCCGACCGTGATCGCCTCCGACCCGGGCACCCACCCGGACCCGAAGGCCGAAGCGGGCGTGGACGTGTACGCGCTGACGCACAACGAGACCTCGACGGGCGTCGCGGCCCCGATCAAGCGCGTCACCGGCGCCGACGAGGGCTCCCTCGTCCTGGTGGACGCCACATCGGGCGCGGGCGGCCTGCCGGTCGACATCGCCGAGACCGACGTCTACTACTTCGCCCCGCAGAAGTCGTTCGCCTCCGACGGCGGCCTGTGGATCGGTGTGTTCTCACCGGCCGCACTGGAGCGCGCGGCGCGCATCCACGCCTCGGACCGGCACATCCCCGAGTTCTTCAGCCTGCCGACGGCGATCGACAACTCGCTCAAGAACCAGACGTACAACACCCCGGCCCTCGCCACGCTGTTCCTCCTGAACGAGCAGCTGACCTGGATGAACACCCAGGGCGGCCTGGACTGGACGGTCGGCCGCACAGCGGCGTCCGCGCGCACCCTGTACGGCTGGGCCGAGCAGTCCAAGTACGCGACCCCGTTCGTCACCGACGCCGCCAAGCGCTCGCAGGTCATCGGCACCATCGACTTCGCGGACGAGATCGACACGACGGCCGTCGCGAAGGCGCTGCGCGCCAACGGCATCGTGGACACCGAGCCGTACCGCAAGCTGGGCCGCAACCAGCTGCGGGTGGCGATGTACCCGGCGATCGACCCGAAGGACGTCGAGGCACTGACGGCCTGCATCGACTACCTGATCGAGCAGCTGTAGGGCTCTCGCGTCACGGCATACCCGAAAGGGCCCCGGCAGCCACTGAGCAGGCTGCCGGGGCCCTTCGGCGTACGGGGCAGGGCCACAGGGACTGTCCGGCGATCATGCCGCAGCCCCGTGCGGCGGCGACCACCGCCACCGCGCCTCCCCGTCCTGCCACTGCCCCGTCGGTCCGAGCCCCACCGCCCCGGCCACGGCGGCGGACGCCGCATGGTCCGGGTGGATGTGCGCGATCACGTCACGCACCCCAGGCACCTCACCCAGCAGCTCCACCAGCCCCGCAGCGGCCTCCTTGGCGATCCCGCGCCCCTGCCACGGCGTGCCCACCACCCACGCGATCTCGGCCACCGGCCCCTGGACAGTTGCCTGTACGGTCCCGGCCAGGACCCCCTCCGTACGCAGCCGGATCACCCAGTTCCACCAGGTCACCGCGGGATCCGGTGAACCGGCGGCCTGACGTGTGTACCGGGAGCGCAGTTCGTCGACGCTCGCGGGACTGCCGCCGATGAAGGTATGGAGGCCCGGATCGGACAGCACCCGGGCCATCTCCTCCGCGTAAGCGGGCCGGAGCGGCAACAGATCGAGCCGCTCGGTGGAGAAAGCCGCGGGTTCATTCGTCGGGGTACCCATGCCCGGAGGCTAAGGGCTGCCACGGTCCTCCGTCCGGGCCGGAGCAACCGGCCCGGCCCGCCGCCCCGCCCGTGGCGCCCGCCTCACCTGCGGTGCATCTCACCTCCGCCGTCCGCCGAACAGCCGCTTCGCCCCCATGAACAGCAGGAACAGCACGGCGAAGACCCCGATCCCCCACGCCGTCGGAGAGCCGCCGGAGCCGTCGGCTCCCGTGTCCGATGAGCTTCCGCTCCCGGACGACGACGTACCGCCGCCGTCCGATCCCTTCGGCTTCTCCACCGGGAAGCGCAGCACCCGGCTCTGTGCCCCCTCGGAGCCCATCATCAGCGCCGATCCGTCCGGTGTGTACGTCACCGACTCGGCCTGCCCCTGGAACGGCACGCCCAGCTGGTGCTCGGTGCCGAGTCCGCCGCCCGGCTTCCAGTCGTACGACTCCGCCCCCAGATAGCCCCGCAGTGTGAGCTGCTTGCCGTCCGGCGAGAACGCGCCGTCGGTCACCCACGGCACCTTGTCGATCCGCCGGAAGACGTTGGTCTTCGACGCCGACAGCTTCGCGGGCCCCACGTACAGACCGCCCTTGGTCTGGTTCTTCGACGCGATGTAGACGCGGCCCGTCTTCGGGTGCACCATCAGCGCCTCCGCGTTGCGCGGCCCGTCGGCGTACTTGACGGTGAACTGCGTGGCCCTGACCGTCTCTTCCTTCTTCAGCTGCTTCGGCTCGGGGAAGCGGTAGATCCAGACGTGGTCCCAGCTCCCGTCCAGGTTGTCACCGATGTCACCGACGTAGATGTCGCCGTCCGGCCCGATCGAGATCGCCTCGACATCGCGCGGCGCCCCGACCCCGCGCATCGTGACCCGGGCCACGGTCTGCCCGGTCTTCGAGTCCACGGCGTAGACGTACGGGCCGTCGCTGCTGTCGTTGTGGGTCCAGTAGATCCCGGGGTGGAGCCGGCTGGCCGCCAACCCGCTGGACTCCGTGATCCGCGGATCCTTGATGGTGAAACCGCCGTCGTCCGCGGCCGCCGGCACAGCCGGGACAAGGGCGAACAGGACGGTGGCCGCAGCCCCGGCGACGTACTGAAGCGAACGCATGCCCCCAAGATTGCCACCCCCGTGCCATCGGCGATGATGACGGGATGCGTCTGAGGATGATGTTCGTCGGTGACTCGATGACCATAGGCCGCGCCGGCGACTACACCTGGCGCTACCGCATGTGGCAGCACCTGGGCGACAGCTGCGAGATCGTCGGCCCCCGCACCACGCTGTACGAGCCGGACGCGGAGCCGGGCACGGAGCCAAGTCCCGCGCCGGGTACGGCGTCGAGCGCCCAGCCGCACACCGCCGAGCAGCACACCGCCGAGCCGTACGCCGCCCAGCCGCACACCGCCCAGCCGCACACCGCCCGGCCGGGCACGGCGTACGCGGACCCCGCCTTCCCCGCCGAGGCCCGCCGCCATCTGTCGGGCTGGGGCGAGGGCTGGCAGCACATGGCCCCGGTCATCCGCGAGACCGTCGCCGCGCACCGGCCCGACCTGCTGCTCGTCTCCCTCGGACTGATAGACCTCGGCTTCTACACGGACGCCGGACAGACCGCCCGCAACGCCCGCCGCTTCCTGGCCGAGGCGCGCGAGGCGAACCCGCACATCCGGGCGGTGATCCTCCCGGTCATCCCGAACATCCGCGCCGAGACGGACGCGCCGTTCGCCGCGGAGGTCGCGCACTTCAACGTGCTGCTGGCGAAGACCCTCGCCGACCTGGACGAACCGCGTTCACCGCTGCTGCTGGCCTCGCGGCCCCCGTCGTACGACATCCACACCGACACGTACGACGGGACGCACCCGAACCAGAGCGGCGAACGGAAACTGGCGCGCGCCTTTGCGGAAGCACTGCACCAGGGCTGGGGCATCGGCGGTCCTTACGCGCCGGAGGGAAACCCACCAGCCGTACGGGGCACAGCCGTCGCGGCCCTGTGACTTGCCCTCGGGCTTGGCCCAACGGACCTGGACAGCGGTGATGACCGAAGGTTCTCATGGGAGCGCCGTATCCGGTCTCGGGCGCCTCCCTGGGACCCGCCGAACTTTTCCCGAGGACCGCAATGCGCGAACGCAAGGAGCGGACGTCCAGCACCGCTCACCTCCGCAAATCAGCCGTCACCGCACAGCGAGCCGGGGTGACCGCATCGGCCGAGCACCTCGCGTCGGCCAAGCCCTTCGCCTCGGCGAAGCCGATGACGGCTGACGCCATGCGGACCCTCCAGCGCACCGCGGGCAACGCGGTGGCCTCCCGCCAACTGGCCGTGCAGCGGGCCCCCGGAGTGGGGGACGCCTGGGACGACTCCAAGGTGTTCAAGGACCCCAAGGACGCCATCAAGTACGGCAGGAAAGTCTGGGGCGGCGCCCTGGACCAGATGAGCGGCCGCGAAGAGGAAGCGCTCAGGGACTACACCAACGAGCCCAAGAAGGACTTCCAGCTCGGCTATCCCACGTACCGGGAGACCAACAAGTACCTCCGGGGGCAGTTCGTCGAGAACGCCGGCAAGCACGGTATCGACGACGTGAAGGCTCATGTCAGGAGGCTCGGCCGGGCCCTTGAGACGCAGCCGATTCCTCACAACGTCATCGCGACGCGCGGTTGCAACTTCCTCCCGGACGGTATGGCGAAGTCGCCCTGGCGGATGGAGGGGCGCAAGTACACCGAACTCGGGTTCCTCTCCACGTCGCTGGGCCCGAGGCCCGTAGCCCCCTACGACCAGGAACCGTTCATCTTCCGGTACCGGATCCCCGAGGGCACGCCCGCCATGTGGATGGAGTTCATCTCGCACTTCGGCGCCGGCGAGATGGAACTGCTCCTCAAGAACGACTCCAGGTACCGGGTCGACAAGGTCACGCCCTACCAGAACAAGTACGGCGAGGAGCAGTGGTACATCGACGCCACCATCCTGGTCCGCCCGGAGAACGTCGCCGCGGCGAAGGCCAAGACGGCGGCGAAGGAAGCGGCCAAGAAGGGCGGCGGCGGGGGCGGCAAGTACGCCTCGCAAGGCGGCTCGCAGTACCCGGCGGGCTCGTCGCACGGCAAGGGATCGCTGTACGCAAGTGACCAGGCCCAGAAGCACTCCAGCAAGCAGTCGAGCAAGTACGCGAAGTACGACGCGTACTGACCCATACTGGGCGCATCAGGACGTGGGCGCATCAGGACGTGGGCGCGTACGACAGTGACGCGTTGAAGACGCACGAACAGGGACGGACGGCAAGCAACCACCATGAGTGACGGGCAACGACGCAATCCGAGGTTCGAGGAGCCGCTCTCCTTCACCCCCGTGCCGGGCGGCCCGGAAGACTACGCGAACACGGCCGACGGCCCGGTGCGGTACGTGGAGGTCGTCGACGGCCAGGGTCTCCTCGGCTACCTCTGGTTCCAGGACGCGGCGGACGCCGCCGACTTCATCCCCTGCAAGAGCCGGGGTGTCGCGTCGCGGAGCGCCGCCGTGCAGTGGGGCCGGCGGTTGCGCGTCCACAAGGAGAGCGGCCTCACCCCGGCCCAGGCGATCGCCGGCCTGGCCGCCGAGGCGCCCGCCGAGTCCGCAGGCCGGGTCGCGCCGGGCGAGCCGGCCGAATCCCCGAGCGAGTCCGCGCTGCGGGAGCTGGCCGACAGCAAGTGACGGTGGCGTGTCACGGCCGTCTGCTTCACTGCTGACGCAGTGCGTGCAGCAGCTCGGGGCCGGACCAGGAGCGGCGGCCGCCGGGGCGTTCGGCCTCGTGCACCAGGGCCGTGAGACGGGCGTTGACCGGTGCCGTGAGGCCGTGGCGTTCCGCCAGGGCGACGACCTCGCCCTGGAGGCCGCCGATCTCCGTCGCCCGGCCCTGCTCCAGGTCGTCCCACATCGAGGATCGCGCCTGCGCGTCCACCTGGAGGCTCGCCGCGGCGATACGGCGGAACAGGGCGTCGGGCAGCCGCAGAATCCATGGCATGAGCCGGGCCGGTACGGGACCGAGCCGGGCCGGCCGTACCCCCGCCGCGGCGAGCGCCGCCAGCGCCTCCTCCTGGCACAGCGCGAGACATGACCGGTACGGGCGCGCGCCCAGCTCTTCCCGCAGTGGCAGGCCGGACAGCGCGTTCACCGCGTTGTTGAGGTTCATCAGCAGCTTGGCGTGCTGCACCTCAGTCATGTCGTCGCGCGGCTCGACCGGCAGCCCGGCGGCCGTCAGCGCCGCCACGAGCGGGGCCGACGCGGTGCCGCCGTCGAGCATCAGAGAGCCGCCCGTGCCCTGGTGGAAGGTGTCGGGCGCGGTCCGCGCGACGTTGTACGGCACCATCCCGGCGAGCACGGTGACACCCGGGAGTTCGTTCCGCAGCAGACGGGTGTTGTGCAGCCCGTTCTGGAAGCTGACGACGACGGCGCCGGGGCGGAGGCGGCCGGCCAGTTCCCGTGCGGCCGACACCGTGGCCGCGGACTTGACGGTGACCAGGACGCAGTCGGCGTCGGCCACCGCGTCCGGCTCCGTCGTGAGCGCCAGCCGGTCCCGGGGAACGCGGACGGGTGGGCGGCCGCCGCCACTGAGCGTCAGCCCCTCGTGCAGCGCGTCCAGCACGGAGGGCCGCCCGATCAGTGTGACGTCCGCGTGCTGCGCGAGGTGGCCGCCGAGGTAGCAGCCGATGCTGCCCGCGCCGAACACCGCGATCCGCGGCCGCTGATCGCCTGTGGGGTGAGGCATGTCGGCATCGCTCCTGGTCCGCAGTGGTTACCCGAAAGTAGGCGGGATTGGCCCGGGGAGCAAGAGGCCCGGGAGCGACAGGCCCGGGAGCGAGAGGCCCGGGAGCGAGAGGCCCGGGAGCGACAGGCCCGGGACCGGCCATCGCACCGCCACCTCACACACCCGTACCGCCACCTCACACACCCGTAACCGCTCACGCACCCGTACTGCCGCTCACACCCCCCGTACCGCCGTTCACACCCCCCGTACCGCCACTCACACCCCCGTACTGCCGTCGATCCGCTCGCGGATGAGGTCGGCGTGCCCGTCGTGCCGGGCGTACTCGCCGATCATGTGGGTGTAGATCCACCGCAGGCTCACCTCGCCGCCCCTGAACGGAGCGGTGTCGTCCAGCGACCGCGAAGCGCAGTTGGCACCGGCCAGGGCGATCTCGTCCTGCCAGGTCTTCCTGACCGTCTCGAACGAGCGGTCGTCGCTGACGACGAACCCCTCGTCGCGCCCCCGCTGGTCGGCGTGCTCGGCGTAGATGGGTGGCGCGTCCTCCCCTGCCAGCACCCGGCGGAACCAGTTCCGCTCGACCTCGGCCATGTGCTGGACCAGCCCCAGCAACGTCAGCGGCGAAGGCGACACGGAAGCCGTGCGCAGCTGCTCCTCCGTGAGGCCCTCGCACTTCGTGGCCAGCGTGGCCCGGTAGAAGTCGAGCCAGCTCTCCAGGGTCGTGCGCTCGTCCCCGTTCAGGGGCGGCATCGGTCGTTCAGTGCTCGTCATGCCCCACAGCCTGCCAGCAGGGTCTGACAACGGGCGACCCCGGCCCCGACACCCCGTCCCGGGGCCGCCGTTACCGGGCGGGCCTCACGCGTAGAAGTTCCGCTGCCACCGGTGCTTCCCCAGTACGGCGAGCTGGTCCGCGGTCAGCGTCCGTCCGTCGCTGACGGCCGTGTTGCGCTCCACGTTGCGTACGGTCCGCATGCCGGGAATGACGGTGGAGACAGCCGGTGAACTCAGCACGAACCGCAGCGCCGTCTCCGCCATCTCGTCCGGCGCGATGCCGAGATCGGCGCAGATCGCCGCCACTCGCCGCTCGACCTGCGCCGGGCGGTCACCGCGGAAGTAACGGTTGCGCCAGTCGTCCTCGGGAAACCTGGTGTCCGCGGTGATACGGCCGGTGAGGCCGCCCTCGTCCAACGCCACCCGGACCACGACGCCGACGCCGTGCTCCTCGCAGGCCGGCAGCAGCGCGGCGGCGGGCGCCTGGTCGAAGATGTTGTAGATGACCTGCACGCTGTCCACGGCCCCGCTGCGCACGAGCGCGAGGGCGTTGTCGGGATCGTGGTCATTGACGGAGACACCGAACAGGCGGATCTTCCCCTCCTGTTTCAGCGCGGCGATCGTCTCCAGCCAGTCGCCCCGGCCGACCCAGTCGTCGCTCCACACATGGAACTGCAGGACGTCGAAGTGGTCCAGGCCGCTGAGGCGCAGGCTGGTGTCCAGGCTCCGACGGATGTGCTCGCCGGGGAACGCCTCGGCCGGGTCGAGGCCGAAGGGCGGCGGCCAGACCTGGTTCCTGGGCGGCACCTTGGTCGCCACGAGCACCTCGTCACCGGCGCGCTCACGGACGACGCGGCCGACGATCCGCTCGCTCTCGCCGTACCCGCGCGCGGTGTCGATGAAGTTCACACCGAGGTCGACCGCCCGGTGCAGGGCGCGGACGGACTCGTCCTCCGTCGCCCCCACCCAGCTGGACGCACCGATGCCCCAGGCGCCGTAACCGATCTCGGACACGGACAGTCCACTGCGTCCCCATGCGCGGTATCGCACCATCATCCCCCACGTCTTGAGTGTCTCGGCGGAAATCCCCCTGACGGTAGGCGACTTGAAGGAAGCACGCAGCTGCTTTTCACAGCGGCCGGTGACCCGCCCGTCCGACCGCTTCGGCAGCCGGAGTACAGATCACGGATTACGGATTACGGATTACGGAGTCAGGCTGAAATCCACCTCGGCTGCGGGCAGCACCCGTACGCGTCGACCCGGGAATCGGATGTTCCGGAAGATCTCGTTATGGTGCGCGATCGATCGGTCCGGCGGGGCGTACGCCTCGGGCCCGTCCCGTACGGAGGTGGTGTGACCGTCGGCGACCAGCACCACGTCGTACCCGTGACTCAGCGCCTGCCGTGCCGTCGTGTCCACACAGACCTCGGTCGCGAACCCGGTGACCACCACCTCGGTGGCGCCCACCGCCTTCAGGATCGCGTCGAGGCCGGTGCCCAGAAAACTGTCCGGGCTGGTCTTCGGGACAACCGATTCGGCTGCGGTGGCAGCGAGTTCGTCCACGATCCGCCAGCCATCGGTACCGGGTTCGAGCCCCTCGCCCTGGTCCTGGACCAGCACGACGGACACACCTTCCGCCAAGGCGCGTTCGCGGAGACCGGCGATCACGGAGACGGTGTCGGCCGCCCGGTGCGCGATCGCCATGGCCGCGTTCTGCATGTCGATGACGAGGAGTACGGAGACTGGTGGCATGGGCACACGGTAACCACCGCGACGGAGACCGATGGGGCCCGGCGGGGTGCCCCGTCCCGTACGGTGCTCGCCTCGTCCCGCGTCAACACGACGTTCGTGAGCAGCTGCTCCGTCACCCAGCGCCCGCACCCGCCCTGCCCTCGCGGGGTGACCAGGTCTCAGCCGGCCAACGCGGGTGGACGAGTCACACCCTTCTGTGGTTTGTCAGAGGCGTGTCACAGAGCACTGCCTCCCCTGGGACAGCGGTTGCAGGTGTGATCGAATGCAAACGCCCCGGGAAACCCCGGAGCGCACCGGTCCCTTGTGCGGTCCGACCGCACGGCTGCACGGGGTACGGCACGTATCGCGTACGTCGCACCCCGGGCCCACGCCGCCACGCCTCGGACCGTAAGGCGGAATCGTGCGACGCCCCGCATCCAACCCCATAGCGGCCGTGCGCCTGCGACCCGCCCGCAGGAAACCGGCCAGCACACCCCACGCGTAAGGGAGTAGAACGTCATGGCACGACCAGAGTCCCGCAAGAGGGTCATGGGCTGGGCCGCTGCGGCCACCCTGCTGACGGCGGCGCCGCTCCTCGCGGCGTGCTCGGGCGATGCGCACGCACACTCCTCTTCCGCCTCGCACGACAGCAG
Source organism: Streptomyces sp. SID10853 (assembly GCF_010548145.1). GTDB lineage: Bacteria > Actinomycetota > Actinomycetes > Streptomycetales > Streptomycetaceae > Streptomyces. The sequence continues at coordinate 14,051 of NZ_JAAGLN010000118.1, forward strand.
CAGCCCCTCCCCCAGCGCATCGGACAACTCCGGCGCAGCGGACGGCTCAGGCGCTCCGTCGGACGGCGGCTCCGGCGCACAGGCGGACGACCAGTCCACCGTGTCCTCCGCCGTCGGCGCCTGGGTGGACGCGGTCATCCAGCAGGACGCAAAGCGGGTCTGCCAACTCTCCTCCGTCCCGGGCAAGGGCTCGGAGCCGCCGAAGGCCACGACCCCGCAGATGTGCGACGCGTCGACCACGCAGCAGATGGCCGTCGGCCTGAAGTCCATGAGCAAGGCGTTCACACCGCAGAACGCCTCCGGTCGCCCGAAGGTGAAGGTCGACGCACCCACCCCGCAGGGCGACAAGGCGGTCGTCCCGGCGGCCAAGGTCATGATCGACGGACAGCCGCTGCGGAAGATCCTGCTGTCCCGCTCACACAATGTCGACCCGAAGACCTTCACGTTCAAGACGGAAGCGGACAAGATCAACGGGAAGTGGTACGTCGGTGACTCCGACACCGACAGCGGCACTCAAACACTCAAGCCTCGGACGCCGTGACGAAGAAGTCACGGGTCACAACGGACTCCGATTCCCCGGCAGGCGCCTGACCTGAGAAGCCCCCGGGGCGCCGTACCCCGACCGCCCCACCGAGCATCCAGTTGAGCTGCCCCGGGAAGCGTGAAGCGTGCTCCGGGCGGCGGTGCACGAGAATCCGGACATCGCCGTCCCGGTCCACGATCGTCGCGACACGGTGCGGCCATCCCCGCCGAATCGCCTCCGCCCGGTCGACAACGGCCACCACCCGGTCCTGTTCGTCGACCCGCTCCACCAGTTCGCCCATGGCGCCACGATGGCAGAGGGCGGACTTATGCGCGGCGTACGGCACTTGATCGGGTGGTGCCCGGTTGTTCGCCGGGTAGCACCGAGGCGACTTCGGCATTCCTGGACGGATGAGATACCAGCAGTGGCGGCATGACCGACGCTGACAGGGCGGCGCGCGAGCGGGTCCGGCTTGAAGCCGTGGCTTGACCGACGGCTGCCCTGCCGGCACCGGGACGACCCCCGACTGACCGGGCAGAGGGATGTCATCCGGAGTTCGTGCTCAGTCGAGTGCCCTTCGGGCGTTCTTTGCCTGAAGCACGAGAGTGCTCCACCGGACACCGTCTCGGCCGTGAAGATCGGATCGCTCGCTACTCAAGACCGTCCGCAGGCCGTGTGCAGCACCCAGCTCGGCTGTCTCAGCAGCGGACACGTCGAACATGTGGCGGCCTTCGGGCACAGGCCCGTGGCGGAGGTTGACGAAGAACCGGCCGCCGGGCATGAGCAAGGCGGCGATCCTGGCCATCGCGTGTCCGCGTTCCTCGGCGTTCAGATGCATCCACACCCCAGTGGCGAAGACCGCGTCAAACCGGCCTGGGCACTGGTTCAGCGTCAGGCCAGGGAGAACGTCGTCGACCCAGTCGATTGCGCTGCCCGCATGGATTCGCTGTCCGTGCACCCGCAGCTCCGTCGTCGGCTCGACAGCCACGACGCTATGTCCCAGGGCAACCAACGCGGCGGCATCGCGCCCTGTACCTGCGCCAACATCGAGGATCCGCGCAGGCCCAGAGGGGACCAAGCCCAGTACGTCACAGTGGACCTCGCCGAAGGTGACCTCCTCATACTGGACCGCGAGGGCGTCCGCTGCCCTCGCGTACCCGGCGGTTCCCCTGGCCCGGTCGGTGCTGTCTCCGTCGGCGGCCAATCGATCACTCACGGCGGAAGATTACAGCCCTGCAGATTCTCAAGATCGCCCTGCTGCATGGCCGAGGCGGCCGGATCAGCCCGGCAACGCGGAGCTCCGGCATCACCCATTCAAGTTCAGTAGCGTAGGTGTGGATTCCGCATCCTCAAGGACCGCATAGCTCAGATCGTGGGCTGTCAGCGACGAGGGCGTCAGCCGTAGCCACACCGTGCCGCGCGCCTGTGGGTCATCACGCAGATAGTGGACGAAGCGGGCGTCCCACCGGGACTCGTCGGGGCCCAGATAGCGGACCAGCTTGCGTCGCCCACGGGCCACATCGAAGGGAACGAGCTCGGCGCGCCCACGGGCGATGACCTGGCGGACAAGGCCCGTGTCGATGTCGCACACGTCCACGACAAGAGCGAGCCGCGGTTCTGCGCTCACCCGGTGGAAGAGCTTGGTCCACGGCCCGGTCAGTATCCAGAAGGCGCCCTCCTCCCAGAGAAACCACACAGGCCGCACGGTAGGTCCGTCCGTCGCCACGCGCGCGGTGAGCGGGCGGCCGAGGAAGGCGTCAATGTCAAAAGGTGGGGACGTCATCCGCCCATGCTGGTCCTGCCGGCCGCGAGCGAACACCCCGACCTTCGGCCTACGTCGATCTTCCGAGACGCCGGGTGACGGCCGTGGGCGTGTGCGCATCACTGCCCCGGATGCCCCCGTCACATCCGTTCAGCCGACCGGCACGGTGTTCAACCGGTGCGCCGCGGTGTCCCGTGCGTGGCGTCCAATACCAGGGCCAGCAGCCGGTCAGGCTGTTCCGCGTCCTCGCGGCGGGCCGTGGACAGCGCGATGCCGACGACGAGTTGGACGAGATCGTCGGCCGTCAGGTCGGCGCGGGCCGTTCCGCACTGCTGGGCGCGGGTGAGCAGCCCGGCTGCCGCATCCAGGATCAGTTGATGGCAGTCGACGCCCAGGGCGTCCGGCTCCTCGACCAGCAGAGCGCTGCCCATACCCTGGTTGGCGCGGGCATGGGCCAGGAACGCATGCAGCCATTGCGCCAAGGCGTCGTCGGCGGACTCCGAGGCCGTCAGTCTCTCCGCGTGCTCGCGCAACGTCCCGATCCGGTCCCTGAGTACTGCGGTGAGCAGCGTGGAACGCTTCGGGAAGTGGCGGTAGAGAGTCCCCGGGCCCACGCCCGCCCGGCGGGCGATCTCGTTGAGGGACGCGTCCGGGCCGGCTTCGGCGAACACTTCCTCCGCCGTGGCAATCAGGCGCTCCCGATTGAGACGTGCGTCCGTGCGCCGGGTCCGCTGAGGGGACGTGCGGCCATGGCCGGTCGTCATCACCCTGCCTCCTGCCCCTCGATCGTTCTCCGGGATAGCCAAGCGGAGAAGTTCTCCGTATCGTAATGGAAGCTAACCGGAGACCTTCTCCGGAATGGCTGCCTGAGGAGAACGGATGTCTCGCTCAACACGGACCGGGCTCGGCCGGGTCGGGGTCTGGACCATGGCCTTCGAGGGGCAGCCCGCTGGTCGCGTACAAGAATCGGCCGCTGAAATCGAGGAGTTGGGGTACGGGGCCATCTGGTTCGGGGAGGCGTTCGGCCGCGACACGGTGGGCCAAGCATGGCTTCTGCTGGCGGCGACCCGCCGTACAACCGTCGCGTCCGGCATAGCCAACATCGCCTTCCGGGACCCGATCGCCACCGCCTCCGCGGTACGGACGCTCGGCGAAGCCTTTCCCGGGCGCTACCTGCTCGGGTTGGGCGGGCACCGGGTCGACGACACCGTCCATCTGCTGGACGGCTACCCCGTCCCGGCTCGCGGCAAGGCGGTGGCCGCCATGCGCGGCTACCTCGACGCGATGGATGCGGTACCCGCCCACGGCCCGGTTCCCGACCCGGCTCCGCGTCGCGTACTGGCCGCCCTCGGCCCGAGGATGCTGGAGCTGGCCGCTGAACGCACCTGGGGCGCTCACCCGTACTTCGTACCCGTCGAGCACACCGTACGGGCGCGCAGCATCATGGGCCCGGACGCCTTTCTCGGGGTCGAGCAGGCCGTCGTGCTGGACACCGACATCGGGCAGGCCCGCGAGGTGGCCACAGCACACGTCGCCGGGTACGTCTCCATGGCACCGCACCAGGAGGCGAACGTACGACGGCTCGGCTTCGGCGACGAGGACATCGTCGGCGGCCCGAGCCGGCGGCTGGTCGACGCGATCGTCGCTTACGGGGACACGGAAGCGATACGCCGACGCGTTCAACAGCACCTCGATGCTGGCGCCGACCACGTGTGCCTGCAGGTGCTCACGGCTGATCCGGCCGCGCTGCCGGGTCATGAGTGGCGAGAGCTGGCACCCGCCCTGATGCCCCGTTGATTCCCGTGACGTGTGATTCCCGTGATGCGGTCAATCGCGTCGGGCCGCTGCGGGATATACCCCGGGAGGTACGGGTCGCGACCCGTGATCCGCATGCTCCTCAGGGCGTCGGCGTCCGGGTAACCCCCGGCAGATCAGGTGGCGTTCCCGTGGTCCAGGTCACGGTGATGTTCAGGTGCGCGATGCGCCAGCCGTCAGGGGTGCGCCGCAGTTCGGCCCGGTAGACGCCGCCCACCGTGAAGACGGGCCGGGCGCCCTCGCCCCGTGCTTGCAGGGTTGATTCGTGGTGCACATGCCTCATCAGGGCGTTCCACGACGCCGTGGTCCTCCCCGATGCCGCGTCGGTGCCGACCAGGACGTCCGACGACATGTGCTGCGTACGGGCGTAGCGCTCGATCGCCACCTGTGTGTGCTGCTCGACCTCGCTGCCCCGGGACGTGCCGAGTGGGGTCACCGTCCGCACGTCGTCGGTGAAGTACGCGCCGGCCCAGCCCTCCGCGAACTCCCGGTCGTCCAGAGTGCGGAAGTAGCGGCTGATGAGGGTGGTGATTTCGACGTAATCCGTCTGGTTCTTCATGGTGCGATCCTTTCCCCTCAACCGCGCTTGAGGTCAACACCATGCCGGTCGGCCCCCGAGGTGCATGGTGACGCGTCAACTCACAGGTCGCAGGAGTACCTTGAGGCACCTTCCGGCGCACCAACCCACCCCCACCGCCGGGTGTTCCTTCACACAACGGCCGGGCCCCGAGGGGCCCATGGGCACCTTTCCGGCGCCTTTCCGGCACCTTTCGGGCGCCACAGCGGCGGTAAGAGGCGGGCCCCCCTTCGCACCGAACCCATGTGCGGATAGTGTGAACAGAATGCGAGTTCACTGATCCAACTGTGAGGAAAGCATGGGGAAGGCCGAAGAGCGCAGCACCCTCTACCACGAGTTCCTCAGACTCGCGGGACAGGTCGAGCGGCTCCTGACCACCGACCCGGCACAGACCGGTATGAACCCGGATGAACTGGCGCGCTGGAAGAAGCTGAACCGCGGGCCGGAGGCGAAGACCGTCCTCCACCGCCGCGACTCTCTGCTGATGCCCGGCTGCATACCCCTGTCCGACACCCTCCGCGAGTGGAACGCCCACGCGAAGGAAGTACTCCGGACCGCACCCCAGCAGCCCGCGCGCTGAAACGACCTTCCGGCGACCGCCCGTCGGACCCGGCGCACAGCCGCCTGCCCGCGGCCGTCCTCACGTCGACACGCAGCCGCCTCCCCCTCGGATGGCCCGCGCGTCCTTGATTCGAGCACACTCCAAGCGGTTGGCTGAGGCCCATGAAGTACACGCAGCTTGGACGCACCGGACTCAAGGTCAGCCGACTGGTCCTCGGCACGATGAACTTCGGGCCCCAAACCACCGAGACCGACAGCCACACGATCATGGATTCCGCGCTGGACGCGGGCGTCAACTTCTTCGATACCGCGAATGTCTACGGCTGGGGCGAGAACAAGGGCCGGACCGAGGAGATCCTCGGCACCTGGTTCGCCAAGGGCGGTGAGCGGCGCGACAAGGTCGTGCTCGCCACCAAGATGTACGGGAACATGGGCTCCGCACCGGAGGCATGGCCCAACCACGACAAGCTCTCCGCGGTCAACATCCGCCGTTCCGTCGAGGCTTCGCTGAAGCGGCTCCAGACGGATCACATCGACCTCTACCAGTTCCACCACGTGGACCGGAACACTCCGTTCGAGGAGATCTGGCAGGCGATCGACGTCCTGATCCAGCAGGGCAAGGTCCTCTACGCCGGCTCGTCGAACTTCCCCGGCTACAAGATCGCGCAGGCGAACGAACTCGCCGCCCGCCGCGGCTCGGTCGGACTCGTCAGCGAGCAGTGCATCTACAACCTGATGGAGCGCCGCGCGGAGATGGAGGTCATCCCGGCCGCGCAGGAGTACGGCCTGGGGGTCATCCCGTGGTCGCCGCTGCACGGCGGGCTGCTCGGCGGAGCGATCCGCAAGGAGCGGGACGGCGGCACCGGGCGCAGTGCGTCGGGCCGCTCGGCGGACGCGCTCGCCGACCAGGCCGTACGGGCGAAGATCCAGGCGTACGAGGACCTGCTCGACAAGCACGGTCTCGAACCGGGCGAGGCCGGTCTGGCCTGGCTGCTGACCCGGCCGGGTGTGACGGGCCCGATCGTCGGTCCGCGCACGTCGGAACAGCTGGATTCGGCGCTGCGCGCGATCGAGCTCGAACTGCCGGAGGCCGTGGTGTCCGGGGTCGAGGAGATCTTCCCCGGTCCTGGCCCTTCACCGGAGGCGTTCGCCTGGTAGGCGCCCTCAGTGCCGCCCGCGGGCGGCCGCCGTCACTGTCCGACGGCGGCCGCCACCGCGACGACGACGAACAGCAGCACGAGCACACCGGCCATGATCCGGTTCCTGGTTTTCGGGTCCACGCTCCGAGGTTACTTGCCGGGCCCCAGCGGCCAGGCGGCGACCACCTCGTACCGTGACTGCGGCCCGCTCCGCACAAGCGCCAGTTCCCGCACAGCCCATGGGCTGCTCGCGAAGCCGGCCAGGGCCTCCGCGTACGGGCCGAGTCCGGTGCGGCCGTCGCCGCGGGCGAGGGTGAGATGCGGCACGTACGGGTGCTCGCGCCCCACCGGTACGCCCGCCTCTGCCGCTGCCGCCTCCACCCCGGCGGCCAGCCGCCCCGCCGCCTCCACACCCCCGCCG
>NZ_JAAGLN010000119.1 GCF_010548145.1 Streptomyces sp. SID10853
CGAAGGGGGCCCGGCGCGCCGTCGCGGGCAGCGCGGCGGGCAGCGGGCAGGTGGCGGTGGCGAACCGCTGCTGGAACGCCCGCCAGCCGCGTCCGGTCGTGGCCCGGTCAGCGCCGAGCCGCTGCCAGAAGTCCAGCCACTGTTCCGGGACGAGGGTTTCGATTTCGAAGCGGACGCCTTCGGCGGAGACCAGCGTGCAGCCGCCGGGCGCCTGCCACGTACGGTCAGCGCCGTCAGCGCCGTCAGCGCCGTCAGCACTGTGTGCGCTGTGTGCGCTGTGTGCGCTGTGTGCGCTGTGTGCGCTGTGTGCGCTGTGTGCGCTGTGTGCGCTGTGTGCGCTGTGTGCGCTGTGTGCGCCGTCCCGCGGGCTGTTCTCCGCGCCGTCGGAGCCCGCGGCCGCGGCTGCGAGGTACTGGGCGACGGCGAGCAGCGCCGCCTGGCCGACCGAGGTACGGACGCCGGTCACGCCGCCGCCCCTGGCCCGCGCGAGCCGTGCCGCGCAGACGCCCTGGGCCGCGAGCACCCCGGCCACCGTGGACGCGTAGTCGACGGCGAGCGGGGCGGGGCGCCCGGCAGCCCGGCCGTGGACGTGCATGATCCCGCAGGCCGCCTGCACGGCCCGCTCGTCGGGCAGCGGGAGGGCGAGCGGACCCGCCCAGCCGATCTCCCAGCTGACGCCATCCGTGCTCCCGCCGATGCCCCGGCCGCTGTCCCGGCCCGTCCCCCGGCCGATGGCGGCGACAGGGCCGTCCACCAGGCCGAGCATGCGCTCCGCGACCCGGGTGGCCACCGGAGCAGAAGCCGGAGCTGTCCCCGGGCCAACAGCCGGGCCACTCGCCGGGGCCGCGGCATGCGGCAGACAGAGCGTCATCGGGGCCCCTCCCTCCGCGGCCGTACCGGGCGTTCGGCCACATCGGCCTGCGGGCGGCGGCCCTGCACCGAGTAGATGACGCTGGACACGGCGCAGAACGACGGGTCCCGCATCAGTGCGCGGACCCGGTCGAGCTGCGGCCGGGTCATGCCTGCGGCGATCAGCCGGTCCTCCAGGTGGTACGTGTGGTTCAGCTGCAGCCCCAGGCCCGGCGATCCGGCGGTCCGCAGTTCGACACGGGGCCGCGGGTCGATGTCGACGAGCCCCGCGGCACGCATCGCGGCGGGGACGCGCCGGCCCCACTGGGGGTCCCCGCCACCGGCCCGCATCACGGCGTACTTGGTGGCGAGGAAGGTCTCGTACAGCCGCGCGGACTCCTCGTCCGGCGTGAGCAGCGGCGGCTCGTAGGCCGTGTCGAACTCCTCGATCTGCAGCCGGCCTCCGGGCTTGAGCGCCCGCACCAACTTGCCCAGTACCGCGAGCCGTTCGGGCAGATGCTGGAGGACGAGCCGCGCGACGACGAGGTCGAAGGCCGCCTCGGGCAGCGGATCCGTCACCACGTCGTGCGCCTCGACCACCAGCCCCGGACGCGCCGGGACGTGCCGCGGGTTCAGCTCGGTGGCCAGTACGCGCCCGGTCGGGGCGACACGTTCGGCGAGCCACTGGGCCACGCTGCCGCCCCCGCAGCCGATCTCCAGGCAGTGCCAGCCGGCCGTGACGCCGGTCTCGGCGAGCCGCTGGAAGGTCATGGCGTCGTAGGCGCCGGTGAGGCAGCGGTGCTGCTCCTCGTTGTGCGCTCTGTCGTTGTCGAAGACGTAACCGGGGTCGTCGGCCAGGGACTGGCGCATGGCGTCTCGCATTCTGTCGTCAGGTCCACCGGCCGGAGCCGAAGGTGTCCGTACTTCCGGTGATCTGCTCCAGCAACGCCCTGCGCCGCACCTTGCCCGTACCGGTGCGCGGCACCTGGCTCCAGGTGAGGACGACGGGCTCGCGCAGGGGAGGCAGGCCGCGCACCGCCTGCTTCCACACGGCCCGGTCCAGCGAGCCGTCGGCGGTGACCACGACGGGCAGCGGGACCCGGTGCGGGGCGGCCAGGACGACGCACTCCAGCGCCTGCGGCAGCCGGACTTCCAGCGCGTCCTCGGTACGCAGACAGCTGAGCTGCGGTGTGCTGTCGACCTCGCGGTCGAGCAGTTCGACGCTTCCGTCGCGGTTGATGGCGCCGATGTCGCCGGTGTTCCACCACGCCCCGTGCTGTTTGGCCGACCAGCGGTCGCTCTCCCCGACGTAGCCGAGACCGCGGGCCGCTGTCCTGGCCAGCATCAGGCCGGCCTGCCCGCGCGGCAGCGGCCGGAAGGTGGCGGGATCGACCACTCGCAGCCGGGTCTTCACCGGCACCGGGCGGCCCAGATTGCGGGTGCTGGCCCCGCGTGCCCCCCTGAGCACCGACCGCCGGGTGTGGAAGCGGAAGGCCAGCGGGCCGGTCTCGGTCTGCCCCCAGCCCTCCATCCACAGCGGGCTGCGGTGCCGGCTCGCCGCGAGGTAGGCGCGGACGGTGGGCGGGTGCACGGCGTCGTACGTGCTGATGATGAGGCGCACCCGCCGGAAGGGGTTGTCCAGCCTCTCGGTCAGCGGCTGGAAGTGGACGAAGGACGCGGGCAGCGCCTCGACGACGGTCGGCGGATGCGCACGCAGCAGCGGATCCGCGAGGTGGGGGTCCCCGCTGGTGATGATCGAGATCTCCGCGGGGTCCATGCACAGCGCGCTCGCGGTCCAGCAGAACGTCCTGCCGTGCGAGTACGCGCTGGCGTTGGCCAGGCTGTCGCTGCGGCGCAGGCCGATACGGGGCAGCCGGACGCTCTCGAACCGCGCCAGCTTCCCGATGATCGTCCGGGTCGAGTGGACCACCAGCTTGGGCACACCGGTGGTGCCCGAGGTGTGGTTGATCACCAGCGGCTGGTCGTCGTGCCTGCCGCGGGGTCCGGGGGCGGTGTGCCCGCGTACGTCGTCGAGGCTCAGCGCTCCCGGCACCGCCGCGTCGAGCACCAGGGTCCGCCGGGCGGTCGCGGCGAGGCCGATGCCCTCGGCGTGGCCGCGCTCCAGTACTCCCGCCGTCGTCACGAGCAGGGCGGGCCCGAGCCGGGTCAGGAGCGTTTCCAGGGCCTGCCCCGGCAGATGCGCGGAGAGCTGCGCGGGCACGGCGCCGATGCGCACGGCTGCGCAGGCCAGCAGGTCGTAGTCCCAGTGGTTGTCCTTGACGATCGCCACCCGGTCCCCGCGGCCCGCGCCCGCGGCGGCGAGCCAGCCCGCCGCCTCCCGCACGAGCGCGGCGAGTTGGGGCACCGTGTACTGGGTCCTGGCGTCCGTACCGATGTCGAAGGGCCGGTCCAGGTGGACCTGTGTGGCGAAGCCGTTCTCGGCGCACTCGTCGAACAGGACGCCCATGTCATGGGGTTTCACGAGAGGTTCTCCTCGGCGGCGAGGGAGGCGGGCAGGGGCGGCCCCGCCGTCGGGGGCGGACGCAGCCGGCTGAGGACGCGGGAGGCGGCGAGCGTGCCCGAGCGCACGGCGCCCTCACTGGCGGGCCGCAGCATCACCCAGTCCCCCGCGTACTCCACCGGGCGCACCCCGCGCGCCATGAACGGCGCGCGGAGCCGCAGCGCTTCGGGGGTGGCCTCGGGCAGACCGTGGGCGAAGGCGTGTACGAAGTGCTTCCGGCCTGCGGTCTCCAGGCCGGGGACGTAGCGGGTGGCCGCCCGCACCAGCCGGTCGGTGATCTGCTGTTCCGGCGCCGTCAGCAGTCCGGGAATGCTGCGGGGGTCGGCCATGAGGGTCAGCAGGCCCTTGCCGCTGGGCGCCCGGCCCGGGTGCTTCACATGGTCCACGATGATCGCGGAGAGCACGTCGTCCTCGGCGTCCGGGGTCAGCAGGATGTACAGGGGCTTGCGGGACACCGGTGCCAGCGGCCGGTCGAGCAGACAGCTGACCTTGAGCGTGGGCGTGAACGTACACGCCGAGAGGAACGCCCGCTCGTCCGCGGGGGCGTTGGCGTGCAGCCGGGCCGCGACCGGAGCGGGCACGCTCAGGACCACCGAGCGGGCCGTGACGACGTCGTCCCCGACGCGCAGCCGCGCGCGGCCGTTCTCGGTGACGACCTCGTGGACCTCGGCGCCGGTGACCACGTCGGTGCCTTCGGCCAGCCGGCGCGCGAGCAGATCCATGCCGTCGTGGTAGGTCCGCCAGCCCGCGGGCGGGCCCACCGCGAGCAGCAGGGCGACCATCGGCGCGGCCGCCGAGCGTGCCGTGTCCCAGCCGAAGAAGCTGCCCGCGACGGGCTGAAACAGATAGTCGTGCAGGTCGGGGTGGTAGCGCCGCGCGAACTCCCTGACCGTGGCCGCGCCCAGCGGGGTGCGCTCCGGCCGGTCGCAGTCGAACTCCCCGCGGTGCAGCGCCGCCCAGGCCAGGAAGCGCGCCAGGTCCACCCGGGCACGGGGCAAGAGCCCGGCGCCGGAGAACACCGCCGCCCGGTCGGCCACACCGGGGCGGGCCCGCCCGTCCCGCCACATCCCGATCGGCGTGCCGATGGACGGCACGTGGTCCTTCGGCACGCCGAGCCGCGCCAGCAGTTCCCAGGTCGCGCGGTAGCCCTGGTCCGAGACCTGTTCGGCGCCCTCGTCGATGGTGTAGCCGTCGTGCCGGACGCTGCGCATCCGGCCGCCGACGTGCTTCTGCTGCTCGAACACCCGCACCTGGAGCCCGGCGCGCCGCAGCTCGTGGGCGGCGGTCAGCCCGGCCATGCCCGCGCCGACCACGGCGACGTCGAGATCGGGGCTCATCCGACGGCCCCCGCGCCGGCCAGCAGGTTCGCCGCGATCAGCAGCACCGTACTGACCCGGTGGACCGAGAAGCCGAGCTTGCGGGCGCGCATGATGTCGCCCCGCCGGAAGCCGGTGAGGTACTGCCGGGTGCGCAGCACGGTGGCGGGCAGCATCAGGAGGACGAACCACCAGGGGGCGACACCCGTGGCGGACGCGACCGCGCCGAGCAGGAACTCGGCCGCGGACAGGGCACCGATGAAGACGGCGTTGCCCTTCGCCGAGACCAGGCAGGCCACGGTCGGCCGGCCCACCGCACGGTCACCTGGAATGTCGTTGGTGTTGGAGTACACCCCGAACATCAGCGGCCCGAAGCCGAACAACACGCCCTGGACGAGCAGGAATCCGGAGTAGTGTCCGGCGGCGAGCCCGTACGGCGCCATCACCAGGGCCACGCCGAGACCGGCGATGAACATCTCCTGGAAGCCGTGGTAGCTGATCTTGAGGCCGTAGGAGTACTGGACCGCCACCACGAACGTGATCACGATCAGTACGACCGTCCAGGTGGGCCGGGACGGAGCGGCCGCGACGGCGGCGGCCCACAGCACCGCGCCGATGACGGCGGTGGCCCAGCCGAAGGTGAGCGCTTCGCGCAGCGTCAGTGTCCCGGCGACCAGCGGCTTGCGCAGTTTGTTGCGCAGCGGGTTGTCGGGGCCGTAGTTGGCGGCGTCGCTGCCGTCGCGGTAGCCGGTCACATCGTCGAGGGCGACCATGGCCACGATGACGAAGACCGCGCCGGCGAGGAACAGGGCGAGCGTCCCGACCGTCGCGGACCGCAGCCGCGACACCGGGAGCAGCACCGCGGACAGCGCCACGGCGATGCCGGGGTAGTAGTCGTAGACATCGAGTTTGCCCAGCCGGGCGTAGCTGCGGGCCTTGCTCTCGGGTCGTACGTCGTCGGCCGTGAACGGCCCTGCTGCTTCAGTGCGGCTCGTCATCTGCTCCGCTCCTTCGTGTTCTCGCGTGCGCCGGCATAGGCGCGGACCGCGGCGGCGATGTGTTCCACCTGGGCGTCGGTCAGGCAGGGGTGGACGGGGATGGCCAGCTGGCGCCGGGCGGCGCTCGCGGCGTGCGGCCAGCTCCGGCCCGCGGGCGCGAACCGGGCGAAGGCCGCCTGGTGCGGCAGGGGTTGGGGGTAGTACACGTGGCTCTCGATGCCCCGGGCGGCCAGATACCTCTGCAGCGCGTCCCGGTCGTCGGCGAGGAGGGAGTACACGTAGTAGCAGCGGCCGTTGCGCCCGGCCGGCGGGGCCAGCACGCCCTGCTCGCGCAGCGGCGCGAAGCGTTCGGTGTAGTAGTCGGCGATGCGGGCCCGGCGCTCCAGGAGCGCGGGGAAGCCGGGGAGCCGGTGCAGCTGGAAGGCGGCGAGCACTTCGTCGAACCGGCTGTTGTAGCCCGTCCTGCGGTAGACGAACCGTTCCCCCTGCCCGTGGTTGCGCAGGGATCGGACGGCCTGGCCCAGCTCGGGGTCCATGGTGATGACGGCGCCGCCCTCACCGGCCGTCCCGAAGGTCTTGACCTGGACGAAGGAGAACACTCCGGCCTCCCCCCAGGTCCCGGCGGGCCGCCCGTCGAGCACCCCGCCCTGGGCGACCGCCGAGTCCTCGACCAGGCGTACGCCGTGCTGCCGGGCGATCTCCCGCATCCGGGGCATGCCGGCCATCACCGAGAACATGTGCGCGGGCATGATCGCCCTGGTCCGGGCGGTGATCGCCTGCTCCACCCGGTCCGGGTCGGCGACCATCGTCCACGGGTCGATGTCCGCGAAGACCGGTGTCGCCCCGAGGCCCACCACGCTGTTGGCCAGCGGGGCGCAGCCGTACGCCGGGACCACCACCTCGTCGCCGGGCCCGACGCCCATGGCGTGGAGTACGAGCGTCAGGGCCGAGGTGCCGCTGGAGCACGCCACGACGTCGGCGGCGCCGAGCGAGGTGCGCAGGGCGTCCTCGAAGCGGGCGGTGTGTTCGCCGAGGAGGAACTTCTGCGCGGGCGCGGTGCCGATCTCGTGGACCAGGTCCAGCAGCACCTGCCGGTCGGACTCGAACAGGTCAGGGGCGAAGAAAGGAATCGTCACACGGGCCTCCCGGCCGGGAAGGCACGGATGAGGTCACAGACCCGGTCGACGTCGCCGATGCTCATGTCCGGGTACAGCGGGAGAGCGAGGGTGCGTTCGCAGGCACGCTCCGCGTTCGGGAAGTCGCCGCGGCGGTGTCCCAGACCGGCGAAGCACTCCTGCAGGTGCAGCGGGGTCGGGTAGTAGGTCTCGGTGCCGACTCCGTGCTGTGCCAGATGGCGGGCCAGTTCGTCGCGGCGTTCGGCCTCGATCAGATACACGTAGAAGACCGGCTGGGTCGGCGCGGCGCGCGGTACCACGGTGGGCAGCCGCAGCACACCGGGCGCACCGGCCAGCCGTTCCGTGTAGGCGGCGGCGAGCAGGGCACGCCGGGCGATGTCCTCGTCCAGCCGGGACAGCTTGGCGAGGAGGACGGCGGCCTGGATGTCGTCCATCTTGCTGTTGACGCCGTTGACGGCCGTCTCGTTGTTGATGCCGGGGAAGTGGGCCATCGTCCTGCCGTACCGCCCGTGATGACGTAACGCCCCTACCGTGCGGGCGAGTTGGGCGTCGTCGGTGAGGACAGCCCCGGCATCGCCGATGGCCCCCAGCGTCTTCGTGGGGAAGAACGAGAGCACACCGCCGGCGCCCAGCAGCCCCGCGTGCACCCCGTCCCACCGCATACCGATGGCCTCGGCGCTGTCCTCCACCACGGTCAGCCGGTGGCGGCGGGCGACATCGAGCAGGCCCCGCATGTCGGCCAGTTGGCAGAAGAGGTGGACGGGCATGAGCATCCGGGTGCGCGGGGTGACGGCGGCGGCGGCCGACTCCGGGTCGATCGCATAGCTGACGGGGTCGATGTCGGCGAAGACCGGGCGGCCTCCGGCCAGCACGACGGAGGAGGCCGAGGCGACGAACGTGAAGGCCGGCACGATGACTTCGTCGCCCGGCCGCAGACCGCAGGCGCGCAGCAGCAGTACCAGGGCATCGGTCCCGCTGTTCACCCCCACCGCGTAGCGGGCGCCGGTCCACCGGGCGAGAGCCTCCTCGAACCGGCCGACCTGGCGGCCGTGCGAGTACTTGCCGTTGTCGATGACGTCGGTCAGCCCGGACCGGATGTCCGGCCAGAGGTCGGCGAACGTCCGGGCCTGGGTGAAGAACGGCACCTGCCCCTGCCCCAGTCCCGCGGAGCCGCTGTCCTGGCGGGCCGGTATGCCGTGCTTGCCAGTCCCCTGGCCGGCGGTTGTGTCCTGCATGGTTCCTCTCAGCGGTGTGGGAGCGGGCGCGCCGGTCCGGCAGTCGGGGCCGGGGGCCGAGCGGGCCGGGATGCGGCTTCGCCGGTACTCCCACAGGTGCACCGGGGGGAGCATCCGTGGGAACGCCCCGTGGGAGCACCGGACGAGGGGCCGCGCAGATCAGAGCAGGGAGAACTCCAGCTCGCCCGTGTGGTAGCGGTGCACGGCGTCGATCAGCTCGTCCACCGACAGCTGGCCGTCACCATCGGTGTCGATCTGCTGGAACGCGGCGTCCGCGGTGGACTCGTCGCTGCCGATGGCGCGGATCCAGCTCCGGAACTCCGACGGGCTGACCTGGCCGTCGCCGTCGGTGTCGCACAGGTCGGCGATCGCGCTGACCGTCGGACGCAGCACCTGGTCGAAGCCGGCCTGGCCGCGGTCGAGCATCTGCTTCGCCGCCACGTCCTTGAACTGGTCGATGCTCACCGAGCCGTCGCGCCCCACTCCGGCCTGCTCCGCGACGTAGCTCCACATCCCCCGGTAGGCCGTGGTGAGGGCCTGCCCCTTCGGGGAGCCCTCGGTCTGCTGGAACGAGGCCAGGATGCGCTGCGTCTCACTTTCCCAGTCGCTGCTGTCGATAACGCCGTCGCCATTCTGGTCCCACAGCTCGAAACGGCGACGCAGGCGCTGCTCCTGCACAGAGGTGCTCATGTTTCTTCCTTATCGTTCGGTTTCTCTGAAACTCCTCGCCGAGTGAATTCTCGACAAGGAAAGGGGGGGAATAATTGCGGCGAAACGGTTGTGCGCACATGCACAGTGGCCGCATATTTTTCAATCGCTCACGCGGCGCTTGTACGGGATTACTCCGCCGCCGGTACCGCTTTCGCGTCGTCTTCACGGGATACGCCGCTACGGGATTCGTCCGCAGGTTTATCCGGACCTTGCCTGGCCACCAGGAGAATAAACACCGACAAGGCGATCGGAGCGATCTGGGAAATGAGCTGCTCGACCACATCCGCGGTACCGAAACGCCCCAGATGGCCGAGGTGAAACACCAGGTGCGGCACGGTGAAACCGAGGCAGCCGAAAGCCGCCGCCCGTACCAGGAGCCGCTCCAGGGAAACGGCGGACAGGGCGAGCACCACCGCCAGGGCGAAGGAGAGGGCGCCGAGATCGCGCACCAGATGTTCGTTGTACGGCGGGAACATGGCGACCCACCCGAAACCCGGGAGGGGGAAGCCGTCGTAGAAGGACCGCGGTGCGACGAGGGCCCAGAGCCCCGGCACCCCCTGCGCCAGACACAGGAGGACCACCGCGGTACGCACCCCGGCCGGCCTGGTCACCGGCACCGGTCCCCCACCGGCCGCGCCGGTCCGCGGGGTCGCGCCCGCCCGCGGGGTCGTGCGCGTCCGCCTAGTCGTACCGATCCGCGGGGGTGTACGCGTCCGCGGAGTCGTACCGATCCGCGGAGTCGTACGCGTCCGCCGGGTTGTACCCGTCCGTCGCGTCGCGCCGGTCCGCGGGGTCGTGCCCGTCCGCCGACGGGCTCCCCCGGGATCGGCGCCGCCCGCGTACGGGGAGCCGCTTCGAGCGCCCCACGCCCGGAGCTGCCCCTGCCGCCGAGGTATGCCTCAGACACCCAGGAGCGGGGCGTCGAGCTCGCCGTTGTGGTATTCGCCCACCGCGGCCACGATTTCTTCGACGGACAGCTTCCCATTACGGTCGGCGTCCATCGCGCGGAATGCCGCGTCCGCGTCGATCCGGTCGTTACCGATGGCACCGAGCCACTTCCGGAACTCCTCCGGACTGACCTGGCCGTCGCCGTCGACGTCGCAGAGGTCGACCATCGCGCGAATGCTCGGGCGGAGCATATGGCCGAAGCCCGCCCTGCCCTGGTCCAGCATCTGGGTGTTGGCGATCTGGACGAACTGCTCCAGCGACAAACCCTGTCCCGCTCCGACGCCGGCCGTCTTCGTCATGTGGTCCCACATGTGCGGATAGGCATGGAGCAGCGCCTGGGCCTTGGGAGAGTCCTCCGACTCGCCGAAGGCATGAACGATGCGACGCGCCTCCTGTTCCAGATCGCCGCGCTCGACGCGGCCGTCCCCATCGGTGTCGTACAGCGCGAAGCGCTGCCGGAGACGCTCTTCCTGGACAGTCCTGTTGGGCATGTCACTCCTGGTTCTCGAAGTCGTCGAAGTCGTCGAAGTTCTCGAATGTTCTCGAAGAGTGCGGCGAAAACTGCTTTCGCGCTCCCGGAAACCCAATCGATTGAATGATGGATTACCTTCGGGAGACCGCCTCGTGCTGGATAAATGATTACTCGCGCCGCTCGACAGCTGTCAACCGGAACTACGGAACCGGAATGGTGCAGAAATTATTTTTCACGGCGTTTCGGCCAGCCGGTAAGGACGCCGCTTTCGGCATTGCGTTCGATCTTGAAACCGGGGCGGGCCGCAGAGAAGGCGCCTGGACCAGGGAGATTCAAGATTCGACTACCTCGCCGGGGGGATTTTCAGCCATCCCTGGCTGATCTTTCAGGTACGGCGAGAAAGCACATCGGAAGAATCTGTCGGATACGATGCGGAACCTGCAATCACGCTACCGGCGCGCCTTTCAGCGAACATTCTTCCGAAAGGCGTCGCGGGTGTCATGGGGAGATGGGCCGGGTATGCCGAAATACTTCACGCCAGTTCACCGGCCGGTTTTCGGCCCCTCTGGTGTCGCGCCCGTGAAACGGCCGGCCGGGGCGGCCGATTCCCGCGGGGAGGCCGCTGCATGCTGCGCACCCTGATCGTCGGCCTGGGCCGCGCCGGCCTGGGGCTGCATCTGCCGGTGCTGCTGCGCGCCCGCTCCGCTGCGGAGGCCGCCGGGGAAGGTCCCGTCGGTCACCCGATCGTGGGAGTGGACCCCGGGAACTCCCCTCCAGCCGGGCCGCCGGACGGTCTCCTGATGGCCGGTTCCCTGCGTCGGGCGCGCGAGCTCCTCGACCCGGAACACACCGTCGTCCATCTGTGCACGCCGCCCGCCGTGCGGGCCGATGTGCTCCGTGAGGCCGCCGGGCTCGGCTTCAGCCGGATCATCCTGGAGAAGCCACTGGCCGGTGACCGCGAAGCCCTCCAGCACGTCCTGGACCTCGCCCGGGACCATGAGCTGCGGCTGTCCGTGGTAGCGCCCTGGCTCCACAGCACCCTGACACGCCGGCTCATCGACGTGGTGGCCAACGGGCGCCTCGGCGCGGTCCGTTCGGCGTACGTCACCCAGCACAAGGCCCGGTTCCGGCGCTCGCTCGGCAACACCAGCCACTCCTCAGCCTTCGATGTGGAGGTACCGCACGCGACAGGCGTGCTGCTGCGCCTGCTGGGGGACGCCAGGGTGTCGGGCGCCGCCTGCACCGACCTGCGGGTGGGGCAGGTGACTGTACCGCGCATGGGCAGCGCCCGGCTGCGGCTGCTGCACACCGGCGGGGCTCGGAGCGAAGTGCTGTCCGACCTGTCGTCGCCGGTACGCCGACGGCGGATCGAGCTCGACATGGCGGGTGGCAGGGTCGTCGGGGACTACGCCGTCGCCCAGGACGACGACTTCGCCCAGCTGGAGATCACCCAGGGAGGCCGCACGGTGCGCGAGGTCTTCCACGACGACTCGCTCACCGCGTATATGACGCACGCCTACCGCCACTTCGCGGACGAGGCGCACGAGGGCGGGGCCCACCGGGACGACGTCGGTCTTCACGTACGCACGGTCGAGCTGCTCGACGAAGCCAAACGGCTGGCGGCCGACGACCGGGGCACGGCCCCGGCACCACCCGGCGGTCAGCCGTCCCGCTACAAGGAGGCTGTCAACCATGGGAGTTGACCGAGTCGACCCACTTCCCGGCATCCGCTTCGCGGGAATCGGGGACGAGGCCGCCCCGGATCTCACCGGGCAACTGGCCGCGATCCGCCAACTCGACTGGGACGCGGTCGAGTTACGCAACGTCAACGGCACACCGATCGCCGAACTGGACGACCGGGCCTTCGCCGGCGTGGCCGACCGGGTGGCGGCGGCCGGTCTCGGCGTCGTCTGTGTCGACTCCAGGATCGCCAACTGGAGCCGTCCGGTCACCGGCCGCTTCGAGGACGATGTGGCCGAGCTGCGGGTGCTGGCCCGGCGCTGCGCCACGCTGGGAACCCGGTACGTCCGCGTCATGTCGTACCCCAACGCCGGTCTGGACGAGGGCGAGTGGGGCACCAGGGTGCTCGACCGGATGACACTCCTGGTCCGGCAGGCCGAGCAGCACGGGCTGGTGCTGCTGCACGAGAACTGCAGCGGCTGGGCCGGCACCAGGGCCGACCGGATGCTCGACCTCATCGACCGCGCGGACAGCCCGGCACTGCGGCTGCTCTTCGACATCGGCAACGGCGTCCCGTACGGGTACGACGCCCGCGCACTGCTGGACAGCGTGATCGGCCATGTGGCACACGTCCACATCAAGGACGCCAGGACCGGCCGGGACGGCCAGGTCGCCTACACCCTGCCGGGCGACGGGGAGTCCGGGGTGGCCTCCTGTCTGCGGGCTCTCATCGAACACGGTTACACGGGGGCCTGGTCCATCGAACCGCACACCCATCTGCGGCCGCACCAGGGCCACGACGCCACGGGCACCGACAGCGTGGCGGCGTTCGTCCGCTACGGCCGGGCGCTCGAAACCCTCGTACGGCAGACGGTCCTGCCCGCCCGTGCCTCTACCTCTACCTCCGTCTCTGCCCCCTCCTCCTCCACCACCGCCGCCGCCGCCGCCGGAGGATTGCCCGCCCGGGTCTCCGCCGCTGACGGGTCGCCTCCCCGTACCCCCGCCACCGACGGGGTGCCGCGTGCCTGACATCCCCGGCCCGCGGCCGCCCCGCACCGATGCCGCTGCGGCGCTCCCCCGCCCGGCCGAGCGGGCGCCCGCGCAGCCCCCGGCCCGGCTGACACCGGCCGACCACGAACTGCTGCTCACCCTCCTCGCCACCCCCACCGCCTCACCGCTGGAGACCGGCGGTGAGGGCCCCCGCCTGTGGGAGGCCGGCCGGATGTACGCGGCGGCCGCCGGGGCACTCGGCTTCGCGACGGTGCTGCACGCACCGGCCGACCCGGCGGTGCTGGACCGTGACGACGTGCCCGAGCCCGTACGGGCCGCCGCGGCCCGCGAGCCCGGCTTCCTGGACTGCCAGCCGAATCTGGTGCTGCGCCTGGGCCCGCGGCTGCCCCGGGAAGCGACGCTGATGTTCAACGTCCACCTCGACACCGTGGGCGGTGTGTGGCCCGCCCACTTCGACGGCACACGGTTCTGCGGCAGGGGTGCCATCGACGCCAAGGGCCCGGCCGTCGCCCTGCTGGCCGGTATCCGGGCCGCCCGCGCGGCCGATCCCGCGCTGGGTACCCGGGTGGGCGTGGTCATCCAGGCGGTCGCGGGTGAAGAGGGCGGCGCCATGGGCACGTTCGGCACCAGGCCGCTCGTCGAGCAGGGGTTCACCGGCCGGCTGAACCTGTTCTGCGAGCCCACCGGCCACCGCTATCTGCCCCGTGTGACGGCCTCGATGACCGCCTGCGTACGGGTCAGGGGCGAGGACGCGGTGGACGACCGCCCCGAGGCCGGTCACAACGCGACGGTGCTGCTGGGGCACATCAGCAGCTATCTGGCCCAGTTCCTGCCCCCGCGGATCGTCGACGGCCGGGTCTGTGTGGCCGGCCTGCACACCGGGCACCAGCACAACCGCGTCTACGGGAGCGGCGAGTTGCTGCTGAACATCTCCTACGGGTCCCCCGCGGCCGGACGCGCCGGCGAAGCCGCGGTCGAGCAGGCGCTGCGCGAGGCGCTCACCGACTTCACCTCCCGGACCTCCGGTCTGCCGGATCTGGCCCGGACGGCCGCCGACGCCGCGGCGATCACCTCCCTGCACTGGCGCAAGCGCGGTCTGCCCGCCCTGGAGAGCCGGGGCCGTACACCCTGGGCCGAGACCCTGTTGGAACAGCACGCGGCGCTGCCCCGCTGGCCGGACGACGAGCCGTCCTTCACCTGTGACGCGATCTGGCTGAACGGGATCCCCGACACGTACACCGCGGTGTTCGGCCCCGGGGAGCTGGACGCCAACCGCGCGCACGCCGACGGCGAGTACGCCGACCTGGATCAACTCGACAGGTACGCCGACGAGATCGCCCGGGTGGCCGTCGGCTTCACCCGCCTCGTGCTCCGGGGCACCGACCCCACCACCCACAGCGACGACAGCACCGAAAGTGACCACGCTCGCTCGGCGGCCGCGCGCCCCGAGAACGAGGAGAGGACCACGCCCCGATGACCCGGCCGATTCAGCGCACCGCATCCCCCCTCCCGCCCCAGCCCACCGGCGGGACCGGGGTACGGGTGCCGTATCAGGACCTTGTCGCCTTCGTGGCCGACGTCTTCGCCGCCAGGGGGCTGCCCGACACCCGGGCGGGCGCCGCGGCCGAGGCGTTGTGCCACGGCGACCTCACCGGATTCACCAGCCATGGCATCGCCAACCTCACCCGGCTCTATCTGCCGATGCTCGACGCGGGCCGGTGCGATCCGCGGGCGGAGCCGGTCACCGTCACCGACCGCGGCGCCTCCGTCCTCGTCGACGCCCGCCGGGCCCTGGGGCTGTGGGCGGCGGGCGAAGCCATGGACCTCGCCGTCGCACGCGCCCGCCAGTACGGCGTCGGCCTGGTCTCCGTACGCGGCGGCACCCACTTCGGCTGCGCGGGTCATCACGCGCTGCGCGCCGTCCACCAGGACATGGTGGGCCTGGTCACCGCCAACTGCGGATGGCAGCGGATCGCCCGCCCCGTCGGCGGGCGGGCCCCCCCTGCTCGGCACGAACCCGCTCGCCCTCGCCGCCCCGGCCGGTGAACACCCGCCGTTCGTGCTGGACATGAGCACCACCACGGTCCCCACCGGCAAGGTGCGCGAGGCCGCGCGGGCCGGGAAGGAGGTGCCGGCCGGCTGGCTGGCGGACGACCACGGCGCTCCCGTCACCGAGCCGGCCGCTTTCGACCGCGGTGAGGCACATCTGCGCTGGCTCGGCGGGGACGCCGACACCGGTGCGTACAAGGGGTTCGGGCTGGGTCTGCTGGTGGAGGTGCTCTCCGCGCTGCTTCCCGGCGCGGGCACCGGCCCGCACCCGGAGAGCGGGGAGAACAGAGAGGCCGGGGCGAGCGGGACGGGCGCGGGCGGGACGGGCGCGGATGGGACGGGGGCGAGCGGAACGGGCGCGGATGGGACGGGCGCGGGCGGGACGGGCGCGGGCGGGACGGGCGCGGGCGGAACGGAGCAGCCCAGGAGCCGGGACGACGACATCGGCTATCTGGTGGTGGCGATCGCCCCCGGCGGGCTCCGCTCCGGGGTGGACTTCCTTGCCGAGGCCACCGGCATGTTCGGCGCCGTGCTCGACTGCCCGCCGACCCGGGCGGGAGAACCGGTGCGCTACCCCGGCTGGCCCGAAGACGCCCGTTCCCGCGAGCGCCGCGCCCACGGCGTCCCGGTCGGGGCGGCCCTGTACGAGGAGATGCTCGGCCTGGCCCGGGACAACTGCCTCCGCTTTCCCTCCCCGGTGCACTCCGCACGGGCAGGAGGCCGGGCATGACCGCACCCCGTATCGGTCTGATCGGCCTCGGCGTCATCTCCCGCTTCTATCTGGCGGCGCTGGAGCGCGACCCGGACACGGAGCTGACAGCCGTGTGCGATCCGGACGCGGCCCGGCTCGCCTCCGCTCCTCCCCACGCGCGGCGCTACCGCGACCACCGGGAGCTGCTGCGCGACGCGGACGTGGACGCGGTGGTCGTCAACGTCCCCAACGACCTGCACCACTCCGTGTGCCGTGACGCGCTGACGGCCGGCCGCGCGGTGTGTGTGGAGAAGCCGCTCGCCACAGAGCTGAGCGAGGCCCAGCACCTGGTGCGGCTCTCCCGTACCCATGGTGTGCCGCTGTTCACCTCGTTCCACCGCCGCTACAACGCCGAGGTCGACGCCCTGCTCGAACGCCTCCCGCCGGGCGTCCCGATCGCCTCGCTGACGGTGCGCTACGACGAGATGATCGAGGAGCACGCGGGCGCGGACCGCTGGTATCTCGACCCGGACCGCTGCGGCGGCGGCTGTGTCGCCGACAACGGTCCCAACGCCTTCGACCTGGTACGCCTGTTCATCGGCGACACCCGGGTGACCGCCGCGACCGTGGACAGGGACGCGCGCGGTACCGACCGGCGGGCGAGTATCCGGCTGGCCGCTGCGACCGGCGCGGTGGCGCGGGTCGAACTGGACTGGTCGTATCCCGGCGAGCGTAAGACCGTCGAGGTGCGGCTGGCGGACGGCACCGTCGACAGCGCGGACATGCTCGCGGGCCACACCGCGTTCAAGGGGTCGCTGTGGCACGAATACGTGGGTGTGCTCAGGGACTTCACCGCCCAGCTGGCCCAGCCCTCCAGGCGTTCGCGGACCTCACGGCCCGGGGACCCTGTCCCCGGCGCGCACGCCCCCGACGGCCTGGCCGCACTGGAGCTGGTGGCCGCCACCTACGCACAGGAACACGAGGGCGGGCCCCACCAGCCCGGCCCGCGCGAGGGGGCGGTCCGCTCATGACCCCCTGGAAGGACGGGCAGGACGGGCAGGACGGGGCCAAGCGCACGGTGCACGGGCTGCTCGTCAAAGTGCTCACCCACCGGCGGGAGGACCGGGGCATGACACTGGAGCCGTTCGCCGCCCGGTGTGTCCGCCAGGGCGAAGTGCACGAACTCGTCACCACCGACCACGCGGAGACGGCCGCCGGAGCCCGGATCGACCGTGTGGGGTTCCTGGGCTTCGTGGAGATCGGCTGTGCCGGGGTCATCGACCGGGGCGACGAGGTGTGGGCGGACGGGCGGCGGATCGGAACGGTCCTGGGGTTCGACGCCTGCCACTTCCCGAACCACTACAACATCCTGATCCGCACACCCGAACCGGTCACCGGGCCGCAGCTCCGTCTCGCGCCGGAGACGCCGGTCAGGTTCCGGCAGCAGGTCCCCGCCGGGCGCGCACCCGGCGGCGGCTAGGACGGCCTGGCCGGCTTGTCCTTGCCGTACAGCCAGGTCTTCCAGATCGCGCTCAGATCCTTGCCGGTCTTCTTCTCCGCGTACCGCGTGAAGTCCGCCGTACTGGCGTTGCCGTACCTGTGGTCCCGGGCCCAGCCCCGTACCAGGGCGAAGAACGCGGCGTCACCGGCCTTCCTGCGGATCATCTGGAGCACCATCGCGCCCCGCCCGTACACCGGTGAGGCCGAGATCTCCTTCGGGCCGGGCGGGTCGGCCGGCGGGAAGTCCCAGTTGCCCTCGGAGTCGTACGCGTCGTCGAAGTGGTCCTGGATGCTCTCGCCGCCGTGGTCGGCGTCCCACAGCCAGGCCGCGTACGTCGCGAACCCCTCGTTCAGCCACATGTCGCGCCAGGACTCGGGGGTCACCGAGTCGCCGAACCACTGGTGGGACAGCTCGTGGACCAGCGTCGACAGGCTCGCCTGGTCACCGGGGAGCACCGGCCTGGTCTGTGTCTCCAGCGAGTAGCCCGCGGCCCCGGCCGGGGCGATGACCGCGCCCGTCGAGTCGAAGGGGTACGGGCCGAACTGCTTGCTCTCCCACGCGATGATCTCGGGGATCCTGGCCACCGCGGAAGCGCTGCTCTTCGCCTCCGACGGGGCGACCGCCGTGAAGACCGGCAGCCCGGACGGGGCCGTGAAGGAGTGCGTCCGGTAATGGCCGATCGCCAGCATCGCGAGATAGCTCGCCATGGGCCGGCCGGTGTGCCAGTGGAAGGTGGTGCGGCCCGCGCTGGTCCGCTGTGAGGTCAGCCGGCCGTTGGAGACGGCCTGGAGCCCGGCCGGGACGGTCACCGCGATGTCGTACGTCGCCTTGTCGGACGGGTGGTTGTTGCCGGGGAACCACGCCATGGAGCCGGTCGGCTCCCCGAGGGCGAGTGCGCCGTCATCGCCGTCCGGCAGCCAGCCCTCCTCGGACGCGTCCGGGTCGGTGATGGTCTTCGGCTCGCCCGCGTACCGGACGACGGTACGGAAGGTGGCGCCCCGCGTGAGGTCGTGGTGCGGGCGGAGGGTCAGTTCGCTGCCGGCGCGGTTGACGGGGGCGTACCGGCCGTCGACGGTCGCGCCCCGCACGGTCATCCCCGTGAAGTCCAGGCTGAACGCGGAGAGGTCCTGGGTGGCGCGGGCGGTGATGTCGGCGGTGCCGGTGAGCCGGCCGGAGTCCGGGTCGTAGGCGAGGGTCAGGCTGTAGTGGCTGACGTCATAGCCGCCGTTGCCCAGCCGGGGAAAGTACGGGTCGGGGTCGTGCAGCCGGTCACCGCCCGGCTTCCCGTGCACGCCACCGCCGCACGCCGCGAGGAGCAGCAGGGCGGCACCCACCGCTGCGGGGACGGCTGTACGGCGTCGGCACTGGTCCACGTCTCGATCCTATGAGCGAGCAACGGAGACGCGCACCGCGGGGCGCGGGGTGCGGGGTGCGGGGTGTCCGCGCGTCGCGGGGCGGGTGCTCAGTCGTCGCCGGGTGGGTGCTCCCTCGTCGCGGGGCGGGAACTCACTCGTTGCGGGGCGGGCGTCCGCGCGTAGTCGGGCTCGGAGCCGGGGGTGGAGCGGCCCGGAGCAGCCGGGGCAGGCCCGGAGCCGGACGGGGCGGGCCCGGAGCCGGGCGGCGC
Source organism: Streptomyces sp. SID10853 (assembly GCF_010548145.1). Taxonomy (GTDB): domain Bacteria; phylum Actinomycetota; class Actinomycetes; order Streptomycetales; family Streptomycetaceae; genus Streptomyces. The sequence goes on from NZ_JAAGLN010000119.1 coordinate 18,743, forward strand.
CCCGGTGCGCCCGCCCGTGACACCATCGGGCTGTGCTCGACATCGGCTACTCCCTCTCCCGGCGCTTCCCGGATCCCCCGCAGACCGACTACCGCCGTGCGGACGTCCAGGCGCTGCGGCACGACCTCTTCTGCGGCGACGTCTACCTCGCCGACACCAAAGCGGACCGCGAGGTGTCCACAGCCTGGGGATGGGTTCCGGTGCTGGACTTCGCGTGGGCGCTCTGCGACATCGTCGAGCAGATCGACCGGGACCCGCGCGGCAACCGCGCCTCGCGGCCGCAGCACGCGGAGCTGGACTTCACCGAGTCGACGGACCGGATGCTCTTCGAGCGGCGGTTCGGCTGGGTGGATGTCGCTGCCGACTGGATGCCGGTGGAGGAGGACCCGCTGACCTTCGGGCACAAGGTGCTCAGGCGGGAGGCCAGGGACTTCCTGCACGACCTGATCGCAGACCTGGCGGACATGCATGAGGGCCTTGCGGACAACCCGGTGATCTGGGACCTGCAGGGGCGGTTCCCCCGGGTGTAGCGGGACCGTCGTGCAGTCGGGGCCGGCGTGCAGTGCAGCGGGGTCACAGCACCGTAGGGCCCGGTGGCGGCCGCCCAGGGGCCGGGCCCTCCGGGCTACTCGCCCGGCACCGCCACCCGTACCCCGATCTGCGCCGCGAACGCCGGTGCCAGCGACAGCAGTTGTGCCGGGCTGATGACCGCGCCCGCCAGCCGCTCCACCCCACGGGCGATGTCCAGCTCGGCCACCGTCCGCAGATCGACGTCCTTCATCCGCACTCCGCTGAAGTCCGCCCCGCGCACCGTGCACCCGGTGAACTCCACCCGCTCCAGCCGCGCCGACCCGAAGTCCGGCTCCGCCAGGACGCAGTTCTCGAAGACGACGTCCTTGAGACGCGCCTCCCGAAGGTTCAGATAGTCGATCTTCCCGCCGCGCACCACCACCCGCTCCAGCACCGCTCCGTGCAGCTGCACACCGCCGAGCCGTGCGTCCACCACCTCGACATCCCGCAGGGACGCCTCCGCGAGGTTCGTACCCACGCCCCTCGCCCCGGTCAGTACGGAGTCGATGAAGCGCGCCCGCACCAGCTCCGTCGTCTCCAGCACACACTCGCGCAGCGAGCAGTCCATGAAGCGGGCTCCACGGCCCGACTGTCCTGTGAAGTCCTCGCCGGTGAACTCCAGTCCGTCATAATCCCCATCGGGCTCAAGGCCCCGCCCGGCATAGGGACTCAGGGGTGGAAGCCGCACTTCCGGTCGCCGTACCTGTGGGGTTCTCTTCGTGCCGTTCCGTGCTGCCATGTCTTCATGGTGACCCACACCACTGACATCGAACCTTCCCGGATGTCACATCTGCGTCCGCTCCATCCGTCCTGATGACAGGAGAGCGTCCGAAAAAGAGCGGGCACCCTCCGGAACAGACACAGGACAGGACAGCAGGACAGGACAAGAGGAGACGGATCATGCGCCGCATCACCGTGGTCGGCGGAGGTTTCGCCGGGCTCACCGCCGCCATCACAGCCGCCGAATCGGGTGCGCGGGTCACCCTGCTGGAGGCGCACCAGAACCTGGGCGGCCGGGCACGTACGGCCGAGGGCCCGTACCGCGTCAACGAGGGACCGCACGCGATCTACCGCGGCGGGCCGCACTGGAGCTGGCTCAAGAAGCGGGGACTGCTCGGCCCGGTCGTGGCCGTACCGCCCCTGGAGGCCGCCCGGCTGCGGGTGCACCGCGGCGGGGTGCTGCGCAGGACACCGCCGCTCGCGCTGCTCAGGCTGGCGC
>NZ_JAAGLN010000011.1 GCF_010548145.1 Streptomyces sp. SID10853
TGGCGGGCGCCGTCACCGGCCTCGGGACGCAGGGCGCGCTGCTCGGGCTCGCGGCCGGCGTCTGCGCCCTGATCGGGCTGCGCGTCGCGAGCTACGACTACCCGTCCCGGTTCGTCCACATGACGGCCGGGGTGGCCCTGCCGCTGTCGGCCGCCGCACCCGCGATCTGTCTGATCGGGCGGATCATCAACTGAACAGGCCGTTAGGCTCTGGCCTGTGCCGCCGGCACGCGAGGACTCGGGTACGAGCAGGGGGACACCGTTCATGCGAGCACTGCGGACACTGCTCATCGTCGTCGTGGTGCTGGGCGGGCTCTTCGTCCTCGCCGACCGGATCGCGGTGCATGTCGCGGAGAACAAGGCGGCTGACCGAATACGGACCAGCGAGAACCTCTCGGCCTCGCCCGACGTGGACATCAAGGGCTTCCCGTTCCTGACCCAGGTGCTCGACAAGAAGCTCGGCCGGGTCGACGTCACGCTCAAGGGCGTCGAGGCGAACGCGTCGGGCCGCCAGGTGCGGATCACCGAGGTGCGGGCCGAACTGCATGACGTCACGGTCTCCAGCAGCTTCAGCAGCGCCGTGGCCGCGCGCGCCAGCGGCAGCGCGCACATCTCGTACGCGGACCTCACCAAGGCGTCCGACTCCGGCGCCAAGGTCGCCTACGCGGGGAACGGCAAGGTCAAGGTCACCGGCTCGGTCGCCATCCTGGGGCGCACGGTCAGCCGCAGTGTGACGTCGTCGGTGACCATGGTGGGGACGAACCGGATCAAGGTCCACGCGGACACCGTGCCCGGCGAGGGCATCCCCGGTCTTGAGGGCCTGGTCCGCGGCCAGACCGACTTCGAGAGCGCGATCGGCGGGCTGCCGGCCGGTCTGAAGCTCAGCGAGCTGCGGGCCACACCCGACGGTGTCGACATCGGTGTCACGGGTACGAATGTCGCGCTGACCGGACAGTGAGGCCCCTGGAGCCGGTCCGCCCCTCGCCCGGTGACCTGCCCTCCACCTGGTGACCCAGCCCCCCTCCCGCCCCGCCCGTCCGGTCCGTGAGACGGAGGCGTCCGGTCCGTAGATGGTGGGCAGGTACGCAGGCGTGGGAATTCCGGGCCTCGTGTGCCGTGTCGAGAGATTGTCCCGTATCGCGGACGATCGCGTCTCACTGCCTGAAACGGCGGTGACATCTCCGGCCGTACTTCCCTACGATCGACCCCATGAAGCAACAGGCGGATCTCACGAAGCGGCGGGCAGTCGACCTGTGCCGCGTCGCCGCCATGCTCTGTCGCGCCTTCTGAGCGGGAGCTCCGACTCCCGTATCCCCCGGGTCCCCCGACCGTCCGTCGGGACCCCCGCGGTGCCGGACGCGCTCTGTCTCCCGGTCTCCGTGGATCCGTACGCCGACACCATCGCACCATCCCGCCGCACCGTCCCCGGGCTCCGCAGGAGCAGGGGATTCCCCATCCCCGGAGGAGATTCCGCATGAGCCGCAGCGACGTTCTGGTAGACGCCGACTGGGTCGAGGCCCACATCGACGACCCGCAGGTCGCCATCGTCGAGGTCGACGAGGACACCTCCGCGTACGAGAAGAACCACATCAAGAACGCGATCCGGATCGACTGGACCAAGGACCTCCAGGACCCGGTCCGCCGTGACTTCATCGACCAGGCCGGCTTCGAGAAGCTGCTGTCGGAGAAGGGCATCGGCAACGACACGACCGTCGTGCTCTACGGCGGCAACAACAACTGGTTCGCCTCGTACGCCTTCTGGTACTTCAAGCTCTACGGCCACAGCGACGTCCGGCTGCTCGACGGCGGCCGCAAGAAGTGGGAGCTGGACTCCCGCGACCTGGTCGACGCCGTGCCGTCCCGCCCGGCCACCACGTACAAGGCCAAGCCGCAGGACGAGTCGATCCGCGCCTACCGCGACGACGTGGTCGCCGCGATCAACAACAAGAACCTGGTCGACGTCCGGTCGCCCGACGAGTTCAGCGGCAAGCTGCTCGCCCCCGCCCACCTCCCGCAGGAGCAGTCGCAGCGCCCCGGCCACGTGCCGAGCGCCCGCAACATCCCGTGGTCGAAGAACGCCAACGACGACGGCACCTTCAAGTCGGACGACGAGCTCAAGGCTCTCTACGAGGGCGAGCAGGTCGACCTGGCCAAGGACACCATCGCGTACTGCCGCATCGGCGAGCGCTCCGCGCTGACCTGGTTCGTGCTGCACGAGCTGCTCGGCCAGGAGAACGTCAAGAACTACGACGGCTCGTGGACCGAGTACGGCTCGCTCGTGGGCGTGCCGATCGAGCTCGGCGCCAACAAGTAGGACCGGCCTTCACCACCTCAGGCCCCTCAACCTCTCAGGCCCCTCAGGAGAACAGCATGTGCGGAGCGAAGGCCGGCGGCCCGGACGCCTCGACGATCAAGCCCGGTGAGACCACGATCCAGGGCAGCGTGACCCGTGACGGCGAGCCCGTCACCGGTTATGTGCGCCTGCTGGACTCGACCGGCGAGTTCACCGCCGAGGTCCCGACCTCGGCCACCGGACAGTTCCGCTTCTACGCGGCCGAGGGCACGTGGACGCTGCGCGCCCTCGTCCCGGGCGGCACGGCCGACCGTACGGTCGTCGCGCAGACCGGCGGCCTCGCGGAGATCGCGATCGCTGTCTGACGGAGCCGCCGGAGGCCGGCGGAGCCATCCGATCCGGCCGGAGGGCCGCACCCCAGGGGGTTGGACGCCACTTGGACAGGGTGCGGTCCTCCGCGCCGTTCCGGGGCGGGCGGGCGGCCGGGAAAAGGCCGAGCGCCTTCCGGGGGCGGGGAGTTACCGATCGGTCTTACGCTGGAGGCATGTACTCGCGACGTCGGCGCGGCTATTTCCTGCTGATGGGCGGCTGTCTGCTGCTCTTCATCTCCGCCTGGGCCTTCGTACGTCTCTGGTCGGTGCCCGCCGCCATCGCCATGTGCTTCGTGGCGATGGTCATCCCGCCGGTCGCGGCGATCGTCGGCAACCGGCGCGGCCCGGACGACCGCTGGTGGGACGAGCCGCCACCGGGGCGGGGACCCGACGACAAGCAGAAGGATCTGCCGCCGTCGGGCGACCGTACGTCCGACGAGTGGTGGGACGAGCTGGACGGCAGGAAGCGGCGCCGGTAGCCGTCAGGCCGGCCGGCGGCAGCTGCCGATACCTGTCAGTAGACGAGCGCCTGGACGCCGTCGCCCATCGCTTCCTGCACGAAGAGCTGCGCGCCCGCGATCCGTACGCCGTCCAGCACGTCCTGCTCGGTGATGTCACGGCGGGCCGCGCACTGCGTGCAGACGGTGATCTGTCCGCCGGACCTGATCGAGTCGATCAGATCGGGCAGCGGCGCCGCGTGCGGCAGCTCGAACTCGGCGGCCCGGCCCGGCAGGGCGAACCACGAGGACTCCCCGGTGAGCCAGAGCGAGACCTCCACCCCGCTGGCCACCGCGACCGCGGCCACGGTGAACGCCTGGGAGCAGCGCTCGGGGGCGTCGGATCCCGCGGTCACCTTGATCACTAGCTTCTTCTGCGCCATGGCCGAACTGTAATCGGAGAACCGGACGGCGAACCGGAACCGGCGGACCGGCCTGACCTGTGCTGCGGAGCCCGACCGGGCCTCGCAGAGAAGGCCGGGCGCCCACCCATTAGGCTGGGACCCGGCCCCTCATGCTTTTCACGTTCACGCGGCCGCCGTTGTCCGTGCAGTCGCTCATACAAGGAGCACCTCGTGCTTGAAGCCTTCTACATCGCCCTGCTGATCCTGGTCTGCGTCGGCGTCATCGCCTTCACCGGTCTCTCGGTGAAGAAGCTGTACCAGGGCCAGCGCTGAGCGCTGGGCGGCCCGCAGCGACAGCCCGTACCCCCCTCTCACAGATCGTCTGAGCCCTCATGATCGAGATTCCGTCGGACCTCCATCCGAGCCTCGTCCCGCTGGTCTTCCTCCTCGGTAACTGGACGGGGGCCGGTGTCGCGGACTTCCCCGGTGAGGAGAAGTGCAACTTCGGCCAGGAAGTCGCCTTCACCCACGACGGCCGCGACTTCCTCGAGTACACCTCGCACACCTGGGTGCTGGACTCCGAGGGCGCGAAGGTCAGGCCGCTGGAGACCGAGTCCGGGTACTGGCGCGTCGACGAGGACCGCAAGGTCGAGGTCGTGATGGTCCGCGACCAGGGCGTCGTCGAGATCTGGTACGGCGAGCTGGCCGACCAGAAGCCGCAGATCGACCTGGTGACGGACGCGGTCGCGCGGACCGCGGCGTCCGGCCCGTACAGCGGCGGCAAGCGGCTCTACGGCTATGTGAACAGCGATCTGATGTGGGTGGGCGAGAAGTCCACTCCCGAGGTCGAGCTGCGGCCGTACATGTCCGCGCATCTGAAGAAGACCGTCGACCCCAGCGAGTGGGTCAAGGATCTGAAGGACCTTCCTGACGACGGAGTCGCCTTCTTCAAGTAGGCCGCTCCTACACTGGGGGTGTGGTGACCACTGACTGGCAGAGCGACCTCCGCAGCCGCGGATACCGGCTGACCCCGCAGCGACAGCTCGTGCTGGAGGCCGTGGACACGCTGGAGCACGCGACGCCCGACGACATCCTCACCGAGGTGCGGAAGACGGCGGGCGGCGTGAACATCTCCACGGTCTACCGGACGCTGGAGCTCCTGGAGGAGCTGGGCCTGGTGAGCCATGCCCATCTCGGGCACGGCGCTCCCACGTACCACCTCGCCGACCGGCACCACCACATCCATCTGGTCTGCCGGGACTGCACGGATGTCATCGAGGCGGACATCAGTGTGGCCGCGGGCTTCACCGGTCAGCTCCGTGAGTCCTTCGGCTTCGAGACGGACATGAAGCACTTCGCCATCTTCGGGCGGTGCGCGAAGTGCGCGGCCGGGGCCGTCGAGCCCCCGGCCTCCGGCGGCGGTTCGTAGCCTTCCGCCGGGCGGCCGTAGGCTTGCGGACATGAAGAGCCCGCTGTTGTCACTGCCCGGTGCCGTCCCCGCCGAAGGCCGGGACGAAGGTGTCGCCGCCCACTACGGGGACCTGTTCCGCGAACAGCGCGCGCTGTCCGACGGCACCGGCCTCGTGGACCTCTCGCACCGCGGCGTCGTCACGGTCTCCGGACCCGACCGGCTGAGCTGGCTGCATCTGCTGCTCACCCAGCACGTCAGCGAGCTGCCGCAGGGTGTGGCCACCGAGGCGCTGATCCTCTCGGCCAACGGCCACATCGAGCACGCCCTCTATCTCGTGGACGACGGCGAGACGGTGTGGGCGCATGTGGAGCCGGGCACGCAGCAGGAGCTGATCGCGTACCTGGAGAGCATGAAGTTCTACTACCGGGCCGAGATCGCCGACCGCACCGAGGACATCGCGGTCGTCCATCTGCCGGCCGGTTCGATCGCCGACGTGCCGGAGAACGTGGTCGTACGGGAGACGGCGTACGGCCGCGATCTCTTCCTGCCCCGGGAGCGGCTGGAGACGTACGCGGCCGAGCACGGCCCGGTCGCCGGGCTCCTCGCGTACGAGGCGCTGCGGATCGAGGCGCACCGGCCGCGGCTCGGCCTGGAGACCGACCACCGGACCATCCCGCACGAGCTGGGCTGGATCGGCACCGCGGTCCATCTGGAGAAGGGCTGCTACCGGGGGCAGGAGACGGTCGCCCGGGTCCACAACCTGGGGAAGCCGCCGCGCCGTCTGGTCTTTCTGCACCTGGACGGCAGTGAGGTGGTGCTGCCTGGGCCCGGTACGCCGGTCCGGCGCGCGTCGGACGGCGCTGAGGGCCGCCAGCTGGGCTTCGTCACCTCGTCGGCCCGCCACCACGAACTGGGGCCGATCGCGCTGGCGCTGGTGAAGCGCAATGTGCCGGTGGACGCGGAGCTGCTGGCGGGGGACACCGCGGCCGCGCAGGAAGTCGTCGTGGAACCTTAGGCGGTGGCCGGGGGGTGACTACAGGGGCTTTGAGTAGCCGTACTCATGATCGGGTCGCCGGGGCGGGGCAGAGTGGCGGCTACACCGATCCCTTAGGAGTGCACCATGCGCGCGTCCCTTCGTCCCCGTACAGCCCCGTCCGGAAGCCGGCGCGGCCGGCGCGGCCGCCGCTCCGTGCCCGTCCTCGTGCTGGCGGCGGTGTCGACGGTTTTCGCCGTCACCGGCTGCTCGCAGGCGGACGCGGTCTGCGGGGGCGGCGAGTACCCGGTCCTGAACGTGGGCTCCACCGGCAGCGCCTGCGAAACCAAGGGCCACGAGCCGTCGAAGGGCTACACCCGTTACCCGAAGGGCAAGGTGCCCGAGCACGTCGGCGACAAGTGGGACACCTACTGGCAGACCCACACGGTCGACAGGAACGGGAAGATCATCAAGGCACCGAAGGGCTGAGCACGGCCGAGCATGACTGCCCGGACTGAGCACGGACTCAGGACGGACTGAGCGTGGACGGACCACGGACTCAGCACGGACTGAGCATGGACGGACCACGGACTCAGCGCGGACTCAGCGCGCAGTGAGCACGGACCGAGCCCGGCCCGGATCTCCCGCCGGGCCGTGCGGGCTCGCCTCAGATCTCCAGCAGGACCGTGAACGGACCGTCGTTCGTCAGCGAGACCCGCATGCTCGCGCCGAAGCGGCCCGTGCGGACCGTCGCACCCAGGGCGCGCAGCTGCGCCACCACCTCGTCGACGAGCGGCTCGGCCAGCTCGCCGGGCGCCGCCCCGTTCCAGGTCGGGCGGCGGCCCTTCCGGGCGTCTCCGTACAGCGTGAACTGCGAAATCACCAGCAAAGGTGCATTCACGTCCGAGCAGGACTTTTCGCCCGACAGGATCCGGAGCGACCATACCTTTCGGGCTAGCTGCGCCGCTTTTTCCGTTGTGTCCTCATGGGTGACCCCCACCAGGACGCACAGACCCTCGCCGGTGATCTCACCCACCGTCTCACCAGCCACGACGACGCTCGCGCCGTCCACCCTCTGCACCACTGCACGCATGCGGTCCAACCTATCCGGGGCCGAACGGGCGCGGAGAGCCAGCAGTGGCACCACCTGGAGTGGCACCATGCACGAGAGGCGGTGCACCGCACCGGTCGAGGGGACGGAATACGCATATGAGCACATCTGGCGCCGGACAGTCGTCCGGTCCCGTATCCATGACCCGGATCAGCTCCGTACAACGGGCACCCGCGCAACGAGCGGGCGCCATGCTCCCCGCGGTCACCGAGCACGACATCGGCGGGCTGCGGCTGCCCGAGCTGCGCACGCTGCGCAGGGACGCCCAGCGGGACGAGGCCGACCTCAGTTACGTACGCCGGATGCTGCACGGGCGGATCGACATCCTCCGCGCCGAGCTGTCCCGGCGCACGGGCCCGGAGTCCCCGGTCGTCGAGCGGCTCTCGGAGATCCTGGCCGACGTGCCGTCGTCGCACCGTTCGTCCGCCCGCCATGTGACGCTCTCGACGCCGCGCAGCGCGGAGAACAGCAGGCTGGCCGCCGACATGCTCGCCGAGGTGGAGCTGTCCGACCTCGGCGCCCGTACGGACGAAGAGCTGCACACCGGAATGGGCCGCCTCGTCCGCTACGAGCAGCAGGTGTCCAGCCGCAGACAGCACCTCCAGCGCACCGCGGACGATTGCAGCGCGGAGATCGCCCGCAGGTACCGTGAGGGCGAAGCGCAAGTAGACGACCTGCTCACCTGAGGCGATCCTTCCGGTGGGCGGCCCCGTTCCGGAAGGCCGATGATGACCGCCACCACCACCGCCCCTGTATCCCCGGTCCTCGCGGAGGTCGTACGCTCCGGCTTCGTGGAGGGCCGGCACCGGGGCTCACTGGTGGTGCTCGCGGCCGACGGGAGCGTCGAGTACGCGATCGGCGACCCGTCACTGCCCGTCTTCCCCCGTTCCAGCAACAAGCCGATGCAGGCGGCCGCCGTGCTGCGGGCCGGACTCGACCTCTCCGGCGAGCGGCTGGCGCTGGCCTCGGCCAGCCACTCGGGCGAGGAGTTCCAGCGGGCGCTGGTACGGACGATGCTCGGTGAGTACGGCCTGCACGAGAGCGACCTCCAGTGCCCGGCCGATCTGCCGCTCGACCCCGTCGAGGCCGAGGGATATCTCGCCGCAGGCCACGAGCGCGAGCGCGTCACCATGAACTGCTCGGGCAAGCACACCGCGATGCTGGCCGTCTGCGCCCTCAACGGCTGGCCCACCGACTCCTACCTCGACCCCTCCCACCCGCTCCAGCGGCTGGTCCTGACGGTGGTCGAGGAAGCGGCGGGCGAGCGGGTGGCGTCGGTCGGTACGGACGGCTGCGGGGCGCCGCTGATGGCGATCAGCCTGGTGGGCCTGGCCCGTGCGTTCCGTACGTTCGTCCTGGCCCCCGAGGGCTCACCGGAGCGCCGGGTCGCGGACGCGATGCGGGCCCACCCCGAGTACGTCGCAGGCACCCGCAGGCCCGACACCTGGGTGATGCGCGCGCTGCCCGGAACGCTCTCCAAGATGGGCGCCGAGGCGGTCCAGGCGCTGGCGCTCCCCGACGGCCGGGCGCTGGCCTTCAAGGTCGACGACGGTGCCACCCGGGTGCTCGGCCCGGTCCTGGCGCGGACTCTGGAACGGATGGGCGTGGAGAGCCCGGTACTGGCCAGGCTGGCGGACGCGCCACTGCTCGGCGGCGCCGCCAAGGTCGGCGAGATCCGCGCGACGGTCTGAAGTTGTCCGAACCGGACGACGGTTGTCCGGACGAGCCGGTCCGAAATTCGCGCGACAGTCCGAAGGATGGGTGCTTACCGTGGCCACCATGGCAGTTGACGTCCGTACGGTCTCCGATTCCGAGTTCCCCGGCTGGCTGCGCGCCTGTCGCACCGGCTTCCTCCAGTCACCGGCGGTCTCCGACGAGGAGGTCCGCAGCCGCCGCCCGCACACCGATCTGGCGCGGACTCAGGGGGCGTTCGACGGCGGCCGCTGTGTCGCGACCTTCCGCTCCTTCGCGCAGAAGATCACCGTCGTCGGCGGGGCCTCGCTCCCGTCGGACGCCGTCTCCAGCGTCACGGTCACGGCGACGCACCGCAGGCGCGGTCTGCTCAGCCGGATGATGGCGGTGGACCTGGCGGCGGCGAAGGAGCGCGGGGAGGTGCTGGCCACGCTGATCGCCGCCGAGTACCCGATCTACGGCCGGTTCGGCTTCGGCCCGGCCGCCTGCGCCACCGACTGGACGGTCGACGTGCCGCGCGCCGGGCTCGACCGGCGCTGGGCCCGCCCGGAGTGCGGCGGCCGGATCGATCTGGTCGACGGCGCGGACGTACGCAAGCTCGGCCCCGAACTGCACGCCCGCTTCCGGCAGTCGCAGCCCGGCGCGATCAGCAGGGACGAGCACTGGTGGGCCGTGCGGACGGGTCTGGAACACGCGGGGCCCGGCCACCCGTGGACCGAGCCCTTCTACGCGGTCTACCGCTCGCCCAGGGGCGAGGTCGACGGCCTGCTCGTGTACACCGCCGACGACCACTGGGGCGCCGCCAAGCAGCCGCTCAACACCGCGACCGTGCAGGACATGATCGCCGTGTCCCCGGCCGCCGAACGCGCCCTGTGGCACTTCCTCTGCTCGGTGGACTGGATCACCACGGTGAAGGCCGAGCACCGGAGCCCGGACGATCTGCTGCCGTCGCTGCTGCCGGACCCGCGCGCGGCCAGGATCACCCAGCAGGCGGACTACCTGTGGATCAGGCTGCTCGATGTCGTACGGGCGCTGGAGGCCAGGACGTACGAGACGTCCGGCACGGTGGTCCTTGAGGTACGGGACCACGACGGGCTCTCGGCGGGCCGCTACCGGCTGGACGCGTCGCCCGAAGGCGCGGTCTGTGCGCCGACCTCCGATCCGGCCGATATCACGCTGGACACGGGGGAGTTGGGGGCGCTGTATCTGGGCGACGCCTCGGCGGTCCGGCTGGCAGCGCTGGGCCGGATCTCGGAGGAGACGCCGGGTGCGGTCGCCGTCACCGAGGCGCTGTTCCGTACGGCGGTCAGGCCCTGGTGCCCGGACGGCTTCTGAGCAGGGTCACGTCCGGCCGGGCCGTCAGCCGAGCAGGGGCCGTCAGCCGAGCAGGGGCTGTCAGCCGAGCAGGGCCTTCACCTGGACGAAGAGCATGAAGGCGCCCAGGCAGCTGCACGGCACACTGCCCGCCTTCACGCCGACGGTGAGCATGCCGAATCCGATGAGACCTGCGATTCCGAACGCGGACTGAACGGTCTGCTCGATGATGAATCCGAGTCCTGCGACCAGGAGAGCTGCGGTAGGCATGGGGTTCCCTCCTTCGGGATGGCGGGGAGCACCCGTTGCCTGCACACCGTTGTATCGGCTCGTATGCCCCGTGGAGAGTTCTTGCAGTCAAGTACCAGACAAGTTGGCCTGGTTGGCCTGACAGTGGTATGCCCGTTGGTCGGATGTCCGTAAACTTGTCTGGTCGCTGGCCTGGTTGGTTGGCCGGAAAAGGGCCCCTGCCTGTTCGGTCCTGTCAATTACGCCGAGGTGCCCGGTAGTTGTACGGTGGTCCGGTGGCCCCACGTGACGCAGGCAGCACAGACGGCAGGAAGTTCCAGGTCATCGCGGACGACCTGCGGGCCGGGATCGCCGACGGAGTGCACCGGGTGGGCGGCCGGTTGCCCTCCCAGCGTGAACTCCAGGCCGCCTACGGCGTATCGCGCGAGACGGTCGGCCGGGCGCTCGACGTGCTCAGGGCCGAGGGGCTGATCACGTCCAGCCGGGGCCGTCCGGCGACCGTGACCGGTGGCCCCGCCGCCCCGGCCACCGCGCACTCCGTACCGCCCGCACAGCCCGCGCAGGTCACCCTCCAGCCCAGGCTGCGGGCCGCCTTCGAGGCCGAGTCGATCACCATGGACGTGCTCTCGCTGACCTCCGAGACGATGGCCCAGCACCTCGGTGCGCAGGTCGCCCGGATCAGCGACGGCGAGATCCGCCCGCAGAGCATCGCGCTGCGGCTGATGCTTCCCGACATCACCGGGATACGGCTCGCCTTCCCGCGGGGGGTCGATGACCCCGACGACGACCGGCCGCGCAAACGCCACCGGGACATGGTGATCAACCACGCCAGGTCGCTGCGCCACTCCCTGCTGCGGCTGCGCCACCAGGGGCTGGTGCCCGAGGTCTCGGTGCAGATCCGGACCGTGCCCTTCACCCCGCCGCTGAAGTTGTACCTGCTGAACAAGGACCAGCTGCTGGAGGGCTACTACACCCTGGAGCAGTGGACACCTGAGCCCATCGACGGCGTGGAGGTCACCATCCTCGACTCGCTCGGTGTGGGCGCGACGCTCTTCCCGTACACCAAGCCCGGACAGGCTCTGAAGGTGGAAGCGGCGCAGAAATTCTTCGACTCCTACTGGGACCAGCTGGCCCAAGATGCGGATTTCGGCGACTGACGTGCTGCCTTCCTCCGGTGCCTCTTCCTCCGGTGCTCCTTCCTCCGGTGCCTCTTCCTCCGGTGCCCTTTCCCCCGGTGCTTCTTCCTCCGGCGCCCCTTCCCCTGTCTCCCCTCCGCCCTCCTCCCCTGCCCCCTCTCCTCTCAGCCGGCCGCCCGCTCCCACTCCCGTCCCCGGGCTGCGCGTGCTGCTCTCCCGTGCCTCGCTGGTCCTCTGGGACTTCGACGGCCCGGTCTGCGGGCTCTTCGCCGGGCTGCGCGCCCCCGCGATCGCCGCCGAACTGCGCGCCATGGCCGCCGCCGGGCTGCCGCACTGGTCGAAGCCGGACGACCCGCACGACCCGCTGGCGGTGCTCAGGCGCGCCCACAGCGCCTTCCCCAGCGATCCGGACGGGCTGGTCGCCGCCCTGCGCAAGCGGCTGGAGGAGCTGGAGACGGAGGCGGCCGCCACGGCGGAGCCCACCCCCGGTGCGTTCGGCCTGATGGAAGAGCTGCTCTCGGCCGGGAAGCAGCTGGTCATCGCGACCAACAACAGTGAGGCCGCGGCCCGCGCCTATCTGGAACTGCACGGAATCGAGAAGTACTTCGGAGCGGTCGTCGGACGGCACGACGACCCCCGGCTGATGAAACCGCACCCGTACTGCCTGGAGCGGCTGCTGGCCGAGACCGGTACGGCCGCCGCCGACGGGCTGATGATCGGGGACTCACCGGCCGATGCGCTCGCGGCCGCCGCGCTCGACGTCCCGTTCGTGGGCTACGGCACCGGTCCGGCCAAGCTGCTGCGGCTCGCGGAGGCGGGCGCCGAGTACTTCGTCGGGGACCTGGCGGCCCTGACGGAGGCGGTCGGCGACTAGGCCGCAGGGGCGGGCAGGTCCGGTCGGCCGGGGTCCGGGCCTACGGGTCCTGGGCACGGCAGTCGTTGCAACTCCCTTTCACCCCGGTGGGTTTGAGGCCATCGGTACTCTTGGTATGAAGGTGGGCAGCGGCCAGGGACGGCCCGCCGGCGAGCTTCCGGTCACGAGAGCGCAGGAGCCGCATGCCTGATGTAGCCCGCAGCGCCTCCGGCCGTACGGCCGACAGCTGGGACCTGCTGTACCGAGCCGCCGGTGAAGGAGAGCCTCTCAGCGGCTACTACCACCGGAACTACCGCGTACGGCTGCCGCCCGACCTCGCCGAAGCGGCCGCGCTCCCCGCCGGTACGCCGGTGAAGGTGCGCGCGCCCATTCCGGAAGCGGTCCAGTTCAATCTGCGGATCTGGCTGGAGGGCGAACTGCTGCGCGCCATCGCGGGCCGGGTGGACGGCAGCCCGCGGGTGCTCGCCGACCGGCCGGGCTACAGCGTGCACTCCTTCGCCCAGGGCATGCCGCTCTCCGGCCCGGGCGGCGTGACGGGCCGCCGCGCCGGGCGTGCGTACACGGCCCAACTGGAGTCGCTCTTCCGGCAGATGGCCGCCGTGCCGTCCCATGTGCTGCCGCCGCTGCCCGACGGCTGGCCGGCGGACGGGGACTGCGGCGGATTCCTGCGTACGCTCATCGACTTCACCGAGTCCGAGGTCAAGGGCCGCGGCAGCCCGGCCCACCAGGAGCTCTTCAGGGCGCTCGGAGTGGACGACGGAGCGCTCGGGAGGCTGCGGGAGCGGGCGGCCGGGCTGGGCGAGCGGCCGTTCGCGCTGCTGCACACGGATGCCCACGCCGGGAACCTGATCGTCGGGCCGGGCGGCGAACTGTCACTGATCGACTGGGAGTTGGCGCTGTTCGGCGACCCGGTCTACGAGATAGCCGCCCATCTGGGCCGGATGCGGTACGCGACAGGCAGCCGGCGCAGGGCCGCGCTCCGGGCCTGGCGCTCAGCGGTCACGGTGAGCTGCCCCGGTGCGCTGAGCGGCCACCGGGGCGCGCTGCGGATCTATCTGGACTTCGAGCGGCTGCTCTCCGTCCACATCGATGTGATCCGGCTGACCCTGGCGCTGCCGCACCGGGCGGGCCCGGCGGAGCGGGCGGCGACCGCGGAGCGGATCCGGGCCGTGCTCGCCGCCGCGCGGGGGCCGCTGGGGCTGCGCCGGGTGCCGGATGCGGAACGGATCGCGGCGGCCTGCGCGGTGTGGCAGCGGAACGTACGGGATGTGCCCCCGATGTGGAACGGCCGTTCGTCGGCGGGCGTCTTGACGTACGGGCAGAAGCGTTCGCAGGGAAAGCGGAACGTGGTGAAAGAGCCTCAGAAGTGGTTCGATGCAGTCAGGACTGCGAAGGGACCGGACATGGGCAGCCTGTCCGAGTGACTTCAGAGGCGGCTGATGTGACTGATGAGACCGACCCGACTGTGACGGCCGGCCCGACTGTGACGACTGACCCGATGAGAAGCGAACAGGCGGTATCCGTGATCCGTGAGAACCTCCGAGACCGGATCACCGCGACCCGCTATGTGCTGTTCGGCTTCGACGGACCGCTCTGCCGGCTCTTCGGCCCGAGCGCCGAGCGGGCGGCGTCCGACGGGATGCGGGCCTTCCTCGACGAGCGCGGGGTCACCGCCCTCGCCCCGGACACGGATCTCGGCGGGCTCACCGATCCGCTCGCCATCCTGCGTACGGTCGGGGCCCTCCACCCGGACAGCGATCTCGTGGCGGACCTGGAGGAGTGGCTGACGCGCCAGGAGCAGCGTGCCGTCGCCGCGGCCTGGCCCGCGATGTACGCGGACGGCGTCGTGCGCACCTGGGCGGCGACCGGCGGGCGGCTGGCCGTCACCACCAACCACTCGTCCCGTACGGTGCGCGCGTACGTGCAGGGCCGCGGCCTCGACGAGTGCTTCGGGCCGCACATCCACGGCCGGGCGACGGCGGACCTCACGCTGCTCAAGCCGCACCCGCACACGCTGGAACAGGCGCTGGCGGGGCTGGGGGCGGACCGCGAGACGACGCTGGTGATCGGCGACTCGGTGCCGGACCTGCGGGCGGCCCAGGAGATCGGCCTGCCGTTCCTGGGCTACGCCACGAGCGACCCGGCCGTCGACGAACTCGCTTCGGCGGGCGCCGACCTGGTGCTCAACACCTGGGAGCCGGTCCTGGACATCCTGTGGGGCCGGTAGACGGGTGGGCCGGTAGACGGGTGGGCCGGTGGGCCGGATGGCCGGTAGGCGGGTGGGCCGGCAGGCCGATGGGCAGGTGGCCCGGCTCCCGGCTCCCGGGAACTGCCCGCGCAGCGCATGGCGTCCTCCGGTGGGGAGTGAGGCCCGGCGCAGGGGTGTGATATTCGTTCGATCACTCGTGCGGGGGCCGGGTGCACCCCCTGAAGCAGGCATGGCGCATATTGAGGACCATGGTTGAGCAGGCAGATGAGGGGCGCGGGAAGGCCGTGTCCCCGCTCGCCCGCCGGTCTTCGTCGATGCTTGCGGGTGCCGGGGACGGTCACCTGTGGGCTGCGTGAGTGGGGACGACATGGAAATCGTGGTGAAGTTCGACCGGACCCCCCGGGCGGAGCACCAGTTGTGGCAGGAGCTGTGCGCCGGGCTGCCCGCCGGTACCCCGGAGCCCGCGGGGAGCCGCCCGCGCCCTGGGACGCTGGGCGTGGCGACCGCCCGCTCCGGCGACGGCGCACTGCTCGGGTGGGCCCCCGTGTTCACCGGCCAGGAGCCGAAGGCGGCGACCGTCGAGTGGCTGCTGGTGACCCGGGAGCGCGAGCGCATCGTCCACGGCTCCGTGGCCGATCCCGACGGGACCGGGGACGAGGAGGCGGCCCTGGTCGCCCTCTTCCGCGCGGCGGCCGACGCGGCCCGCGCGGCCGGTTTCCGGGCGCTGGACTGGCTGGACCGCGGTGACACCGGAGCGGAGCTGGACGCCCGCGCGGCGGCTGAGCTGGAGGCTTCCGTACACCGGGAGCTGGGCCGTAAGTGGGGCGTCTCGGCGCTGGCCCGCTGGCAGCGCCCCGGGGGAATGCCGGCCGTACGGACCCGCCGTGCCCCCGGCGGCACGGGGTGGCAGGGCCTGGAGCTGCTGACGGCCGACGGACGTACGGCGGCCCGGATCGCCGCCGTGGTCGCGGGCCCCGAGGTGTACGTCGAGAAGGTCGGCCACCACGGCGTGGACGCGCCCGAACTGGGCTCCCTGGTGGCGGACTTCGTCGAGCAGGTCCGCGAGGACCACCCGTCCGTGGAGTCCTTCCAGGTACGTGAGCAGGACGACGAGGTGCTGGGCGCGGCGCTCAAGTCGGCCAAGCTGCGGATCAGCCATCGCTGGTGGCAGTACCGCCTGACTCTCTGACCGGCTCAGAGACTCCCGGACGTGACGACGACCCCGTACAGGTCGCTGATCGTCGCGAGTGCGCTGTGGTGGATCTGGGCGGCGCTGAGGCCGATGCCTCCCTCGGCGCCGGCCGAGCGCAGGGGGCGTGTCGCGCAGGCGTCGGCGACCACGGTGGGCCGGTTTCCGCGCAGGAAGGCGCCCTCGGCGGTGAACGTCACACACATGTGGGTCATGAACCCGGCGATGATGACGTCCTGGTGCCCGGCGGCGTCGACCCGCTCGCCCAGATCGGTGCCGACGAAGGCGTTCGGTGCGGTCTTGACGACGACGGGCTCGCCTTCGGCCGGCGCCACGGCCGGGTGGATCCGGCCGGTCTCGGCGCGGATGTCGTACGGGGTGCCCGCGCCGCCGTCGTGGATGACGTGGATGACCTCGGCACCGGCCTCACGGGCCCTGGCCAGCAGCGCGGCGGCGGAGTCGAGTGCGGCCCGCCATCCTTCCAGCTCCAGTACGCCGCCGACGTAGGTGTTCTGGTAGTCGACGAGGACCAGGGTCGCGTCGGCGAGCGACGCGGGCGTCTCGTCGAAGCCGTTGAGCTCGCGCAGGGTCGTCGTAGCCATGGGAGTACCGCCTCGGGGTCCGTGCTGGATGTTGCCGGATGTCACGCGCTCGGTGAGTGCGTCCAGCTCGATGAGCTGTGTCCAGAAAGCTATGGCCCGCCGGAGAGTGTCGGCAATGTCGTCTAACCTGCAGATCCAGACATGGCCGGCTGGCCAGACATGGCCAGGAACACATGAACAACAACCGGGTGGGGCTTCATGCGTACCGTCGGACGACTCGTCGTCATCGTCCTGTTCGACGGCGTCGACCTGCTCGACATCACCGGACCACCGGAAGTGTTCTCGCTCGTACGACGGGAGATGGACGCGTCGACGACCGGGCCGACGAGTGGGCCGACGGGCGCGTCGACGAGCGGGCCGACGGGCGGTGAGCCGGGTGGCGAGGCGGGCTGCGGTGCGGCCGGGTACGAAGTCGTCCTCGCCGCCGGGACCATGGACCCCGTCACCACCTCGGCCGGTGTGCGCGTCCTGCCCGACGCCACCTTCGACGAGGTGTCCACGAGGAGCATCGACACGCTTCTGGTGCCCGGTGCGGTCGAGATCGACAACGACCGCCGTGTCCATGCCCTCGCCGACCCCGCCGTGGTCGGCCGGGTCCGGACGCTCGCCGCCAGGGCGCGGCGGGTCACGTCCGTCTGCGTCGGCGCGCATCTGCTGGCGGCCGCCGGGCTGCTCGACGGCAAGCGCGCCACCACCCACTGGTCGACCGCGCAGCAGCTGGCCGCCGATCACCCCCGGGTCGAGGTCGACGCCGACCCGATCTTCATCCGCGAGGGCGATGTGTGGACGGGCGCGGGAATCAGCGCCTGTCTCGACCTGTCACTGGCCCTGGTCGCCGACGATTTCGGCGAGGCGCTCGCGCTCCGTGTCGCCCGCCAGCTGGTGATGTACCTGAAACGGCCGAGCGGGCAGAGCCAGTTCAGCGTCCCCCTCGAACCTCTCTCCACGACGCGGCGCGTGGAGGACCTCCGCCACCACATCATGCGGCACATCACCGAGCGGCTCACCGTCGCGGACCTCGCCGCGTACGCCCACGTCGGGGAGCGGCAGCTCACCCGGATCTTCAAGGCCGAGCTGGGCACGACCCCGAGCGCCTATGTGGAATCGGCGCGCGTCGAAGTGGCCCGCCAGCAGCTGGAATCCACCGATGCCACGCTTGAACGGATCGTGTCCGCCTGCGGGTTCGGCACGACGGACACGCTGGTACGGGCGTTCCGCCGCAGGCTGGGCACGACACCGACGGAGTACCGCCTCCGGTTCCGCGCCACGGCGGGCTGACCTCACGGAGCCCGCGGCCGCCACAGGGGGCGGGGCAGGGCAGGGCAGGTGAGCGTTGAGTGTTGAGTGTTCACGCAGGTCGAGGGCGTGAGCGGTAATCTGGGAGCCATGAAATCGCGTGATCTTGAGAACCTCACGCAGCTGCGCCGGGCGCGGGATCTGATCGACCGGGAGTACGCGAGCCCGCTCGACGTGCCCGCGATGGCCCGGCACGCGCTCATGTCGCCCGGGCACTTCTCGCGGCAGTTCCGTGCGGCCTACGGCGAGACGCCGTACAGCTATCTCATGACCCGCCGTGTGGAGCGGGCGATGGCGCTGCTGCGCGGCGGTACGAGTGTGACCGACGCGTGCATGGAGGTCGGCTGTACGTCGCTCGGCTCGTTCAGCTCGCGGTTCAGCGAACTCGTGGGGGAGTCGCCGACCGCGTACCGCGCCCGGGAACACCGTGCCGTGCGGGCGATGCCCGCATGCGTGGCGAAGGTCCGTACCCGTCCGGTCAGGAACACTCCGGCGGCAAGCGGCGGAATTGCGGAAACGGGCCAGGACAGGACTTAGCTTGGGCCGCATGACCATCGCTCTGCAGTACTGCCACATCACCGTCAACGACCCGGACGAGGCCCTCGCCTTCTACCGTGACGCGCTCGGGCTCGAAGTCCGCAACGACGTGACGTCGGGCGCGTTCCGCTGGGTCACCCTCGGCAGCCCGTCCCAGCCCGGCCTCGAGATCGTGATCTCGGAGCCGCACGCGGGCCGGTCCCAGGCCGACGGCGACGCACTGCAGGAACTGCTCACCAAGGGCGTCCTGCCGAACATCGTCTTCTGCTCCGACGATCTCGACGCGGCCTTCGAGAAGGTACGGGCATCCGGCGCGGAGGTGCTCCAGGAGCCCATCGACCAGCCGTGGGGGCCGCGGGACTGCGCGTTCCGCGACCCGTCGGGCAACATGGTGCGGATCTCGCAGGCACCGAAGGCGTAGCGGGAGCCGGAGCCGGAGCCGGGGCGTAGCCGGGCAGGCAGGCACCGAAGGCGTAGCGGGACCGGGCACCTGAGGCATAGCGGGGACCGACGTCGGCGCCCACGCCGGATGTCACTGCGGGGGCGGGGCGTCAGCTCTGTGCGGTGCCGTCGCCCGCCTGCGCGGCGCCGTCAGCTGTGCCTGCCCTCTCGCGCATCTTGCGCACCAGCTCGGCCTTCTGGTCGGCCGCACCCCGGCGGTCGAGGTTGCGGTGCGGACCGTTGTTCTGCCGTTCGGCGCGGGACAGCTTCTTGCGCTGGCCGCCGCCCATACCCACGGGGTTGTTGATGTTCTTGCTCACGGTCATGGGTTCTCCCGGTAGTGATGTGAAGTGATCTACGGGTGCATCGGTGGGGACGGGCAGCGACACGGTGACACGGCGACGTACGGCGACGTACGTCGAAGGACGTCGAAGGACGTCGAAGGACGTCAGCAGAGGCCCGTCACGCTCTCACTCGTGAATCGGCGTCTGGAAGAGCGTGACCTGGAAGAACATGACAAAGACGTTACCCGGTTCCGCGAGGCCCGCATACCAGCCGTTTTCCGGTAGGCCCGGCACCGCAACCACGGGGCGTGACACCTCGCTCACTCCTCGACGGCCTCCGCATCGACCCGATCCGCATGGCCGACGGCTACTACCTGGCCGCGAACGGCAGCGTCGCCGCAAAGCCCTACACCCTGCTGCGCCAGGCCCTGGAACGCAGCTCGAAGGTCGCCATCGCCAAGTTCGCGTGGCACGGGCGGGAGCGTCTGGGCGTGCTGCGGGTCGTGGACGACGTGATCGTGCTGCACTCGATGAAGTGGCCTGATGAAGTCCGCCGGCCTGAGGACGCAGGCAGGGCGCCTGAGGCAGAGGTGAGCGATGTCGAGATCGACGCGGCTGTTGAGCGGAAGCTTCACAGGTTGCGCATGGACCGCATCCTGGTTCGTCCCCGGCAAGGCAATCAAGGCGATCGGAGATGCAATACGCGCCGTCGACGCCTCGATGCGTACGGGCATCGGAGTCCGGGACGCGCTCACGGCTCTGAAGGCACTGGATCTGGACGCTGCGGCCCTCGCCAAGCTTGAGGACACCGTCCACGTCTACGAAGACATCCTCACCGCCTGCAAGACCAACAGCTTCCCCGGCGAAACCCAGGTGTTGCTGGCTGACGGCACGCACAGACCGATCCGTGACATCCACATCGGTGACCTGGTTATGGCCACCGATCCCAGCACAGGCCGCAATGCCCCGGAACCGATCACTGACACCTGCCGACACGGCACCGACCACCTGGTCGACATCGTTATGACCGACGGGTCCTCCCTGACCAGCACGACCGGGCACCGTCTGTACGTAGTGGGGCGCGGCTGGACCCGAGTATCGGGTCTGAGCACAGGCGTACGACTTCGCACCCAGGACGGAACGGTGCAGACGGTGACCGGGCTCCACGACCGGCCCGGGCTGGCACCGCAGGAGGTCTTCGGCCTGACGGTCGGCGGTCTGCACACGTTCTATGTCAGCTCTGAGGGTGCACAGCGGCGGGAGGTGCTGGTGCACAACTGCACCAACATCGTGGCCGATGAGGGCATCGAGGGGGCGCATACCCTCCGTGACCACGTGGTTCGTACTGACAAGCAGATGGCGGATGACGCCATCGTGAAGGGGATCGCAACGAGGTGGAACGACGAGGCGACAGCCGCACAATCACAAACCGACCAAATTCGTCGTGTACACGTCCTACCTGCAGTGAGGAAGAATCCCGATGGAGCAGGGCATGAAGCAGGACGAAGAGAGCGATGCGGAGGGGTACGAAGAGTTCATCCTGGATATCGGGCTGAGCTGGATGGCGTCGAAGTCCGAGTACCCGGCGTGGCTTTCCGAGGAGGACTTCAACCAGTTTGTCCCCAAGGGCGGGCCGGTAGACGTACAACTCAGCATCGTGGACGAATCCATTACCGAGTTCGAACGCACGGCTGGTATGCAGATCGGCGAGGACGTACGGCGGCTACTGGACTCGGAATTGCCGGATGAGGTGATCCGCACTGTGTGGCTCGGCGTCACGAAGTCGTACTTCGACCCCGCGAAGCATGGGATGACCGGACGAGACTGGATGCGCCGGATCGAAATGGTATGGACCGCCAGTGCGCGCCGGCTGGACGCGGCGTTCGTCCCGCCCCCACCGCACCCGGTGACCGATGCCGGTCTACGAAGCGCTGTTCTGGACCAGATCCGTCCTGTCGCGGATGAGCTGGAGCAGGCGGCCTCGAAGCGCTCTGTGCCGGGTGTGGTGCCTGCGCTGCAGCAGGTCGTCAGCGAAGCCTGCGCGGACCTCGGATACCGGCTGTTCCTGAGGGCTATGAAGGCGTACTCCGTGGAGGTCAGCGAAGAACGCTGCGAGATGTTCCTCGCTCTTGGTGAACGTTTCGGGTACCCGGAGTTCCTCGTCGACGACAATCTCAACGTCAGAGTCGACTGAGCTCTACAACAGGCCCTGCTGAAGCTGTTCTGTGCACAATCCGGCTTCGGCGGGGCCTGTTCAGCTCGCACTTTGGTCGTCGTCTTGCCTGCCACCGTGGGTGCCGTTGAGCCATACGATCATGGAAACCACGCTAACGCTGGACGGGTGAACGGCGGTCGCCGTCCACGGACGGCGGGCCGGGAATACTGTCGCGGGCATGGCCGAACCCGATACCCACCATGTTCACCGTCCCCGCGATTCCCGCGATTCCCGCGATGCCTGCCGTGCGATCCGTGCGATCCGTGCGACCCGGGAGGCTTACGACGCTGCGGCCCCCACCTATGCGGAGCTGTTCCGCGACACGCTGCGGGACAGCCCTCTGGACCGCGCGTTCCTGAATGCCTTCGCCGAGGCCGTCGGCGCGCAGGGAGAAGGCAGGGTGGCTGATGTGGGGTGTGGGCCTGGCCATGTCACCTCGTATCTGAGTGAGTTGGGGCTGGCCGCGTTCGGTGTCGATGCCTCTCCGGTGATGATCGGGTTGGCCCGGCAGGCTTATCCGGACCTGCGGTTCGACGTGGGCTCGATGGCAGCCCTGAACATCGCTGACGGTGCGCTGGGCGGCGTACTGTCGCGGTGGTCCATCATTCACACCCCGCCCCATGAACTTCCCGCTGTCGTGCGGGAGTTCCACCGCGTGCTGGCGCCCGGCGGCCACCTCCTGATCGGCTTCTCGGCCGGCGACGATCCGGCCGGCCCGCCGCAGGTCTTCGATCACGCGGTCGCGCCGGCGTACCGCTGGTCGCCGGACCAGCTGGCCGCGATGCTGCGCGAGGCCGGGTTGGCCGAGGTGGCCCGGATGGTTCGCGCGCCTCAGCCGACCGACCGGCGGCAGTTCCAGGAGATCCACCTCCTCGCCCGCAAGGCTCAGCAGGGCGCTGCCCGGCCGGGTGCCTGACCGCGGCGGATCAGAGGTGGAGTTCGGGCGGGAAGCCGGTCCAGCGCAGCTCTTCGGGCAGGTGCCGCATGTCGTTGTAGAAGAGCACGGCGGACGGCTTGCCGGGTGTGTAGCGGAGGACCGTCAGAGCCGCGTTGCTGTGGTTGATGCCCAGCCAGCGCCACTGGGGTGCGTCGAGGGCGGCCCGGATGAGCCAGCCGATGAGGAAGTTGTGCGTGACGACCAGCTCATGGCGGGGACCGTCACCGTCGGCCGGGCCGGTGAATTCCGCGACCGCTCGCCGGGCCAGCGCCGGACCGCCGTTGCGCTCCTCGTCCGAGAACTGCGCGAGGAAACCGAGCAGGGCATCGGCCGAATCCGGCGGCAGCTCATCCTTCGTGGGCAGGTAGGGGATGTAGTCACCGGCCGGTTCCGACTGGTGCAGCGGGACGCCGTCGAGCTGCGCGCCGATCAGCTGGGCCGTCTGCCGCGCCCGGGGGAGCGGCCCGTGGTGGATCGCCGAGAGCGGGGCACTCCGGAGCCGTTCCCCGAGCAGAACGGCCTGACGCCGGCCGCTGGCCGTCAGGGTGGTCTCATCCGCCGAGGCTTCGCCGTGCCGGGCGAGGTAGAGGCATCGGGTGGCTTTCTCTGTATCTGTATCTCTGTCTGTCATGTCCCCGGCTCTGTCGTGTTCAGCGGATCGGCGATCGGCGATCCGTGATCTGTATCGCGTATGTCAGGGACGGACGCCGAGGCACTCCTGCGTGGTTCCGTCGCGGTGCGGGTGCCCTGTGCCGGCCGGACTCTTCACCGGCTCATCGGCTGTCGATGCCTCAGCTCCACGACGTCGGCGACCACGCAGCTGACGTTGTCGGGACCTCCGTAGCCATTGGCGAGGGCGACGAGTTCGCGTACGGCCTGTTCCGGATCCCGTACATCGGCGAGCACTTGGCGAATTTCCGTGGCCTGGACGACGGTCGACAGGCCGTCGGAGCAGAGCAGGTAACGGTCTCCGTGCTGAGCGTCGTGCAGGCGCATATCTGTGGTGCAGTCGGCCGCTCCATGGCCGAGGGCGCGTATCAGCAGTGCCCGCTGGGGGTGGGAGACGGCTTCCTCCGGGGTGAGGCGGCCTTCGTCGACCATCGACTGCACCATGGTGTGGTCGTGGGTGATCTGGAACAGCTCTCCGTCGCGCAGAAGGCAGACGCGGGAGTCGCCGATGTGGACGAGAGCCAGCTGTGACCCCGTCCAGAGCATGGCGGTGAGCGTGGTCCCGTCCGCTGCGGAGCCGGAGCCGGAGCCGGAGGCGGATCCGGTCCGGGTGATGTCGTGCACGGCCCGCCTGGCCTGCTCGACCGCTTCCTCCAGGACGTTGAGGAGACCGCCCTCCGCGATGGTGCCGGTTTCGAGGTGCTTGAGCGCGTCGACGGCGGCCGCGCTGGCGGGGGCCCCTTGGGCACCGCAGCCGTCGGCGACGGCGAGCAGACGAGGACCCGCGTAGGCGGTGTCCTGATTGCTCTCGCGGACAAGGCCCGTGTCGGAAAGGGCGGCGTAGCGGAGGCCCAGGGGTCTGGTGGTCGGAGACATGGCGGGGTCCTTCCGGGACAGATGGTCGATGAGGAAGGAAGCGAGGTCCCGCCGAGCTGCGGTGTCGGCCTCGGCTTGGGCCCAGAACGACCGGATCTCCTGGGCCGCCGGGTCCGGCTCCAGCGTGGAGACGTACTGGATACGGGCCAGAGGCATCCCCAGCCGCCGGAGCCAGGCGACCAGGCGGGCCTGGTCGAGCTGGGCCGGCGCGTAGAAGCGATAGCCGCTCACCGGGTCGACGCGGGCCGGGGTCAGCAGGCCGAGCTCGTCGTAAAGACGCAGCGCCTTCGGCGACAGACGGGACGCCTTCGCGAAGGCCCCGATGGTCAGCAGCCCCATGAGCGCTCCCTGTTCCTCCTCATGCCGAGCATGTCGCCCGGCCCCACCGATGCTGTGGCTTTCCCCAAGGTGAAGGTCAACTGCCGGGTAGCCGACTGTTCGTCCGACTGAGGGAGTGCCTGGTCGGCCGGCGCGCGGACAGTCGGTGCACACAGGCAGTCCACCGGTGTACGCACCGGACTGGTCGTGCGTGGACGTGCGTATCGACAGGCACCGCTGCACCAACTGCATCAGCTCGGAAGTACCAGCAGACTCGGCCGAGAGGATATGCGCCGGCGCTGCTCGCCACCTGTCCGCGAAGGCGTCGACCGACGCGGCGATCCCCCTGGGCGATCGCCCAGGGCCTGCGTCAGCTGCGGCGCGTGAGTCCGTCGAGGATCAGCCCGATGGTGAAGTCGAAGCGTTCGTGGTCGGCTCCCGCGGTGAGTTCGGCGGCGTAGCGCTTGGTCTGCGGGAATGTGTCGGGCAGCTCGGCGTACCGCTGCAGCATGTCGTCGCGGCCGCCGGGCCACTCGTCGCCGCTGCGGCCGAGCAGGGAGAGCTCCAGGGTGTAGGAGCTGATGTAGAGCGACAGGGCGTCCATGCCCCAGGCGGCCCTCTGCGGAGCCACGCCGCCCGCGAGCAGAAGGGCGAGCATGCATTCGGCGAGGCGCAGTGTGTCGTTGTTCGTGGGCGCGGCCGCGAGGGCGGCCCGGGAGATGCCCGGGTAGCGCAGGTACTGGTCGCGCAGGCGGGCGCAGACGCCGGTGAGTTGCTCGCGCCAGGTGGCGGGGTCCGGCTGGGGCAGGGCGAGTTCGGCGCACAGCCGGCCGATGAGCAGCTCGTCCAGGTCGTCCTTGTTGACGACGTGGGCGTACAGCGACGCGGATCCGGTGTCCAGGGCGGCTGCCACGCGGCGCATGGTCAGCGCTGGATAGCCCTCCCGCGCCACGATGTCGAGCGCGGCCTCGATGATCGCGTCAACCGTGATCGGTTTCGTGCGCCGACCCCGCTTCGGGCCCGCTTCGGACACGGGCTGGTGGTGCCGCGCGGCGCGCCGCTGCTGAGGGGTTGGTGCCATGCCCCGACCGTACCCGCCGGACGAACCACGTTCCACTTCAACGAGCAGTGATCGTGTTAGTACGAGCGGTGCTCTAGTATGGATTGGCGTTCGCTTGTCAGGCGCCAGAGCACCGTCGGAGCGCCGCGTGTCTGCTGCAAGTCGCCCCAGCAACGAAAGGTGTGCGTAATGGCCACCAGGACCGCCCTGATCACCGGAGCGAGCCGCCCGGCCGGGCTGGGCTTCGCCGTCGCCCGCGACCTGGCCGAGTGCGGCTACCACGTGTTCCTCACCGCCCGTGACCAGGCCGCTGCTGAGCCGCTGGCCGCCCAGCTCCGCCAGGACGGGCACGCGGCCACTGCCCTGCGGCTGGACCTGTCCGACCACGCCGCCGTGGATGAAGTGGCCGGCTGGCTCGCTGAGACCTCCGGCCGCCTGGACGTCCTGGTCAACAACGCCAGCGTGATGCCCGACTTCCGAGTTCTCGACGCGCTGGACGCCGACATGGACGCCCTGCGCATGGCGATGGAGGTCTCCGTGATCGGCCCGTGGGCGCTGACCCAGGCGCTGCTGCCGCTGCTCAAGGCAGCACCCGCCGCCCGGATCGTGAACGTCTCCAGCCTGTCGGCCCAGCAGATCGCCACCGGGCTCGACCTCGGGGCGCCCCTGCGTTCCCCGGCGTACTCGATCGCCAAGTACATGCTCAATGCCCTGACCACGGTCATCGCCCGGGCCCTGGCCGACACCCCGATCCTCGTGAACGCCGTCGATCCCGGCAGCACCGCCACCCACCCCGAACGCGGCGACGACGCAAGCGACCGCTCGGCTGCCGAAAGCGCCCGCGACATTGTCAAGGCCGCCACTCTCGGCGCCGACGGACCCACCGGACAGCTCTTCTGCAACGGACAGCCGACTGCCTGATGTCCTGTCCCAAATAGCTGTGGGCAGGGCGAGGTTCTGACCTGCGGTGTCTACGGTTGAGTGGGACAGGTCGGCCGTCGATGTCCCGCTCAACTGTAGGCAGCCGCCTCTAGGGTGCTCATCGCGGAAGTCCACTGGTCGGCGCGGAGGTGCCGGGCCCGCCGAGGCCCGGCGTAAGAAGTCGGGGAACTTTCCCCGCTTGCAAGTTCTCTTCCCCGTTTCCCTGGGGCGTCGCCGAGTTCACCAGTCTGTTCCGCCCGGCGACGCCCGACGTTTGCGGCGGTCAGGCCGTACGGGAGCGGGCAGAGGTGATCACGACGGATGTGTAGGGCATGGTGGCGTGGCCGCCGAGCATGTCGATCGCAGTCCCGGCGCTGTCCAGGACCTCCGCCATTGTGTCCGCGGAGAGTTGGGTGAGGCCGCCGAAGGTAGGGAGCTGGTCGATCCACTCCTCTCGGGAGTAGGTGTGCTCCCAGGTGAAGCGCCACTGTTCCGGCTCGCTGAACCTGCCGGTCTGCCGGATGCCGTCGGCGATCTTCGCGAACAGTGGCTGGTAGGCGTCCACGGCCGATCCTCTGAGCAGGCCGGGGTTGAACGGGGAATCGGGGGCGACCCGTTGGAGTGTTTCGGCGAGGGCGTCGATCACCTCGGCCGGGAGTTGGGGGACGTGGTGGAAGGGCGCGAGTCGGCCGCCGGGCCGGAGCACCTGGGCCGCCTTGGCCGCACCGGCGACGGGGTCCACCCAGTGCCAGGCGGTGCCGGCGATGACCGCGTCGAACTGCCGCCCTGCCGGCTGCCAGTCCTCGAACCTGGCGACCTCGACCTCGACATGGCTGCGTCGCGCGAAGGCGGCCATCCGCTCGTCGGGCTCGACACCGAGCACGGTGCAGCCGGCTGTCCGGAATTGCCGGGCCTCGATGCCGGTCCCGGCTCCGACGTCGAGGACGTGCCGGCCGGGGCTTGCCGCGACGATCCTGTCCACCAGGGGCTGGGGATACGGCGGTCGGGCGCGGTCGTAGCGTTCAGCGTCCGTCCCGAACGACTCGGCCGTCTGCCGGTGGCGGTGGGGCTCGGGGCCGGACTCGTCCGGCTGTCCGTGCGATAAAGTGGGCATGCGCCCACATTAATGGGCGGACGCCCACTTATTAAGGCGGGGCGGCGCGGAAAGGGAGACAATGCCGTCAGGAGTGCACATCCGCAACGTGCGCGGCCAGTTGTTCGAAGCCGCCGAGCGCGTCCTGCTTCGGGACGGGCCCGACGCGTTGACCAGCCGGGCGGTCACGGAGGAGGCGAAGTGTGCCAAGGGTGTGCTGCACCGGCACTTCACCGACTTCGACGCTTTCCTGGCGGAACTGGTCCTCGACCGCGTCCGCGGCATCGAGGACCGGACCACGACTCTGCGTGCGGCCGCCGGCACCGGGAGCGTGGTGGACAATCTCTCCGACGCGCTGCAGGACCTGTTCGGGCCGGTCACGGTGGCGATTGTCGCGCTCATCACCTTCCGTGACGGCCTCCGCGCCCGGTTGCGCGAGGCCGGTCTGACCGGCATCCCGCTGGCCGTGCAGGGCGCCGCCATGATGGCCGCATACCTCACTGCCGAGCGGGAGCTGGGGCGTCTGGCCGGTGACGCCGACATCGACACGCTCGCCCCCACCCTCGTCGGGGCTGGGCACCTGCTGTTCGCCGACCGGACAAGCGCCCCACCGCAGCCCGCTGCCGTCCGCAAGATGGTGACCACCGTCATCGCCGGCGCCTTGCGACCACCCCAGTCGTGACCTGAGCGCCCAGGTCACATGTCGCCCCGCCCACCCCTGCCCCCCCCGATCTGGTAGGCCTCCGACTCGTATCCCACATGGCCACCGCAGGTCGCCGACCAGTACCAGCCGCACCAGTTGCCCTGACCTCGGAAGGCCGGGAACCGGCGCTCAGGCCGTACGGACTCGAACGGGAACGGCCACAGGTGTCTGAAGGCTCCCTGCCCACGGATGCCGACCGCATTGACGTACTCCAGCTACTGCTGCCCTGCCGCGCCATCAGGAAGCCGGTCAGGGCCGTCAGCACCCAGCCGCTGTCGTAGGCAATCATGAGCTGCGTGTAGGTGCGCATCGACCGGCTGCGCGTGTATCTGATTTCGATGCGACTTGACTGACGCAGGGCATCCCTGCGATCCCGGGATCGCGGCGTCCGTGACCGCTCTCCTGCCGACCTCCCCTGGTGGCACTGCCAGACCGCAGCTGACCTTGAGGTCCTCCGGGGACAGCTACCGATCGACGTCGACGGGAAATCCACGCATCTGCAGCCGGGCCTTCAGGAACTCCATCTCCGACAGCGTCCCCACCAGGCCATCGTGGGTCAGCTCCTCGACCAGTTCACGAGCCCGTGACAAGGAGGCCGCTGAAATCTCTCGAAAGATCTTCAACGCTGGGACGAGACTGGGAACCGAACCGACCAACCGCAGCCTGACGGACCCATGCGCTGCGAGGAGAGCCACACGTACATCATCAGGTGCTGGTCCCGGACCAGCGTGTTCGCACAGGTAGGTCCCACAGGACCCGCAAGAGAACTCCGAATCCCACCACAACTCATCGTGAAGGATGAACTGGTTCACCTGCCGCACCGCCGTGCTGCCGCACTCGCAAGGCGATGCGATCTTTGCGGTCTGACCAGTCACAAGGGCTCCCCAACGTTCCACTCCGGCGGCAGATCCTCACCGCAGAAGACGCATACGAAGTCCTTTTCCCGCACGATGTTGAGCTCTCGGCAGGAGTGGCATCGGCGAAAGACGACCTCCTGCGTGAATCCGGGCGGTCGATGGATACCGGTCCGATCCAGAGCCTCGGCCACGGCGGGCCATGAGCTGACGTCCGGGCAGTAGCCGGTCGACTGGTTGCTGACCTCCTCGACCACCCATCGCCCGGCTCCTTGCGGAAGCTCATCTCACCTGCGCTCAGAACCTCTCCGCCGGCACACACCACGTGCTCACTTCGGCGCGGAGACAGTCGCAGCACCCCGCCGCCATCGACGACGAACGTGAACGGCTCGGCCAACTCATCCAGGGCCAGCGCCGAGGCCCACTCGCCGAAGTCCGCCGCCGAGCGGATGCTCCGCCCCTCACCACCCGCCCGGACGAGCACCTTCAGCTCAGCCGGACCCACATACCGATACCTCTGCCCCCGTGTCTCCACGCACACCAACCTAGTGGCTCACACAGTCAGGGCCTGGGGGATTTCCGCTCGGCGACTACGGGCGACTGGTGACAGAAACCCCTGCGAAGTGACAGTTATCGCTGCGAGTCACACCCGGCCCACAGGTCAGATGTAACACTTTTGCAAGCGCCTGCTTGCAAAAGTTAGCGACATGGGTGCAGAGTCGTCGTATGGCATCACTCAACGTCGGCAATCTCGGTGGGTACCTGCGCGAGCAGCGGCGCTCCGCGCAGCTCTCCCTGCGCCAGCTTGCCGATGCGGCCGGGGTGTCCAATCCGTATCTGAGTCAGATCGAGCGCGGCCTCCGCAAGCCCAGCGCGGACATCCTCCAGCAGCTGGCCAAGGCATTGCGGATCTCCGCGGAGACCCTGTACGTCCAGGCTGGGATCCTCGATGAGCGGGAGCGGGACGAGCTGGAGACGCGCGCCGTCATTCTGGCCGACCCCTCCATATCCGAGCGCCAGAAGCAGGTGCTGCTCCAGATCTACGACTCCTTCCGCAAGGAGAACGGGCTCGATCCGGACGCGCCCCGCACGGCGGACACCGGCCAGGCGGGCGGCAGTGATGCCGCGCGGCCGCCCCAGCGCGCAGCGCACGGCGAACAACACGTGCACGACGACGTGCATGAACACGTGCATGAAGACGTGCATCAAGAAGTGCAGAACGACGTACGCGGCGTACGAGACGTACGCGACGACCACGAACCGAACTGATCCGGGAGGACCACAGTCATGGCCATCACCGATGACCTGCGTAAGACCCTCACCGACCCGACCCCCCTCTACTTCGCGGCCGGCACGGCCGATCTCGCCGTGCAGCAGGCCAAGAAGGTGCCCGCGCTGCTGGAGAAGTTCCAGGCCGAGGCGCCCGCCCGTATCGACGCGGTGCGCAACACCGACCCCAAGGACGTCCAGGACCGCGTGACCACGCAGGCCAAGGAGGCCCAGGCCAGCGTGACCGCGAAGGTCAATGAGGTGATCGGGGCGTTCGACACCGACCTGAAGAAGCTCGGTGAGACCGCGCAGGATCTGGCGCTGCGCAGTGTGGGCGTGGCCGCGGAGTACGCGGTCCGGGCCCGTGAGACGTACGAGAAGGTCGCCGAGCGCGGCGAGCAGTCCGTGCGGCAGTGGCGGGGCGAGGCCGCCGACGACATCGTCGTGTTCGGCACGGTCGTCGAGCCGGACACCCAGGCCAAGCCGAAGTCAGGCGCGAAGCCGGCCGGCAAGACCACCACGCGGACCGCGCCCAGCAGCAGGACCGCGCCCAGCAGCCGGACCGCGAAGTCCAGGACCGAGGCCAGGACCGGGACCGCCCCGAAGCCGGGTGCGGAGGCCAAGGCCGCGCCCAAGCCGGGCGCCAGGTCCGAGTCGCGGATCGCTCAGCCCCGCGCCGCCGCCAAGCCCGCGTCCGCCTCCACCTCCACGTCCGCGCCCACCTCTGCTGCGGCTTCGAAGTCCGAGGTGAAGGCTGAGGCCAAGCCCGCCACGGCCAGGAAGAGCCCCACCCCGCGCAGCACGGCGGCGAAGAAGAACACGCCGCCTGCCGGTAAGTAGGGCCTCCGGGGAAGTCTGCGAAGCGGGGCATCCGTCCGCAGGGGGCGGATTCGGATGGATCGGGCCGGGCCGGGCACCTCCTGGGTGCCCGGCCCGTTCTCCCGGTAGCTTGGCCGTGTTGATGGCCGGTCGAACAGGCGGTGTTGTGCAGTGTTGATGCAGGGTTTCGCAGGGTTGATGTCGCTGTTGAGTCTGGCGCTGATCCTCTTCAGCGGCTTCGCGGTGGTGGACGCGGCGATCCGCCGGGAGGACGCGTACCGGGCGGCGAGCAAGCAGACGAAGCCGTTCTGGCTGATCATCCTGTCCATCGCGTTCGTGGTGAACTGGCTGTTCTCGATCTTGTCGTTCCTGCCCGTCATCGGGCTGATCGCGACGATCGTCTACATGGTGGATGTGCGTCCCGCGGTCCGGCAGATCTCGGGCGGTGGCGGCCGCGGCCGCAGAGGCGGCGGCTCCAGCAGCGACGGACCATACGGCCCGTACAACGGCGGTCGGTAGCCCTTACGCTCCGATCCCGGCTGCGGTCCCGACTGCGGTCCCGACTGCGATCTCGACTGCCGATCCCGATTACTGCTCCCGGCTGTCGATCCCGCCCCCACCGGCACGTAACGCCCCGGACGCCATGGCATCCGGGGCGTTTCCCGTCCACCCCATCTCCATCCCTGTCCCCGCCCCTGTCCCTATCCCCGCTCCCGCCCCCTGTCCCCGTCCCCGCACCCGCCCCACTCGCTGGTCGCGGCGGGCCGGGGCCTACAGGTTCGTACCCCGCCGGCGCTCCAGCAGCAGTACCGCCACGTCGTCGGTCAGTTCGCCGCCGTTGAGGTCGCGGACCTCCGCCACCGCGGCCTCCAGCAGGCTCTCGCCGCGCAGCCCCGCCGTCAGCTGGCGGTCGATCATCCCGACCATGCCCTCCTGGCCGAGCCGTTGCGTCCCCTGGCCGACCCGGCCCTCGATCAGGCCGTCCGTGTACATCAACAGGTTCCAGGCGGAGCCGAGTTCGACCTGGCGCCGGGGCCAGCGTGCCTGCGGGAGCAGCCCGAGTGCGGGGCCGCCGTTCTCCTGGGGGAGGAGCCGCGCGGTCCCGCCGTCGTGGGAGATCAGCGGGGCGGGGTGCCCGGCCAGGCAGAGCCCGGCGCGGCGGCCGTCCGGGGCGATGTCGACCGTGCAGAGCGTCGCGAACAGTTCCTCGCTCTCCCGCTCGTGCTCCAGCACCCGCTGCAGCGTCGAGAGCAGCTGGTCCCCGCACAGTCCGGCGAACGTCAACGCCCGCCAGGCGATGCGCAGTTCCACCCCCAGCGCGGCTTCGTCGGGGCCGTGCCCGCAGACGTCGCCGATCATCGCGTGCACCGTGCCGTCGGGGGTCCGCACCACGTCGTAGAAGTCGCCGCCGAGCAGCGCGCGTGAGC
Source organism: Streptomyces sp. SID10853 (assembly GCF_010548145.1). Classification (GTDB taxonomy): domain Bacteria; phylum Actinomycetota; class Actinomycetes; order Streptomycetales; family Streptomycetaceae; genus Streptomyces. Next base: position 31,984 of record NZ_JAAGLN010000011.1, read on the forward strand.
GGCCCGGCCGGTAGCGCGCGGCGAAGCGCAGGTCCGAGCCTTCGAGGAGCGGCGTCGGGAGCAGGCCGCGCTCCAGACGGGCGTTCTCCTGGGCGCGCAGCCGGGACTCGGCCAGCTTGTAGTGCGCGGTGTCGGCGCGCTTGCGCTCCACGGCGTACCGGACCGCGCGGTTCAGCAGCCTGCCGTCCAGCTCCTCGCGGAGCAGATAGTCCTGCGCCCCGACCCGGACCGCGTCCGCCGCGCTCTCCACATGGCCCGATGTGGCCAGCGCCAGTACGGCATGGCCGGGCGCGAGCTTCAGGACATGGCGGAGTACGGACAGCTCGTCGTCCGCGTCCGCTCCCGGCAGTGCCAGGTCGAGCAGGATGCAGTGCACGTCGTCCGTGAGCAGCCGCTCGGCCTCGGTGAGGTTCCGCGCGGTACGGACGCGTACCCGCGTCCCGGACGCGTCGAGCAGCTCCGGGACCGTGAAAGTGCCCGCTGGATCGTTCTCGATCACCAGCAGCGTCAGGTCGGTGCTGCCGGTGGAGTCCGGTCCCCTGGTCTGGTGGGGCAGAACGGTCTGACCGTTCTCCATCGCTTCGGTTTCCTTCCCTCCCCCCGAGGGCGCGGTGGAGCGCCAGTCGACGCACCACCAGACGGGGACCTTAGCGGTTGGCGGGGCTCCAGTGGAATGGCGCCGGAGAAACCACCGGGGTCATATGCCCACTCCAGGCCCGCATCCGGCGGTTTGGCGGTGTGCCGGTCCATGACGAACGTCACTCGGCCGCCGGGCCTGCCCGGGGTGACGCACGCCACGGAATGGGGGGCGGGGAGGGCCGGAGGGACGACCGGGGGAGCGGGCCGGCGGGCGGCTACCTCTCCGGCGGCCACGTGTCCGGCCGGGCCACACCCAGGATCGGCATCGAGCCCGGGCTACTTGTCCGGCCGGACCACACCCAGGATCGGCATCGAGCCCGCGCCCCCGATCGTGACGTTCCTGCCGGGCCGCGGGGCGTTCACCATCGCTCCGTCGCCTATGTACATCCCGACGTGGGTCGCGTCCGAGAAGTAGATGATGAGGTCCCCGGGGCGCATGTCCTTCACCGGGATGTGCGGCAGCTGCTTCCACTGCTCCTGCGAGGTGCGCGGGATGGGGTCACCGGCCGCGGCCCACGCCTGGGAGGTCAGTCCGGAGCAGTCGTACGACTTCGGTCCTGTGGCGCCCCACACGTACGGCTTGCCGATCTGGTCCGTGGCGAACTTGACGGCCTTCTTGCCCTCGGCGCTCGCCTTGTTGTTGATCTCCTTGAGGATTCCCGAGCTGAGCCAGGCCGTCTGCGCCTTGAACTCCTGCTGCTCCTCAAGCTTCTTGAGCCGCGCCTGTTCCTTCTTGGCCAGGCCCGATTCGAGCTTCTTGGCCGCCTTGATCTTCTGCTCGATATCCTTCTTCTTCTTGGCCTGCTCCTTGCGGTTGGACTCCAGCTTCTGCCACTGGTCGCTCGCGTCCTGGGTGTACGCCGTCAAGTCCTTCTGCGTCCGGTCCATTTCGGCCAGCAGGTTCTTCTGTGCCTGCTGGCCCGCGCGCAGCTGGTCGGCGCCGTCCAGGAAGCTGTCCGGATCGCCGCTGAGCATCAGCTGCGCCGCCGGCGGCAGACCGCTGTCCCGGTACTGGGCGCGGGCCTCGGCACCGGCCTGCTTCTTCAGCGCGGTGATCCTCGACTGGCCCTGGACGATGCGCTGGGCCAGCTTCACGATCTCGGACGACTGCTTCTCGGCCTGCTCCTTGGCCAGGTTGTACGCGTCGGTGGCGGACCCGGCCTGGCGGTAGAGGCCGTCGATCTTCTTCCGGACGGCTTCGAGCCGCTCGGTACTGGAGCTGGAGCTGGAGCCGGAATCAGAGCCGGAGCCGGAACCCGAGCCGGCGGACGCGGATCCCGATGGCCCGGGATCGGCGTACGCGGCAGTCGGCGCGGTCAGCACGGTCAGTGCGCAGACCAGCGGGACTGCGGCGGCAACACAGCGGCGTCGGTTCACGAGCTCCCCCTCCAGAGCTGAAACAGACCTGATTTACCGTCAGTAACTTAGGTGGCGCTGGCGCGATAGTGCCATGCCCCGCACGAATGCGACAGAGGTGTACAACAACTCCCCGGCCCCGCCCGCTCCCCGCGTCACTCCCTGCCTGGTCCGACGAACGGAGTCAGGTCCGAGTTCCCGGCAGGGGCGCCAGCGCCGCCCAGTTCACGGTGATTTCACCCTGTCGCCACCTGCGGACGTCGTCGGCCAGCGGCCAGTCGGCGGAGAGGGAACGCACCGCGGCGATCCAGCGCTGCCGGGCGCCGAGCGAGGCGTACGGGGCGGCCGCCGCCCAGGCGCGGTCGAAGTCGCGTAGAAAGGCGTGCACCGGCTCGCCGGGGACGTTCCGGTGGATCAGCGCCTTCGGCAGCCGCTCCGCCAGGTCGGACGGCTGGCGCAGCGAGCCGAGCCGGGTCGCGAACGTCACCGTGCGCGGCCCGCCGGGCCCGAGCGCGACCCACACATGCCGCCGCCCGATCTCGTCGCAGGTCCCCTCCACCAGCAGTCCGTCCGGGGCGAGCCGCGCGCACAGCCGTTCCCAGACGGCGGCGACCTGCTCCTCGTCGTACTGCCGCAGCACATTGGCCGCCCGGATCAGCGAGGGCCCGCGGCCCTCCAGCGGCACCTCGAAACCGCCGTGCCGGAAGGTGAGCCCCGGCCGCTCGTACGGCTTCGCGGCCGCGACCCGGGCCGGTTCGATCTCGATGCCGACGACCTCGGCGGCGGGCGCGGCCGTCCGCAGCCGCTGGAGGAGTTCCACGGCGGTCCAGGGCGCCGCCCCGTACCCGAGGTCCACCGCCACCGGGTCGGCCGAGCGCCGCAGGGCGGGGCCGTGGACGGCGGCGATCCAGCGGTCCATACGGCGCAGCCGGTTGGGGTTGGTGGTCCCACGGGTCACCGCACCCACCGGACGGGCGGCTGCGGGGCGGCGGGGTGACGACTGGGCCATGTGCAGAGCGTAGGTGAGCGGCGTCAAGGTAATTATTCGGTAAAGCGGAAATGCGGCGGCGCGTCCCGCTGTTCCAGACGTCTGACGGGGTGCGCCTGCCCTGGAGTCGAGCGTGCCCGCGCGAGGAGAGGACCGCCCACGTGAGCCAGTACGTGTCCCGGCTCGGCGGCCGGATCACGGGACCCGCGCGGCCGCCCCGGCTGAAGTTCGCCGGGCTCCGCAAGCCGCGCAGGGTCGCCATGCTCAGCGTGCACACATCCCCCCTGCACCAGCCGGGCACCGGCGACGCGGGCGGGATGAACGTCTACATCGTGGAGCTGGCGAAGCGGCTGGCCGCGATCAACATCGAGGTGGAGATCTTCACCCGCGCCACCACGGGCGGCCTCCCGCCGCTCGTCGATCTCGCGCCCGGCGTCCTCGTACGCCATGTGGACGCCGGCCCCTACGAGGGCCTGGCCAAGGAGGAGCTGCCCGCCCAGCTCTGCGCCTTCACGCACGGCGTGATGCAGGCATGGGCCGGCCACCGGCCCGGCTATTACGACCTGGTGCACTCCCACTACTGGCTCTCCGGCCACGTCGGCTGGCTCGCCGCCGAGCGCTGGGGCGCGCCGCTCGTCCACGCCATGCACACCATGGCGAAGGTCAAGAACGCCGCGCTGGCCGACGGCGACACCCCCGAGCCCGCGGCGCGGGTCATCGGCGAGACCCAGATCGTGCGGGCGTCCGACCGGCTCATCGCCAACACGGACGAGGAGGCCGACGAGCTGGTACGCCACTACGAGGCCGACTCCGGCAAGGTCGCCGTCGTCCACCCCGGGGTGAACCTCGACCGCTTCCGCCCCGCGGACGGCCGGGCGGCGGCGCGGGCCCGCCTCGGGCTGCCGCAGGACGCCTTCGTACCGCTCTTCGCCGGCCGGATCCAGCCGCTCAAGGCCCCCGACATCCTGCTGCGCGCTGCGGCGGTCCTGCTCGACCAGGACCCCTCGCTGCGCAAGCGCATGGTGGTGCCGGTGGTCGGCGGGCCCAGCGGCAGCGGCCTCGCCAAGCCGGAGGGCCTGCAGAAGCTGGCAGCCCGCCTCGGCATCGCGGATCTCGTGCGCTTCCACCCGCCGGTCGGCCAGGACCAGCTCGCCGACTGGTTCCGGGCCGCGTCCGTGCTGGTCATGCCCTCGTACAACGAGTCCTTCGGCCTGGTCGCCATCGAGGCCCAGGCGGCCGGAACGCCGGTGGTGGCCGCCGAGGTCGGCGGGCTGCCCGTCGCCGTACGGGAAGGGTCGACCGGCTTCCTCATACCCGGCCACGACCCGGAGCGGTACGCGGTGGCGCTGCGCCGCTTCATCGACAACCCGGGGCTGGTGGACGAGATGGGCGGGGCCGCCGCGCGTCACGCGGGCCGGTTCGGCTGGGACACGGCGGCGTCGGCGACCGCTGACGTCTACACGGCGGCGGTGCACGAACACCGTCGTCGCGTACGCTCGCACCATGGCTGATCAGGCTGGCGGTGCCGACGTGCGACAGGCGGCCGACGCGCGGGAAATCCTGGAGCAGGCGTTCAGGGACGCCGAGCTGCAGTGGGAGAGCCCGGAGCCCGGTTCCTACGTGGTGCAGCTCCCCGGCACCCGGAAGCTCTCCACCACCTGCTCGCTGATCGTCGGAAAGCATTCGCTCTCGGTCAACGCGTTCGTGATCCGGCACCCCGACGAGAACGACGCGGCGGTGCACCGGTGGCTGCTGGAGCGCAACCTCCGTCTGTACGGGGTGAGTTACGCGATCGACTCGCTCGGCGACATCTACCTCGCCGGGAAGCTCCCGCTGTCCGTGGTCACACCGGACGAGATCGACCGGCTGCTCGGATCCGTGCTCGAAGCGGCCGACGGGCCCTTCAACACGCTCCTTGAGCTGGGTTTCGCGAGCGCGATCAAGCGGGAGTACGCCTGGCGGGTGTCGCGCGGCGAGCCCACCCGGAACCTGGATGCGTTCACGCATCTGACCCGCGAGGTCGAGGGCTGACGCACTCGCGTCCGCCTGCGTCCGCCTGGTCGGGTCCGCCCGCCCCCCCCGCGTCGGCACGATCCTGCCCGCCGCCCAGCGCGGTGTGATTCCCGTGTGCACGCCCCTTCCCCGCCTCCGGGCCACCGTGGCATGCTCACGTCCCGACGCACTCATGAACGATGTTCAGATACGTGAAGACCCGGGAAAGGGTGGCTCTCGTGGGGATCATCAGCAGACGTGCACTGCTCGGCAGCGCCACGGCCGTCGCGGCCGTCGTCGCGACCGGAGGGACGGCCAAGGCCGCACCGCGACCCAAGGCCGCACCACGGCCCAAGGCCGCACCACGGGGCGGGGCGGCCCCGTCCGCCGGCCCGCTCTGGCGGGAGTTCACCCGGACCCCGTACACCCACCCCCAGATCCCGTACATCGGCGGCGCAGGCCGGCGCACGGGTGAGCGCCGCTTCCCCCGGCTCCCCGTCGTGGCCGACGTCCGGGAGTACGGCGCGGTCCCCGACGGCTCCGCCGACTCGGCGCCCGCGATCAACCGGGCCATCGCCGACACCGGCCGGCGCGGCGGTGGCACGGTCCTCCTCCCGCCCGGCACCTTCCGTATCGACGACCTCATCCGTATCGGGCACAGCAACGTCGTGCTGCGCGGCGCGGGCAGTGGCCGCACCACGCTCCACGCGACGAAGAGCCTCACCGAGCTGATCGGCCCCTACGGCTCCCGGTACGGCGGCGACAAGTCCTCGTGGTCCTGGGCGGGCGGGCTCATCTGGCTCTGCCCCGAGGCGCGGTTCGCGAGCCTGAGGGCCGCCATCACCTCCGCGGTCTGGCCCTTCGAGGGGTGGACGGGCAACAGCCGCGACGAGTGGCGCACCCTCACCACCGTCGCCCCCGCGCGACAGGGCGACCGCACGGTCACCGTGGCGGACACCGAGCGGCTGCGCCGCGGCGACCTGGTGCTGCTCCGGCTCGCGGACGACGCGGGGCACACGCTCCTGGAGCACATGGCGGGCGGCGGCCCGGGCCCCGAGGCGTACGAGTGGGACGACAAGACCAAGCTGACCTCGTACGTCCCCTACGAGTGGCCGGTGCGCATCATGGCGGTGCACGGCCGCAGGCTCACCCTGGAGCGCCCCCTCCCGCTCGACATCCGCCCCGAGTGGGACCCCCGGCTCACCACCCATGTGGCACCGCTGACCGGGTCGGCCGTGGAGGGGCTCACGCTCGAAGCGGTCCTCACCCCGCAGTCGCCGCATCTGCTCGACAAGGGGTACAACGGCGTCGCGTTCCAGTGCACGTACGACTGCTGGGCCGACGACGTCGTCGTACGCGACGTCGACAACGGCTTCGGCCTGGTCGCCGCCTCCGCCACCACCCTGCGCCGCACCCGCGTCGAGGGGCGGGGCTCGCACCATCCGTACTTCTGCCGGGAGGGGTCGCACGACAACCTCGTCGAGGACTTCACGATCGCCGAGCGCACGGTGCCCGCCCCGGCCGGCACCCAGCTGCACGGCATCAACGTCGAGGGGCTCTCCAGCCACAACGTCTGGTCGCGCGGAGTGATGGAGATGGGCACCTTCGACTCGCACCGGGGCCTGCCGTTCGCCAATGTGCGCACCGACATCACCGTCGACAACGACGGGCAGCACGGCGGGGACGCATCGGCAGGGCCGCTCTTCGGCGCCAGGTTCACCCACTGGAACATCCGGGTCACCAACGGCCGCGAGGGCCTGATGAAGATCGACGGCCTCGCCCCGTACAGCGCGAGCGTCGGCATCAGCAAGGTCAGACCGTTCGGCCAGATCGACGTGCCGGACTTCACCGGCGATCTGCATACGCGCCTGGAGGCGTACGGCGCGCCGGAATCCGTACACCCCGCCAATCTGCACGAGGCGCAACGGGGGCTGCACCCGTAGCCGGCCCGCCGGGCGCTCCGGGGCAGGGTAGGCCCGGCCACCCCGGAACGCCTGTGCCCTGCCCGGCCAGGTCCTGCCAGGTCCTGCCTTGCCCGGCCCGGCCCTGCCCGGCCAGGTCCTGCCTTGTCCCGCCCGCCCGGGGCCGCCCGGGGCCGGGCGTTCCCCGCGTGCGGGGTCCCGGCGTGCTGGTCCCGGTGTGCGGGGTCCCGGCGTGCTGGTTTCCGGTGTGCTGGTCCCGGCGTGCGGGATCCCCGGCCCCGGTGGACTATTTCGTCCATGAGCGACAAAGGGGACCACTCCGCCTCCTCCTCCTCCTCCTCCTCCGCACCCGCCACCGGCAGATTCGCGCCGAACCAGACGCTGACGCTGGCCGCCATGCTGTTCGCCGTCTCGATGACGTTCATCGACCAGACGATCGTGGCCATCGCGGCGCCGGACATCATCCATGAGCTGGGACTTTCCGCGTCCGGGATGCAGTGGGTGGTCAACGCCTATCTGCTGACCCTGGCCGCGTTCTTCGCGCTCGGCGGCCGGCTCTCGGACATCTTCGGGCACCGCCGGATCATGGTGACCGGCACGCTGGTCTTCGTGATCGCGTCGGCGCTGTGCGGTGCGGTACCCAGGGGCGGGGGCGCCCAGACCTGGCTGATCGCCTTCCGGGCGGTGCAGGGCGTGGGGGCGGCGCTGATGTTCCCTGCGGCGCTCGCCGTGGTGGTCGCGGTCTTCCCCGTGGAGCGCCGGGGGCGCGCGCTGGCGCTCTTCTTCGGGCTGTCGGGCGCCCTGACGTGTGTCGGCCCGCTGCTCGGCGGCTGGCTCACCGACTGGACCTGGCGGGCGATCTTCTGGGTCAACGTACCGGTCGCCATCATCGCCCTGGCCCTGACGGCGAAAGCCCGTATCCCCCGCAACGCGACCCACGAGCCCCTCGACGTGCCGGGTGCTGTGCTCGTCGCCGTGGGGATGGGGCTGAGTGTCTTCGGACTCCAGCAGGCGTCCGCGTGGGGCTGGGACAGTGCCGCCACCTGGCTCTGCATCGCGGGCGGCCTGCTGGTCCTGGTGGTGTTCGGCGCGCTGGAGCTCCGCACGGGGCATCCGCTCATCAGGCTCCGGGTGTTCCGGGACCGGGCCTTCACCGTCGATGTCGTCGTGCTGTTCCTGGCGATGATCGCGTTCGTACCGGTCTTCTTCTTCGCCTCGGTGTACGCGCAGGTGTCGCTGAGCGCCTCACCGAACCAGGCGGCCCTCTACCTGCTGTACTTCTTCGTCGGTTTCGGCCTGGCCTCCCAGTGGGGCGGGCGCATCCTGGACCGGCGCGGCGCCCGGCCGGCCCTGAAGCTGGGCTGCGCGCTGGGCGCCATCGGATTCGCCCTGTGGGCCCACCGGATGACGACACTGGCGATGCACGACCAGTGGCCCTACGCGGCACTGGCCGGGGCAGGCATCGGATTCCTGCTCGCCCCGGCGTCCACGGACGCGGTCAACCGCGCGATCGACGCGTCGTACGGGGAGGTCACCGGCATCACGCAGACGGTGCGCAACTACGCGGCCAGTGTGGGCCTCGCGGTGTTCGGCACGGTCCTCACCCATGTCACCACCGACCGGGTCACCCGCACCCTGCGCGCCGACGGCCTGCCGGACCGGGCGGCGAAACGCACGGCGCACAGCATCGCCGAGGCCGTGACAGGCCACGCCGATTCGAGCGGTCCGACGGGCAGCGGGCCGGTCGCGAGCGCGACGCGGCACGCGATGGGCGCGATCCGGCTGGACTTCGCCGAGGCGAACCGGGTGGTCTTCTACGGGATGGCCGGCGCCCTCGCCCTCGCCTTCATCTGCTCGTACTTCCACCCGGGCACCCGGGTGACGGCGGAACCGCAGCCCCCACAACAGCGGACGGAGGACGGCGCGCGGGTGTGACGGGACAGGACGGCGGGGCGGGGCGGACGGGGCGGACGGGGCGGACGGGATGAACGGAGCGGAAGGAGTGGGCGCAGTGGGCGCCGTGGATCGCCGGTCCCGGCGATCCGGTCACGGCCGGCCGGCCGTCCCGTCGTCCGGACCCAGGGCGTCAATCGGCGACCCCCGGGCCGTCGATTAGGCTCGGGGGCATGGCCGACGCACCGTACAAGCTGATCCTCCTCCGCCACGGCGAGAGCGAATGGAACGCGACGAATCAGTTCACCGGTTGGGTGGACGTCAACCTGACGCAGAAGGGCGAGAAGGAGGCGGTCCGCGGCGGTGAGCTGCTCACGGACGCCGGCCTGCTCCCCGATGTCGTGCACACCTCCCTCCAGAAGCGCGCCATCCGCACCGCCCAGCTCTCGCTGGAGGCCGCGGACCGCCACTGGATCCCCGTGCACCGCTCCTGGCGGCTGAACGAGCGGCACTACGGCGCGCTCCAGGGCAAGGACAAGGCGCAGACGCTCGCCGAGTTCGGCGAGGAGCAGTTCATGCTGTGGCGCCGCTCCTACGACACCCCGCCGCCGGCCCTCGAGGACGGCGCGCAGTACTCGCAGAGCGACGACGCCCGGTACGCGACGATCCCCCCGGAGCTGCGCCCGCGCACCGAGTGCCTCAAGGACGTCGTGGTCCGCATGCTGCCGTACTGGTACGACGGCATCGTCCCGGACCTCCTGGCCGGCCGCACGGTCCTGGTCGCCGCACACGGCAACTCCCTGCGCGCCCTGGTCAAGCACCTGGACGGCATCTCGGACGCGGACATCGCGGGCCTGAACATCCCGACGGGCATCCCGCTCGCCTACGAACTGGACGCCGACTTCAAGCCGGTCAACCCGGGCGGCACCTACCTGGACCCGGACGCGGCGGCGGCGGCCATCGAGGCGGTCAAGAACCAGGGCAAGAAGAAGTAAGCCTGACGCTTTAAGCCCCCTACCTGCGGGTTCTCCGCTGGTAGGGGGCTTTTTGCTGCGCTGGGGCCGTGGTTGGGCCGTCGCGCCTCAGACGAGCCGGACGCGAACCCGGACCGTCGCGAGGAAGGCCGCGGGCAGGGTGATGAGCGGGTCGACTCCTGCCTGCATGCCCAGGGCGGCACCGCCCATGGCGAGGAGCCAGAACGGCAGCTCCCGGGGGAAGAGGTCGATCTGGAGGGTGCGCCGTGGCACCATGGTGGCCTCCATAGGGTTCGTGAATTTCGCTAGGGATACGCGTAGTGCATGCACCGATGGAGAGGAGGGGTCGCCCCTGCATGGGCGGCCCCTCTTTCTTTCGATGCTGAGGGAGCCTAGCTATCTTTCGGCCGAGCGCCAAACCTTGCAGTATGCGGCCTCTATGGCTCTCCGTGGGGCCTGCGCCATTCCTGGCCGCGTGGTTCTGTTCGCGGGTCGATCTCGCCTAGCCGCCTCAATTGGGCACCTGAGTGAGTGGCGGGCTCGACTCCTAGCCTCGGGCCAATCGAACCATCTATCCATCCGCCCATCGAGCCGCCTATCCATCGAGCCATCGAGTCAGCCAACAAGCAAGCCAGCAAGCCAACTAGCGAGCTAGGTAGCTAGCTCGCTAGTTGCGTGATGTGCCCGGATGCTGGAGTCTGTCGATAGATCGTGAATCACGAACGATGAAGCGTTGACTCGGGCTATGAATCACGAACGATGAAGCGTTGACTCGGGCTATGAATCACGAACGATGAAGCGTTAACTCGGGCTATGAATCACGAACGATGAAGCGTTAACTCGGGCTATGAACCATGAACGATGAAGCGCTAAGTCGGGCTATGAATCACGAAGACTAAGCCTTAGTCACGCAAAGACGGAGGATGGGGGCAGGGGTAAGTGGTGGGTGAGGAATCGCCTCGGTTCGAGTAGTACGAAAGCCGCTCTCAGGCGAGACGGGTTATCGACCCTAGGGACTCTCCTTGCGTTCATCGCGTAGTCGTAGAGCGAGACGCTGCATAGCTTCGTCAGGTGCCCGAAGGTCTTCTGGGCTCAGCTCAAGAGGGGAATTCGAGTACGGAGCGAAGGAGCCTGAGTACCGCGCCAAGCCTATCCGGAGGGTAAGGCGCACGACCGGCTGCCACCTATCTTCTCGTCTCAACACTCGCTGCCATACTCTCCGCTGCCCAAGAACCGCCTCGATCACCGCCTGGTACTCACGCCCTTCCGGTATGAAACCTGGCGACGGAACGCTGAAGGTCACAACCCGCTGCTCTGCCGTCCGACCCGCAATGGCGAAGCCCGCTGGGGGTAGAACGCGACTTCCTGATTTAGGCATGAGCTCTTCAGATGTGCCGGTCCATTGCAGCGGCCACAAGGCGGTGGGCTCCTCCGGGAAACGCATGCGCATGTCCAACACCACGATTGACCTCGCCCCAGTGTTGTACATGACCAGTGGCAGGCGTACACGAACATAGTCCCGACCGAGTGACATCGCGTAGGTCTGGGGCTCCCAACTCTTCAAGCGCCCCAGTCGGGCATTGAGCCACCAGAACGTAACGACCGTGAACAGTAGGGCCATCGCCCCTACGAGTGCAGCAGCCGGGATAGACGACATGAAGCTCTCGGGCTGCCCTGCGGCAGCAGTCACACTGATCACTGGCTGAGTGTGTCAGGGCAAGGGGCTAGTCGTACGCAGAAGAGCGAAGACAGGCTCTCGGACCTGAGAGCGTGCGTGCCCCATCCATACCCGATAGACCAGGAAAACCACGGGGAATCATCGCGGTCACCAACAAGCAGTGGTCGCGGGCCGACGATCGATGTTCCTGATCAGGGCCTTCAACCTGCTCCATGAGTGCTTGATCTGAAACCACGGTGGCTTGCACCACCACGGTTTCCAAGATCACCCGCAGCCAATCTTGGCCCACCGCGATGGCGCTCAGGCCAGCATGTTCCCCGAGATAGGGAACCTGGTAGCGCAGCGACCGAAAGCCAGCCATAATTTGGCCATGATGCCGCAAGATGAACAAATTGCTGCCGTAGCTAGCGCCATTGATCAAGCAGGCCAGGCTACATCGCGGTTTGAGGCCGACCGAGCTTTACGTGTGGCCTTGCTCAGTGGAATGCCGAGCGATTTCCCGGTAGAAGAAATTTCCGATCTCCCGGTAAAGGCAGCCCTTTGGGCTTTCGAATACGAAATCTCGGTTGAACAGGACAACAACCGGCGAAGGCTGGCGGTGGAGCCACGTTTCTTTGGGGCTTCTGAGGAAACGACCCCTCCAAAGGTGGCTGTTGTTGCCGAAGAGGTTGTCAGTGTGTGGCATACATTGACAACAAGAGTCACTTCCCACTGGGGATTGGCACGCCTTCAGCACCTTCTATTTGAACGACGTTTCGGAAGGGCTCATGAGTACGCGATCGCAGCAGCTGAAAGCTACCGGGCGGCTGCGAAGAATTGGGAAGTAGGCCTTGATCGAGCGAAATTTTTGGGAATCGGCCTGAGGGTTGCCCGCTCGGTCAATTCTTACGATCAAGCAGACCTGATCGTAAGCGAATTGTTGGACGATGCCCGCCAGGAGCTATCTGGCGGTGGCCAGCGCCCTGGTGTCTTCATGCGCCTGATTGAATCGGTTCTCGCGGAGGACAACCCTCCGGACGCGGTTAATGACCTGCTGGAGGATGCCTTTACTGAGTATGACGACCCATTCATTCGTGACAGTATTTTGAGGCTTCAGATTGCCAGGGCCTCGGATGCAGCAGCGAAAAAAGAACTGTGGGCGCATCTGGTGGAGGTATGGACCGAGGCGGCAGGCCACTCCGAGGGGCTCATCCGCGCTACCCACCTGAAGAAAGCGCTGGAATGTGCCGAGAGTAGTCAAGACCGTGGTCTGGTTGAGCAGGCAGCCGCTAACTTGCAGAGCCTCCGTAAGGAGGACCTGGGGTTGGTTACCTTTTCGGCGTCAACCGCTATCGATGACGCCGAGATTGAGCGTTTGCTCGCACCCATCACCGGAGCCGGAAATTGGCAGCACGCCTTGCTTGGCCTCTACCAGGTTTACGGTCCAGCAACCGGAGACTTGACGCAAAATAAGGCTAGAATGGAACAGCATGCGCGTGAATTTGCACTCAGCAATCTACTCTCTAAAGAGTTGCTCGGAGGTGACGGACTGCCGAGATATCGCCCTCAATCGGACGGAGATCGTGAAGCTGTTGCTCTTGCCGAGCAGGAGTCTTACAATATTCAGATCTTTGCTCCGATACTGGCCATGGCCCTTTCAAGAGTGGCCGATACGTATGGCATCCCTACGGAAAACGAGCTGGCGGAATTTTTTTCTCAAGCGCCGCTCACTGACGAAGATCTAGCCCATTCATTAGCGCGAGCGTTCATTCGCTATTGGGCGGGGGACGCTGAGGGGTCAGCCTTCACCATCATTCCAAGAATCGAGACCATGGTTCGCAATCTGGTGATCGCCATGGATCGGGGCGTCTATCGACTTCAGCGTGACCAGAAGCCTGGACAGTACCCCGGATTGGGATATCTGCTCGACATCTTGAAAGCCCACGGAATGGAAGAGTCCTGGCATCGATGCGTACTGACAGTTTGCGCTAACCCTGCCGGAGGTTGGAATATTAGAAATGAGATGGCGCATGGATTCATTGACAATTTGGGGATGCCTGCTGCTGCCGTAGTGTTGCAGATTGCGATCTATCTATGGTCGTTGCATGACCGCCCGGATGATGGTGCGGACTCTTAACGGGCCGAGGAAGCATCAAGGACGCCTGGCGCATGTGTCTGGTCCCTCGAAGAACTACAGGTCGTCCGACAGGCCCTCTGTAGGGCCGCATGGGAGGCGCCGTGTGTATCGGCGCCCCTCTCCCGAGGAGGTGCAAGGTGGTCAGACTAGGGCGGAGCCCGAGAGTTTCGGGCCGTCCCTGGGCCGTCCGAAGCCGCTCAACACCGGCCAGCAACGACCAATGACGACCAGTCAGACGCCTGAGCCCCGGCCCCAGAGCTGCAAAAACGCAGGCCCCCAAGATCCCCGACAAGACCCAGGGCAAGAAGAAGTAAGCCCCGAAGCTTTGAGCCCCTTGCCCGCGGAGTCTCCGTGGGCAAGGGGCTTTCAGCTGAGCGGGGGTGTGCGTGCGGGGGCCGCGGGGGCCCTCACACGGATCAAGCTCAGTTGCTGCCCCCGTCGAACCGGGTGCTGACGGCACCGCCCATCCCGGGGAACGGCTTCGCTCCCGTCAGGTAGGGCTCATACTGCGTCCGGCCGAGCAGGTGGTCGGCGAAATAGGCGCTCACGTAATCCTGGGTGATCCGGCGCTGCCGCTGCTCCGAGAGTTCCTTCTGATCGCTCTGGGGGGTGGTGGCCCCGGGGAACTGGGACTTGCAGGTGCCTGGCTTGCTGCCGGGAACGGCGTCGTCATGGGCGCTGACCTGGCCGCTGCTGGGTGACCACTGCTTGTTGTAGAAGTCGTGGACACCGCCGGGCACCGTGTACTGGGCTATCGGTGCGCTGTTGTCGTCCTTGTTCCAGTCGAAGTACTCCCCGGTGTTCACCTGGTCGCACGTGCCCCACATCACCGCAAACGATGTCTTGGTGATGGGATCGACGTCCCAGGTGGCGGTGGGTGCGAGAGCGAACGCCGCGTTGATGGACACGCCTTTGGGCCACGTGTTGCGGCTGCTGTCGGCGATCTCCTGCATCACTCCGCCGCCGCCCATGGAGTGGCCCATCAGCCCCACGTTCTTCAGGTCCACATGGTTCTTGAAGTTCACCGGCGACGTATGTCCGGACCTGGCGTCGACGAAGCTGCCGTGCAGCGGGCCCTCGCCCGTCGACGACAGTTGCTGCCACATCCGCAACTGGGCGTTGATCAGTGCCGCGCGCTCCTGATAGACCGTGTCGGCCTGGCCGGAGGACGTCGAGTTGATGCCGTTCGCCCCGATGGAGACAACGACGAACCCCTGGCTTGCCAGATCACGGCCCAGGTAGTCGTATCCGAGATAGCTGGGGATCTGCCGCACCCCGGATGCGCACGGCCAGGCCGACAGCCGGTCCGAGTCGGCCTTGATGATCGCCTCCTGCTTCGCCGCGTCTACCTTGTCGCCGCTCTGCTCGTCCTTCGCCAGCGCGGCTTGCGCCGCGGCAAGTGACGTGGAGGCGGCGGCGTCGGCGCAGGTGTCCCAGAATCCATGCTCGATCATGATCAGCGGGTGGGTGCCCGAGGAGATGTCGTCGGGGTAGTACACGGCCCCGTCCAGCTCGTTGTTGCCCACGTATCCGAGAGACTTGGGCGGCGGGAAAGCCTGGTCGCCCAGGTTGTAACGCACCTCTCTCACCTCGTGCCGCGCAGGCTGAGTACCGGACCCACCGGCGGCAGCGAACGCCTCTGTCGAAGTGAAGCAAACGGCACAGGCTGTTACGGGCGCGGCAAGCAGCAGCAACTTCGCACGCCCTGTGAGTCCAAGTTTCATATTCGCCTCACCCATGTGGAAGGTAGATGTAAAAGGTGGATGCCGAGAATTGCGATGGCTTTTGATGCGACGGAGCGACGAGCGACGGAGCGGCCGACGGGAAATGAGCGGTGGGTGATCGCCGCCGGCTCGGCTCAGTCCCCTTCCTGTTCCTGTGCGACTGGGGCGCCACTAGGCCCGCTGGGCCCGGTCGTGCAGCGGCTTGGTGATCGCCGGTTCAGTCCGTGGTCCGTGGAACGTGGCCCGCCGCTGGAGCCGCGGGCAGGCGGGTTGTCGGACGCCGACGTGGTGAGCGCGGCGATGCGCTCCGGCGTCCAGTACTGGAGCACCGAATGCTGCTGTGCCACGGTGACCGCCCGCTGGTGGACGGCTACCCGGCCTGCCGAGGGGCGTTCCGCTGCGGCGGACGGAGGGGTGGCCGACGGAGCGGACTTGGGAGGTATCGCATGGGTGGGAGGGTACGGAGAGGGTGTCAGGAGGCTGTCAGATTCCTGTTTTCAGTCGATGCCGGTCCTGGCAGCATCTCTGGGGCTCTGGATCTCAGGATCTCTGGACGTGTTCACTCAGTTCCGCGTTCGCGGTGACCACCACGCCGGCGGTCTCCAAGGTGGTCTCCGGGACTCCCGGATCGTCAGCGAGTAGCGCAAGCGGTCTCGTCAACGCCCAGTCGGGAGTGCCGGACGCCACCGTCCGCACCACTCGGTAGCCGTGCCCCTCCGGCTGCTCTGGCCTCTCCGGCCCCTCCGGCCGCCCCTGCCGGAGGTCAGGTCACGCTGGTGTCCGGCAGGCCGGGCCACTTGTAGGTCAGCGTGCAGAGCGTGCCGTGGTAGATCAGGCTCGTGAACCAGATGGGGTACTGCGGGAGGCCCGCAGTACCCCATCTGGCTGTCGCCGTCTCTGCCCTGCCAGGTGAACGGCACGGTGATGTTCAGATCCCGGACGACCCACTTGCCCTTTCCGCGGAAGTCACGCGGGAGCTGGGGTGGCCGGGGAGTGGTGGTCCCGGATGACGGTGCGGTCTCGGTCCTGGTGCCCGTGACGGCCGCGCCTTGCGGCAACACGGTTCGGGGCAGGCGAATGTGACAGGTAATCAGAGATGGGCGGGCGGGGACGTTCCTCCCCGGTACCGCCGTCCGTGCCGCCCGTAAGCGGCACAGCGAAGGCCCCGTCCCGCACCACCGCGATCAATCGTCAGGTGGTACGGCCGGGGCCTCGCCGTCGTACGGAACCGTCCGCCTCAGCCCTGTCAGCCGCCGCACTGGCACGGAGCGCCGGACTGGCAGCCGCAGCCGCAGCCCGAGCCGCAGCCGCAGGCTCCGAGAACGCGCAGATGGTGCACTTCGATCGGGGCATCCTGCTGGGGTTCGGTGACGGGGGAATCGGCCATGATTTCCTCCTGCTCGGCATGCGAGGACGTAACTGCCTCCGCCATCCCATACCCACCCGGGCGGGGCGCATCAACGGCGCATGCGCGCAAGCGCGCCGTTCACGCCCCCTCTACCTGGGCGGGCGCGGACTGGATCTCGTCGGCGTGCTCGCCCGTCACCAGATACACCACCCGCTTGGCCACCGAGACCGCGTGGTCGGCGAAGCGCTCGTAGTAGCGGCCGAGGAGCGTCACGTCGACCGCCGTCTCGATGCCGTGCTTCCACCGGTCGTCCATCAGGTGCTGGAAGAGCGTCCGGTGCAGCAGGTCCATCTCGTCGTCGTCCGTCTCCAGCTGGAGCGCCAGGTCGACGTCCATCGTGATGATGACCTCCGCGGCCTTCGCCATCAGCCGCTGCGCGAGCTGTCCCATCTCCAGGATCGTGGCGTGCAGGTCATGCGGAACGGCCCGGTCCGGGTAGCGGAGCCGGGTGAGCTTCGCGACATGCTGGGCCAGGTCGCCCGAGCGTTCCAGGTCGGCGCTCATCCGCAGCGAGGTGACCACGATGCGCAGATCGGTGGCGACGGGCTGCTGCCTGGCGAGCAGGGCGATGGCTCGTGCTTCGAGGTCGTGCTGGAGGTCGTCGACCTTCTGGTCGGCCGCGATCACGCTCTCGGCGAGCTTCAGATCGGCGTCCAGCATCGCGGTCGTGGCCCGGCCGATCGCCGAACCGACGAGCCGGGCCATTTCGACCAGGCCCTCGCCGATCGAGTCCAGTTCCTCGTGGTACGCGTCCCGCATGGGAGTCCCTCTCTTGTACGGCTGATCTATTACGGCTGATCATGTGCGGCTGACCGGTGCAGAGGTGTCCCCACCTCCACGCTTCCACGGTCGGTGGGCCACGCGTCCGTTTCCGTCATCCCAAGTGAACCGGCCCTATCCCCTCGGTGAACTCTGAGCGACGAACGTTCGAGCAGACACCCGTATGGCTGGGGATGTGTCGGTGGGGCCGCATAACCTGGACACATGGACGTGAACGCGGCGGTCGCCGCAGCAAGCGCGATCGCCGGGCTGTGCACCGGTGTGATCGGCGTGCTGGCGTTCCGCTGGAGCGAGCGCGAGCTGGCACGCCCCACCCGGACCTCCCTGCACACCGACGACGTGCTGCCGCCCGGCGTGGACACCGTTCTCTCCGTGCTCAGCTCATCGGCCGTGGTGCTCGACGAGAGCGACGCGGTGGTCAAGGCCAGCTCGGCGGCGTACGCCCTGGGGCTGGTCAGGGGCGGGAAGCTGGCCGTGGAGCCCATGCTGCACATGGCCCGGGACACCCGGCGTGACGGGGAGATACGACAGGTCGAGCTCGACCTTCCCCGCCGGGGCACCGGCCGCGGCGAGGCGCTCGCGGTCTCCGCCCGGGTGGCGCCGCTCGGCTCCCGGCTGGTGCTGCTGCTCGTCGAGGACCTCACCGAGGCCCGGCGCATCGAAGCCGTCCGGCGCGACTTCGTGGCCAACGTCAGCCATGAGCTGAAGACCCCGGTCGGCGCGCTCTCGCTGCTCTCCGAGGCGGTCATGGGCGCATCGGACGACCCGGAGGCGGTCACCCGTTTCGCGGGCCGGATGCAGATAGAGGCGACCCGGCTCACCAATCTGGTCCAAGAGCTCATCGATCTCTCCCGCGTCCAGAACGACGACCCGCTCGAAGACGCCGAGCCGGTCCGGGTCGACGTGCTGGTCGCCGAGGCCATCGACCGCTGCCGCCACCAGGCGGGCACCAAACAGATCACCATGGCCGCCGGCGGCACGGCCGACCTCCATGTCTGGGGTAACCGCTCCCAGCTCGCCGCCGCGCTGGGAAACCTCGTGGAGAACGCGGTCAACTACTCACCGGCCCGCACCCGGGTCGGCATCGCCGCCCGCCGCTCCTCCGCCCCCGGCGGAGGGGGCACCTCCCAGGCTTTCGGCTCTGGGGGACTCATCGAGATCGCCGTCACCGACCAGGGCCTCGGCATCACCGAGAAGGACCGCGAGCGGATCTTCGAGCGCTTCTACCGTGTCGACCCGGCCCGCTCCCGCGCCACCGGCGGTACGGGCCTGGGCCTCGCCATCGTCAAACATGTGGCCGCCTCGCACGGCGGGGAGGTCACGGTGTGGAGCTCGGAGGGCCAGGGCTCCACCTTCACCCTGCGGCTGCCGGAAGCCGGTTCCGTACGCAACCGACGCGGCCGCAAGGATCCGGCCCCCGCACCCGCACCTGCCGCACCGGACGCTCCCGCCGACCCCGCCGACCCCGACGACGCTGTCGGCGATGACGGTGACGACGGCGATCAGCCGTTCGCGACCTTCCTGTCCTCTGAACCCATTCCTGCCCCGGAGGTCCTTCCGTGACCCGAGTGCTTGTCGTCGAGGATGAGGAATCCTTCAGCGACGCCCTGTCCTACATGCTCCGCAAAGAAGGGTTCGAGGTCGCCATCGCGGCCACCGGCCCCGACGGACTCGACGAATTCGAGCGCAACGGCGCCGACCTCGTACTGCTCGACCTGATGCTGCCGGGGCTGCCCGGCACCGAAGTGTGCCGCCAGCTGCGCGGCCGCTCCAACGTCCCGGTGATCATGGTGACGGCCAAGGACAGCGAGATCGACAAGGTGGTCGGGCTGGAAATAGGGGCCGACGACTACGTCACCAAGCCCTTTTCGTCACGGGAGCTGGTCGCCCGTATCCGCGCGGTGCTGCGCCGCCGGGGCGAGCCCGAGGAGGTCTCGCCCGCGGCCCTGGAGGCAGGTCCGGTCCGGATGGATGTGGACCGCCATGTCGTGACGGTCTCCGGCGCCAAGGTCGACCTGCCGCTCAAGGAGTTCGACCTGCTGGAGATGCTGCTCAGGAACGCGGGCCGGGTCCTGACCCGGATGCAGCTGATCGACCGGGTCTGGGGCGCGGACTACGTGGGGGACACCAAGACCCTCGACGTCCATGTGAAGCGCCTGCGCGCCAAGATCGAGCCGGACCCGGGCGCGCCCCGCTACCTGGTGACGGTCCGGGGCCTGGGCTACAAGTTCGAGCCGTAAACCGTACGCGTACGGAAAGCAGAGGTGCCCCGCCGGAATCGGACTGTCCGGTGGGGCACTTCTGTGTGGGGCACCTCTGTGAAGCGTGTTGCTGTTCGCGTTTCGCGGTGCTCGGTGTGCCTGGTGCGCTGCGCGCTGACCGGTGAGCGGTGCGTGTGTGCGGCTCCGTGCGCGGGTCAGCTGCTCGGCGTGCCCGTGCCCGTGCCCGTGCCCGTACCTGTGCCCGTGCCGGCCGGCGTGCCGCCGCCGGGGGTCGCGTTACCGCTGGGGGTCGTGTTCCCGCTCGGGGTGGTCTTTCCACCGGGAGTCGCCTTGCCGCCCGGGGTGGCCTTGCCGCCCGGTGTGGCCGGGGCGGAGGGCGTCGCGGGCAGGCTGCTCGGGCCGAAGCCGTGGAAGTAGCTGGTGGCCGGGACGACCAGTGCGGCCAGTGCCACCCGGCCGGTCTCGCTGAACTGGAAGACCAGGTTCTGCGTCGAGCCGTCGGCGGCAGCCGAGCGGCCGTCGGTGAGCACCGCGGCGGCGTTGTTCTTGCCGCCGATGGTCACCGAACCGTGCGCGGGCACCGAGATCGGCCCCTTGCCCTTGGCCGGGGTGAGCTTCACCGCGGAGCTGGAGCCCGCGAGCTTGACGTCCTGGAGCGTCTGGTTCGTGTCACCGTTGTTGAAGAGGGTCGCCGAGATGACGGCGGGGCCCTGGACCGTGGCCTTCGGCTGGGTGATCACTGTCGCGTTCTGGACCTTGATGACACCGACCGACGTAGCGGCGTTGTCCGGCTTGACCTCGATCGTCGCCGCGTTGTTGCCCGCGCCACAGGCGGACAGGGCGGCGATCGAGACCACGATGGCAGAAGCGGCGAGGACGCCGCGTCGAAGGCTGCTGCTCACGGCGGCGGCTTCTCCTAGGACGTACGGACAGGACGGGACGAGGGGCGGGAGGGGGTAAAGCCTCCCTAAGGGTGTGTCAGCGGCCTCAGGTTACCGAGCCGTCGTCACGGCCCCGCACCCGACCCGCCCCGCAGGCGGTACGGGTACCCGGCGGATGCCGCGGGCGCCCGCTCCACGGCTCCGGCTGACGGTCCGAACTCAAGCCCCGAACTCATGCCCCGAACTCATGCTCCGACTCATGCCCCGACTCGACCCCCGACTCATGCTCCCGACTCAGGGGTCCGCTCGTGGCTTCGTACGCCGTTCACATATCGCGAGTGATCAATTCTCTCTGCCGCTCCCGGCCGCCACGTATTCCTTACGGAAAACCCTCTTCCGGCGCACAGTGATCAATTTCTGATTGCGTCCGTATGGGTGATCGACATCCGAACTGAGGTCGCGAAGTTCACCGTTTCGAATGCGGCAAATCGGGACGTTAGCCGCCTGCGGGAAGGCTTCGGATCCCTGTGGTGTCCGCGTTTCTCTCCGTACGCAGAGCCGCTCCGACCTGCGAATACCGTCCCGGGGGAGCTGTCCGCAGCACGTTCGTGTTGCTGTTGTCAAGCCCCGAGATATGCCCTGACCTGCGAAAACGTCATTCAGAAGAAGCCGTTCTCGTGTTAGACTGGATAGCCACGGAAGGGGTACCTGTCACATGACGTTCAAGGTTGGCGACACCGTGGTCTATCCCCATCACGGGGCCGCGCTGATCGAGGCTATCGAAACTCGCCAGATCAAAGGCGTGGACAAGACCTACTTGGTGCTCAAGGTCGCTCAGGGCGACTTGACTGTTCGTGTGCCGGCGGACAATGCGGAGTTCGTAGGCGTGCGTGACGTGGTTGGTCAGGAAGGACTTGACCGGGTCTTCGAGGTGCTTCGCGCACCGTATGCCGAAGAGCCCACGAACTGGTCCCGTCGCTACAAGGCGAATCTTGAGAAACTCGCCTCCGGCGACGTCATCAAGGTGGCCGAAGTGGTCCGCGACCTGTGGCGTCGTGAGCGTGAGCGCGGACTTTCCGCTGGTGAGAAGCGCATGCTCGCCAAGGCCCGCCAGATCCTGGTGAGCGAGCTCGCTCTCGCGGAGAACACCAACGAAGACAAGGCCGAGGCTCTGCTCGACGAGGTCCTCGCGTCCTGAACCGCTTGACCCGTTTCGCCTGTTTGACGCTTTGAATGCCGTGGTGCCCGCTGGCCACATGGATCAGTCCGGTTGGATCTCCGACCGGATCACTCCATGTGTCATCGGGCACCACGGCATGCTGCTTTCTCGCGCGGCGCTTCCGCCGCGGTGCCCAGGGTCTCCTGGCCTCCGCGGCTTCGGACGGTCGGTGCTGCTGTTCGCCTGTTTTTCATGGAGCGATGCTGCGTGAGCCGTACCGTGACCGATACTGATCGGTACGTGGTGTGCCGGGCCCGGGATGCCGACTCGACCAGTCGTCACGGAAGGGGCCGGTCAGGGCGTCGCGCCCGGCACTCCCAGGCCATACCCATGTCGGCTGAGGACACAAACCCTGAACGCGCAACCGATGTCAGACGAGCCCGGGACCCCGTCCCCTACCAGCTCCACCGGCGGATCTCCTGCCGCCGCTCCGGCTGGATCCAGCCACACCACCGCCGCGGTGATCCCTGCCGCCGGCCGCGGTGTCCGGCTCGGTCCCGGAGCCCCCAAGGCGCTCCGCGCCCTCAACGGAACCCCCATGCTGGTCCACGCCGTACGGGCGATGGCCGGATCGCGTGCTGTCTCCCTCGTGGTCGTCGTGGCCCCGCCGGACGGTGCCGCCGAGGTCGAGGCCCTGCTGGCCGGCCATTCCTGGCCGGCGGGCACCGAGCTCCTGGTCGTCCCCGGTGGTGACACCCGCCAGGAGTCCGTCCGCCTCGGGATCGGCGTACTCCCCGAGGGCGTCACCGCGGTCCTCGTGCACGACGCGGCCCGGCCGCTCGTGCCCGTCGAGACCGTGGACGCGGTCGTCGCGGCCGTACGGAACGGCGCCCCGGCGGTCGTGCCCGCCCTGCCGCTCGCCGACACCGTCAAACAGGTCGAGCCGCAGGCCGGCGGCGCTCCCGAGCCGGTCGTCGCCACCCCGGAGCGGGCCCTGCTGCGCGCCGTGCAGACCCCGCAGGGCTTCGACCGCGCGCTGCTCGCCCGCGCGCACGCCACCGTCACCCACGACGTCACCGACGACGCGAGCATGGTCGAGCAGCTCGGGGTGCGGGTCGTGGTGGTCCCGGGGCACGAAGAGGCGTTCAAGGTGACCAGGCCGCTCGACCTGGTCCTGGCCGAGGCGGTTCTCGCCCGCAGGAGGATCAACAGTGGCTTCTGAACACGAAGTGGTTTCTGAACCCGAAGTGGTTTCTGAGCACGCAGTGGCTTCCGGGCACGAGCAGCCCGAGCAGCAGCCTTCGACGGTTCCCCCGCAGGTGGTGCTGCCGCAGGTCGGCATCGGGACCGACATCCACGCCTTCGAGGAGGGCCGCGAACTCTGGTGCGCCGGCCTCCGCTGGGAGGGCGAGGGCCCCGGCCTCGCGGGGCACTCCGACGCCGACGTGGTCGCGCACGCCGCCTGCAACGCGCTCTTCTCGGCCGCCGGGATCGGAGACCTGGGCGCCCACTTCGGCACCGGCCGCCCCGAGTGGTCGGGCGCCTCCGGAATCACCTTGCTCACCGAGGCCGCCAGGATCGTCCGCGCCGAGGGGTTCACCATCGGCAATGTGGCCGTCCAGGTGGTCGGCGGCCGGCCGAAGATCGGCAAGCGCAGGGCCGAGGCGCAGCAGATCCTCTCGGGCGCGGTCGGCGCGCCCGTCTCGGTCTCGGCCGCCACCAGCGACGGGCTCGGCTTCACCGGCCGGGGCGAGGGGCTGGCGGCCATCGCGACGGCCCTGGTGGTCCGTACGTGACGGACGGTTGCGGGGCCGGTCCGTCCGTTCCGTTTCCGCCACGGACCGGCACGCACCGGCACACAACGCGCGGCGCGCGCCGATCGGCCGGGAAGCCGGGACAGGGCCGCGTTGTTTGGGGTAGGGATGGGAGCGCAAGCCGTACCCACTTCCGTCAGTACCCCTTGCAGTCAGTACCCCTTCCGCACCCTTGTTCAGCAATCGGAGGCAAAGCCCGTGTCTGCCGCACTCAGCGACAAGCTCAAGGAACTCCTCGACAGCCCCGTCTTCGTCAACATCGCGACCATCCAGCCCGACGGCAGTCCCCAGGTGAGCCCGGTCTGGGCGAAGCGGGACGGCGACGATGTCCTGATCTCGACCACGGTCGACCGCCGCAAGGAGAAGAACCTCCGCCGCGACCCCCGGGTCACGGTGGTGGTGCAGCCCTTCGACGCCCCCTACTCGTACGCGGAGATCCGGGGCACGGCGACGCTCACCACCGAGGGCGGCCAGGAACTGATCGACGAGCTGGCGCTGAAGTACACGGGCAAGCCGTACGCCGAGTTCAACCCGGACTCCGCCAACGACGCCGCCCGGGTCGTCGTCAGGATCACCCCGCGCAAGGTCGTCGGCCGGGTCTGACGGCTGGATTTCGCCGTCGGCATCCCGTCATCACGGGCTCCCGGGCGATCCCTGAGCAGCCCCGCACAGGCTCGGGCCCCGTTCAGCGGCCGTTCACCGGCCGCCGGGCGGGCGCTCCGGGGCACTGTTGCGTCACACTTCCCTGCCCCGTCGGGCAAAGGGTCGCCTGGCACTGGTATGGGGCCACTACCCTGGTGCAGTGACTATTCGTCTGTACGACACCAGCGCCCGGCAGATCCGCGACTTCGTTCCGCTCACTGCGGGCTGTGTCTCGATCTACCTCTGTGGCGCCACGGTGCAGGCGGCCCCGCACATCGGGCACATCAGGTCCGGGCTGAATTTCGACATCATGCGCCGCTGGTTCGCGTACCGCGGCTACGAGGTCACGTTCATCCGGAACGTCACGGACATCGACGACAAGATCATCAAGAAGGCGGCGGAGCAGAACCGCCCCTGGTGGGCGATCGGCTACGAGAACGAGCGCGCGTTCAACACCGGATACGACGTGCTCGGCTGCCTGCCGGTCACCTACGAGCCGCGTGCCACCGGCCACATGACCGAGATGATCGAGATGATGCGCGTCCTCATCGAGCGCGGTCACGCCTACGAGGCCGACGGAAACGTCTACTTCGACGTGCGCTCGTACGACGACTACCTCCAGCTCTCGAACCAGGACCTGGACGGGCTGCGCCAGCCCGCCGAGGACGGTGTGACCGGCAAGCGCGACCCGCGGGACTTCGCCATGTGGAAGTCCGTCAAGCCCGGTGAGCCCTCCTGGGAGACCCCGTGGGGCCCCGGCAGGCCCGGCTGGCACCTGGAGTGCTCCGCCATGGCCCACAAGTACCTGGGCAGCGCCTTCGACATCCACGGCGGCGGGATCGACCTGATCTTCCCGCACCACGAGAACGAGATCGCGCAGTCCAAGGCGTACGGCGACGACTTCGCGGCGTACTGGCTGCACAACGCCTGGGTCACCATGAGCGGCGAGAAGATGTCCAAATCCCTGGGCAACTCCGTGCTGGTCAGTGAGATGGTCAAGCAGTGGCGCCCCATCGTCCTGCGCTACTACCTGGGAACCCCGCACTACCGGTCGATGATCGAGTACAGCGAGGAGGCCCTGCGGGAGGCCGAGTCGGCTTTCGCCCGGATCGAGGGGTTCATCCAGCGGGTCATCGAGAAGGCCGGCGGCGCGGTCGCCCCGGCCGCCGAGGTGCCGCCCGCCTTCGCCGAGGCGATGGACGACGACATGGGTGTGCCGCAGGCGCTCGCGATCGTGCACACCACGGTCCGCCAGGGCAACTCCGCGCTGGCAGCCGACGACAAGGAAGCCGCCGTCGCCAGACTGGCCGAGGTACGGGCGATGCTCGGTGTCCTCGGTCTCGACCCGCTCGACGAGCCATGGGCGGGCGAGGGGGACCGCGGCGAGGACCTGCACGGGGCGGTGGACACACTCGTCAGGCTCGTACTCGAACAGCGCGAGGCCGCCAGGGCCCGCAAGGACTGGGCCACCGCGGACTCGATCCGCGACCAGCTCCAGCAGTCCGGCCTGGTCATCGAGGACGGGCCGAACGGTCCGCGCTGGACTCTCGGCCCGCGGTGACGCCCGCGGTGAGCGCCACGCCGCCGTTCGCGGCACACTTTCCTATACGTAGTACGTACTGAGCAGCAGAGAAACAGGTAGGTCATGGCCGGGAACAGCCAGCGCAGGAACCGCCGCACGTCCAACAAGAAGGGCGCGCAGGTCGGCAGCGGGGGCCAGCGACGCCGCGGCCTTGAGGGGAAGGGGCCGACGCCCCCCGCGTCCGAACGCAAGGGGCACAAGAAGAACCGCATCGCGGGCGCCCAGGCGCGGCAGGCCGCGGCCCGCCGCCCCGCGCCGCGCAGGGGCGGGGCCAAGGGCACGTCCGAGATGGTCGTCGGCCGTAACCCGGTGTACGAGGCGCTGCGCGACGGCGTCCCCGCGGTGACGCTGTACGTCCAGCAGTACATCGACAACGACGAGCGGGTGCGCGAGGCGCTCCAGCTCGCCGGGCAGCGCGGCAACATCAACCTGATGGAGGCCCCGCGCCCGGAGCTGGACCGGATGACGAACGGCCTGAACCACCAGGGCCTCGTCCTCCAGGTCCCGCCGTACGAGTACGCGCACCCGGAGGACCTCACGTCCGCCGCGTACGACGCCAATGAGGACCCGCTGATCGTGGCACTCGACGGGGTGACGGACCCGCGGAACCTGGGTGCGATCGTCCGCTCGGTCTCCGCGTTCGGCGGCCACGGTGTGGTCGTGCCCGAGCGCCGGGCGGCCGGGATGACGGCGGGCGCCTGGAAGTCGTCCGCCGGTACGGCCGCGCGTACGCCGGTCTCCCGGGTCACCAACCTGACGCGGGCGCTCGAGGGCTACCAGAAGGCCGGCATCACGGTCGTCGGCCTCGCGGCGGACGGCGAGCACGAGGTGCAGGACCTGGCGGCGCTGGGCGGCCCGGTCGTCATCGTCATCGGCAGCGAGGGCAAGGGCCTCGGCCGGCTCGTCGGCGAGACCTGTGACTACCGGGTGCGGATCCCGATGCCGGGCGGCGCGGAGTCGCTGAACGCGGGTGTGGCCGCGGGCATCGTCCTGTACGAGGCGGCGCGCCGCCGGGCCTGACCGGCTCCAGTACCCGGGGCTGCGCGGGGTGTTGACGGGTCGCGGACAGATCCGGGGTGTCAAGGCAGTGTCCTAAACCTGTGTCACTCGGTTAGATGAGCGTGGACACCAGAACACCCGGGTTCGACGACCTGCCCGCGCTGAGCATGGTCAAGGTGCCGTGCGATCCCGCACAGGTCGTCGTCAACCACGCCAGCTTCCGGGTGCAGCTCGCACCGAACTCGACTCCGCGGCCCGCCGGTTCGCGCCTGAAGGACACGGCAAGGATCCCCGCGGCCGCCGGCGCGGGCGGGCGGCGCAGGGCGCCTGTCGTGTGGAGCGGGAAGTCGGCCCCCGACGACACCGGGGCCATCAGACTTCTCCAGGCCGTGCGGAACTCCGGCGTCCAGGAGGTCGGTTACGCGTCCGGCCAGGACGCCGGAGCCACCCAGGTCATCCCCCGTATCGACGTCGACGGAGCGGACGGCCCCCCGCGCGGCGGCCCCGGGGGCGAGGGCCCCGGCACGCAGTTGCTGCCCAGGATGCGTGAGGCCGTCGGCGCGTACGACGAGCAGGAGCGCTACTCGGGCGGCGCGTACGCGGATGCTCCCGACGGCGCCGACGAGGCGTACGACGACGGCCTCGGTCACGGCCCCGACGGCGGCGGAAGCCGTACCGACGGCAAGCGGCCCGGCCCGGACGGCATCCGCCACGCCTACTACCCCGACCGCCGGATGAACCTCGGCGTGGTGCTGCTCCCGCTCCGTGTGTTCCTCGGCTTCATCTCGATGTACGCCGGCATGGGCAAGCTCTGCGACCCCGTCTACTTCGACGGCGGCGAACGCGGCTCCATGGTCAAGTGGCTGCATTCGCTGCACCCTTGGGCGCTGGCGAGCCCGCTCCGCGACTTCGCGCTGTCGCACCCGGTGGGCGCCGGGCTGACCATCGCGTTCCTGCAGGTCGTCGTCGGCGTGCTGACCGTACTGGGGCTCTGGCAGCGGGTCGCCGGGGTGTTCGGCGCGTTGCTCTCCGCTGCGCTCGTCGTCACGGTCAGCTGGCGGACCGTCCCGGTGTACGACGCACCGGACATCATCTATCTCGCCGCCTGGTCGCCGCTGATCATCGCGGGCGCCCCCGTCTACTCGATCGACAGCCGTCTCGCGGGCGAGGCGTGGCGCACGCTCGGCCCGCGGTCCGAACTCGCCGAGCTGCGGCGCCGGGTGCTGCGGCGCGGTGCTGTCGTCGCCGCGGTGGTCGTCGGGCTGACGATGATCATCGGTGCGGTGCTGGGCGGCGCGGTGCGCTCCGCCCAGGTCGTGACCGTGCCGGGCCCGAACACCGATCCCACCAACCGGCTTCCGGGACAGCCGCTTCCGCAGGAGCCCGGCGCGTCGGGCAGCCCGTCGCAGCAGCGCACGTCGAGGTCGCCCGCGCCGTCCGCGAGCGGCTCGGCGCACGCCTCGTCGCATCCGTCGAC
>NZ_JAAGLN010000120.1 GCF_010548145.1 Streptomyces sp. SID10853
CGGCGCGCGGACCGGTACCCGACACCTGACCGCGCGGGGCGCCGGCACCGGCACCCGCACGGCCGGGGGCACCCGCGCCCTGCGGCGACTGGCCGAGCTGCGACTGGCCCTGGGACGACTGCCCCAACTGGGACTGGCCCTGCGGCGACTGGCCCAGCTGCTGCTGCGGCTGCTGCTGGCCCCCGGGCATTCCCGGCTTGGCCGGGGCCTTCTTGCCGCCCTGGGCGACATCGACGGGCAGCATGACCAGCGCGGTCGTACCACCGGAGTCGGAGGGGCGGAGCTGGATACGGATGCCGTGGCGCAGCGAGAGCCGGCCGACCACGAACAGGCCCATGCGGCGGGAGACGGAGACATCCACGGTGGGCGGCGACGCGAGCCGCTCGTTGATCGCGGCGAGGTCCTCGGGGGAGAGGCCGATACCGGTGTCGTGGATCTCGACGAGCACCCGCCCGTCGGGCAGCGCGTGACCGGTCACCCGGACCTTGGTCTGCGGCGACGAGAACGACGTCGCGTTCTCCAGCAGCTCGGCGAGCAGGTGGACGAGGTCGTTGACGACGCGTCCCGCGACCTCGGTCGCGGGCACGGCGGCCAGCTCGATGCGCTCGTACTGCTCCACCTCGGACGCGGCGGCGCGGAGCACGTCGACCAGCGGCACGGGGCGGGTCCACCGGCGGCCGGGCTCTTCACCGGCGAGGACCAGCAGGTTCTCACCGTTACGGCGCATACGGGTCGCGAGGTGGTCGAGCTTGAAGAGCGAGGACAGCTGGTCCGGGTCGGCCTCGCGGGACTCCAGTTCGGAGATGAGCGAGAGCTGGCGCTGGATGAGGCCCTGGCTGCGGCGCGAGAGGTTGGTGAACATCGCGTTGACGTTGCCCCGCAGCATGGCCTGCTCGGAGGCGAGCCGGACGGCCTCGCGGTGCACGTCGTCGAAGGCCGTGGCGACCTTTCCGATCTCGTCCCGGCTGTGCACACCGACGGACTCGACGGAGGTGTCGACGTCCTGCGGGTCGGTCTCGGAGAGCTGCTTGACCAGCTCGGGGAGGCGCTCGCTCGCGACCTTGGTCGCGGTGTCCTGGAGCCGTCGCAGCGAGCGGATCATGGACCGGGCCACGACATAGGCGCCGACCAGCGAGACACCCAGGACGAGCACGATGAGCGCGGCGTTGATGATCGCCTCGCGCTCGGCGTCGTTGCGCAGCTCGCGGGCCTTCTGCTCCATCTCGCCCAGCAGCGTGGCCTCGATGGTCTTCATGGCCGTGATGCGGTTGCTGTCCGAGTCGTACCAGTCCTTGTACGAACGCGGGGTCTGGCTGTCCAGACCGCCCTGGTTCTCCAGGACGTGCTTCGCGTACAGGTTGGCGGCGGTGATCTCCGGGTTACCGGTGTCCAGCGGGGCGGTCAGGGCCGCCGCGTTGCCCGCGTAGACCAGCTTGAAGGACTTGAGTTCGTCCTCCTCGCTCTGCATGGCGGACTTGGCGAAGAGCCGGTCGCTCTCCTTCAGGTCGCCGTGGCCCTTGTTGCTCGTCGGCAGTGCGGCGGCGATGACGGCCCGCTGGATCGACGCGTACTCCTTGGCGGACGAGAAGGCCGCCAGGGCGCGGGTCCGCTTGATCATCTCGGGGTTGGCGGTCGCCTGGGCCATGTCCTGCGAGAGGCCGAGCAGCGAGTCGATCAGCTCGCTGTACTCGGTGACCGTCTGCGAGGTGGTGGCGCTGCCCTGGTAGGCGTCGGCGCGGATGGCCTTGAGACGGGTCAGCTTGGTGGCGATACCCCGGAGGCTGCCGCGGATCGACTCGATCGAGTCGTCGCGCTTCGCGTTGTCGAAGTCCGCGGTGCCCTTGAGGAACGCCTGGTCGGCCAGGTCGGTCTTCTTGCGGGGCTCCTCGACGTTGAAGTCGCTGGCCTTCGCACCGTGCGACAGCGGACCGGCCGACTTGTCGCGCTCCTCCTGGAGCGCGGCCGCCAGCTCGGTCGCCTGCTTGGTCATCTGGGTGAGCAGCTGCATGTGGTCCAGCTGCTGCATCTTGTCCATGGAGTCGTTGATGCGCAGCCCGCCCAGGGTGGTCGCGGCGACCACGGGCAGTGCCAGCAGGGAGACCAGCCTGGTACTGATGCGCCAGTTGCGCAGAGCCATGCGTGAGCCCGTGCTGCCCTGGCCCTTGGGCTTCGGAGCAGCCGCGGGGGCGGTCGCGGACTCGCCGCCGCCTGCCGGACCCGGGCGGTGGTTCTGGGCGGTCGGGGGGGTCTGGGCGTGCTGGGCCGAGGAGCCGCGGTCGGAACCGCCGCGAGGCTCCTGTTCAGCCGCGGCTTCCCCTCGACCCTGGCGGGCCTGGGGGGACCCCGTGCCATCCCTCTTGAAACGTCCCTGCACTAGCGTCGCAACCTCTGGACCAGGCGTTCCCCCGCACAGGCGGCGGAACGGTGTCGAGTCGTGGGGCGCGGCGCGCCCCATGGTGGTCGTCAGTGACCGGCGTGTTCTCCCCCTTTACCGCCGCCACTCGGCGCTGCGTCGCGCCCTTCGTGCGCCGGCCTGCCTGTGTTTTCACAAAGACTGCGCGGCAGTGCGTGGAATTCCAGCACAGCGACGGATCTCCAACAAGGCCCGTGTCCTGGGATGTGACCTTATTGACACGGCGTGAGCAGCACATCACCTGGCGTAGAAATTCATCCCGGATGAATCGGACTTTTGTTTACGTACTGCTTACGGGGCAGGGGTGTCCCAGTCGCGATGATCGGGGGCGGAATGAGCGGTTCCGATGCGTAATGTCCGCTTGCTGAAAGGGAGTTGGCTGACCGTAATGCCCTAAATATCGCGCAACTCGTGAGCAAACTCACACCTAGATCGTTGCCCGGGCCACGCTTCGGCGGGGAATCAGATGTTTAGCCTGACGCTTTACAGGGATGGCGAATCCGACAACCGGCGCCCCGGCGCCGCCCGACCGACAGGGCCTCACGAACAGATGAAGACGACGACGTTGTTCCGCAACACCGCCAACCCGCGCCGCACCACGCTCGCCCACCTCGCGGACGCCGAGCAGCTGCAGCGCCCCGAGCAGCCGGAGCACGCCGTGGCCCTGCCCGCCGTGACGGCCAACCCGCGCCGCACCATCCTCATGGAGGCGCCCGCAGGGCCGCAGGTCACCGACGCCGAGTGACGCGGGGTAATGGCGCCGCGCCCCCTCGCCACCCGCGTTAGCCTGGAGCGTCAGAACTCCAGCCAGTAAGTGAGGGGCGACAGCACTCGTGCGCATCGCCAGATTCTCCATCGACGGCAATGTCGCCTTCGGCGTGGTCGAGGGCGAGGGCTCCGATCTCTCGGGCGACCTCGTCCTCGACATCATCAAGGGCATTCCGTACTCGGACTTCGAGCTCTCCGGTGTCAAGGTCCCGCTGAGCAAGGTCAGGCTGCTGCCCCCGGTGCTCCCCAACAAGGTCGTGGCCTTCGGCCGCAACTACGCGGAACACGCGGCAGAGCTGGGCAACGAGGTCCCGGACGTGCCGTTCGCCTTCCTCAAGCCCACCACATCGGTGATCGGCCCCGGCGACGCCATCGAGTACCCCTCCTTCTCCAGCGAAGTGCACCACGAGGCCGAACTGGCCGTCGTCATCGGCAGGATGTGCCGCGAGGTCCCGCACGACCGCGTCAAGGACGTCATCTTCGGCTACACCTGCGCCAACGACGTCAGCGCACGCGATGTCCAGAAGCGCGAGAAGCAGTGGGCCAGGGCCAAGGGCTTCGACACCTCCTGCCCGCTCGGCCCCTGGGTGGAGACCGACCTCGACCCGTCCGACCTGACCATCCAGGCCACGGTCAACGGCGACCAGCGCCAGCTCGGCCGCACCAGCGAGATGATCCACTCCATCGCGGATCTGATCGTCAACATCTCCGACGCCATGACGCTGCTTCCCGGGGACGTCATCCTGACCGGTACCCCGGCCGGCGTCGGACCGCTCAACGTCGGCGACGAGGTCGCCGTCTCCATCGAAGGCATCGGCACTCTCACCAACAAGGTGATCAAGCGTGGCTAACGCGAACTCCCCCAAGTCCTCGACTCCGCTCGGGCATGGGGTGCCCCCCCGCGTCCGTTTCTGTCCGTCCCCGACCGGCAACCCCCATGTGGGACTGGTCCGTACCGCCCTGTTCAACTGGGCCTTCGCCCGGCACACCGGCGGCTCCGTGATCTTCCGTATCGAGGACACCGACGCGGCGCGGGACTCCGAGGAGTCGTACAACCAGCTGCTCGACTCGCTGAACTGGCTCGGCCTCGACTGGGACGAAGGGCCCGACGAGAAGGGCGGCCCGCACGCGCCCTACCGCCAGTCGCAGCGCATGGACATCTACGCGGACATCGTGAAGCGGCTCCGGGCCGCCGGCCACGCCTACGACTGCTACTGCACCACCGCCGAGCTCGACGAGCGCCGCGACGCCGCCCGCAAGGCCGGCCGCCCCTCCGGATACGACGGCCACTGCCGCGACCTCAGCGCCGCGCAGATCGAGGAGTACCGGGCCGAGGGTCGGACCTCCATCGTCCGCTTCCGGATGCCCGACGAGACGATCACCTTCGACGACCTGGTCCGCGGCGAGCTGACCTTCACCCCGGAGAACGTGCCCGACTACGGCATCGTCCGGGCCAACGGCGCACCGCTCTATACCCTCGTCAACCCGGTCGACGACGCGCTGATGGAGATCACGCACGTCCTGCGCGGCGAGGACCTGCTCTCCTCCACCCCGCGCCAGATCGCGCTCTACAAGGCGCTGATCGACATCGGCGCCGCCAAGGAGATCCCGCTCTTCGGGCACCTCCCGTACGTGATGGGCGAGGGCAACAAGAAGCTCTCCAAGCGTGACCCCGAGGCGTCCCTCAACCTCTACCGCGAGCGGGGCTTCCTCCCCGAGGGGCTGCTCAACTACCTGTCCCTGCTGGGCTGGTCGTTCTCGGCCGACCAGGACGTCTTCTCGATCGGCGAACTGGTCGAGAAGTTCGACATCGCGGACGTGAACAGCAACCCGGCCCGCTTCGACCTCAAGAAGGCCGAGGCGATCAACGCAGACCACATCCGCCGGCTGGACGTACGGACCTTCACCGAGGCATGCGCCCCCTGGCTGCGCGCCCCGCACGCCAACTGGCCGCAGGAGAACTTCGACCAGGCGGTGTGGGAGGCCATCGCCCCGTACGCCCAGACCCGCCTCACGGTCCTCTCGGACATCACGGCCAACGTCGACTTCCTCTTCCTGGACCGGCCGGTCCAGGAAGAGGCGTCCTGGGCGAAGGCGATGAAGGGCGACCCGGTGGCCCTGCTCACCACGGCCCGCTCCCGGCTCGCCGAGGCGGACTGGACCAGTCCCGATGCGCTCAAGGCTGCCGTCCTGGCGGCGGGCGAGGAGCACGGCCTGAAGCTCGGCAAGGCACAGGCCCCGGTCCGCGTCGCGGTCACCGGCCGCACGGTCGGTCTGCCGCTCTTCGAGTCCCTGCAGATCCTGGGCCGGGACCGCTCCCTGGAGCGGATCGACGCCGCACTGGCGAAGCTGGCCGCCTGAACCGCCGGCTGCCTAAACTGAATACATGCCCATCCGTGCGGTCCTCTGGGACATCGACGACACGATCTTCGACTACACCCACGCGGACCGCACGGGGCTGCGAGAGCACCTGAAGACCGAGGGCCTGCCCGACGGATACACCTCCGTCGAGCAGGCCCTCGTGCGCTGGCGGGAGATCACCGACCTGCACTGGGCGAGGTTCGCCGCGGGGGAGACCGACTGGGAGGGCCAGCGCCGCGAACGGGTCAGATGCTTCACAGGCACGGAGCTGAGCGACCGGGAGGCCGACGCCTGGTTCGCCCGGCACCTGGCGCACTACGAGGCCGCCTGGGCGCTCTTTCCGGACGCGGTGCCGGTGCTCGACGCCCTCGCGGCCGACTACCGGCACGGCCTCCTCTCGAACTCGGCCGCCCACAACCAGGACCGCAAGCTGCGCACCCTGGGCGTACGTGACCGGTTCGAGGTGCTGGTCTGCGCGGCCGACCTCGGGGTGGCCAAGCCCGCGCCCGGCGCCTTCCACGCCGCCTGTGACGCCCTGCGGCTGGATCCGCCGGAGGTCCTGTACGTGGGAGATCATCCGGACATCGACGCGGCGGGAGCGCTCGCGGCGGGACTGCGGGCGGTCTGGCTGGACCGGGCGGACCTCGGCGGACGGCCCGAGCTGGAACGGATCACCACGCTGGACCGGCTTCCCGGGCTGCTGCGGGGCGATACCCGTTTTGGAGCGCCGTCCACCTTCGGGTAATGTTCTTCTTGCGCCGCCCGAGCGGGCCGGAAGGCCGGAGCGGACAGCGCGAGCGGAACAAGACCTCTACAAGGGGTTGCGTTTCATTGGGCTATGGTGTAATTGGCAACACAACGGTTTCTGGTACCGTCATTCTAGGTTCGAGTCCTGGTAGCCCAGCGCAGGATCAAGCAGTAAACCGTCTTGCAGTAGATATCGCAGTACAAGCCCCCGTTGTGTAGCGGCCTAGCACGCTGCCCTCTCACGGCAGTAGCGCCGGTTCGAATCCGGTCGGGGGTACAGATCCTTCCCGTGAGTTGACCAGGGTCGCACCCGGTCAGCTTGATGCAGGATCGCTAGGGCCCCCGTTGTGTAGCGGCCTAGCACGCTGCCCTCTCACGGCAGTAGCGCCGGTTCGAATCCGGTCGGGGGTACTCCACCATGGGCTATGGTGTAATTGGCAACACAACGGTTTCTGGTACCGTCATTCTAGGTTCGAGTCCTGGTAGCCCAGCGCAACTCCTGTTGTACAAGCCCCCGTTGTGTAGCGGCCTAGCACGCTGCCCTCTCACGGCAGTAGCGCCGGTTCGAATCCGGTCGGGGGTACAGAACAGGGAAGGTCCTTCACTCCGGTGAGGGACCTTTTTGCATGGCCCCTCCATGGCCCGTCCGGTGAGGCGCCTTTTGGCCCGGCCCGGCGGGACCGGGCCAACTCCCGCCGCCTCACAGCCCGTAGCGCCGCGCAGACTCCTCCTCCTGCGCCAGCCGGTGCAGCGACGCCAGCAGCGGCTCGTGGAGCACGGTGGCCACCACGGCCGACTCCACCTGCTCCTTCTCCGAGGGGTATGTCTCCATCATGTCCAGGTCCTGCCGGGCCACTTGGTGCATCAGCCGGGCCTGCTGCACCAGATATCCGGTGTCGCACGGATAGCCGAGCCGCAGCAGTGTGGCCACCGACGCGACCAGCGAACGGTGCACCGGTGAGAGCTCGCCGATCTCCCGTACGCTCGCCCAGCCCAGCTCGTCGAGCAGCCGGTCGACCTCGGTGCGCGCGGCGGCCGTCTCCGGTGCCCCGTCGTCCGGTTCTGGCCCGTGCGGCAGCGACCAGAGCGCCGCGCCCAGCCGGATCGTGCGGCCCAGCGACGCGTCGTCGACATGCCCCAGCACTTCCCGCGCCGTCGCCACCGGGAGCCGGCCGACCTGGATCAGCGCCCGCACCAGACGCAGCCGGCGCAGATGGCTCTCGTCGTAGTCGGACTGGGTCGCGCTGATCCTGTTGCCGGACGGCAGGAGCTGCTCCCGCAGGTAGTACTTGATCGTCGCGGTCGGTACCCCGCTCCGCTCACTCAGTTCCGACAGTCGCATTCCGGTGCCTTCCCTTGCGCCGCCACGGCGGCGGTGCCACTATCCCACCACTGGATAGTGCCGCTATCCAACATCACCGTTCTGTACGGCGAAGGGGGAACCGTATGTTCGCGAGGCCGATTCCGGGCCGGATGACCGCGGCCGCCGAAGGCGATGTGGTCGTCCTGCTGATCGGGATGCGCATCAACCACTTCTGGGGAGTGCACCACTGGCTGCCGGTCCTCATGGCGATGCCGCGCATGCTCAGGGAGTTGGGCCGGGACAAGAGCCGGGGACTGCTCGGCTACACCCTGCTGACCGGCTCGCCGCGGACGTACTACGTCGTCCAGTACTGGGAGTCGAAGGAGAAGCTGTACGCGTACGCGGCCGCTCCCGACATGTTCCACCGCACGGCCTGGGCCATGATCAACCGCAAGGAGCGGAAGTCCCGGCAGCATGTGGGGCTGTGGCACGAGACGTACATCGTGCCGGAGGGCTCGTACGAATCCATCTACGCCGATATGCCGCCCTACGGACTGGCGGCCGCCACGGGGGTGCTCCCCATCCAGGGGCGGGGCCGCTCGGCGGCGGACCGTCTCGCCCACCGCTCCGGCGCGCGTTCAGGGCCCGAGGCGGGCTGAACGGGCCGGGCCAGGGCCGCCACGACGCTGGGGCGGCCTGTTGTCCGGAGTGACTGCGGGGCTGTGCCTGGAGGGTCTGTACTTCGAGGGTGTGCTTCGAGGGTCTGCGCCGAGCGGTGTCAGCTGGTGCGGCGCAGGGCCTCGGAGAGCCGTCCCGCGGCGTCGATGACCGCCTGGGCGTGCATCCGGCCCGGGTGACGGGTGAGCCGTTCGATCGGGCCCGACACCGAGACGGCCGCGACCACCCGGTTCGAGGGTCCGCGCACCGGGGCGGAGACCGATGCCACGCCCGGCTCCCGTTCGCCGATCGACTGGGCCCAGCCCCTGCGCCGTACGCCGGAGAGCGCAGTCGCGGTGAACCGGGCGCCCTGGAGCCCGCGGTGGAGCCGCTCCGGCTCCTCCCAGCCCATCAGGATCTGCGCCGAAGAACCGGCCTTCATGGTGAGCGTGGAGCCGACCGGGACGGTGTCCCGCAGTCCGGAGAGGCGCTCGGCCGCCGCCACGCAGATCCGCATGTCTCCCTGCCGGCGGTAGAGCTGGGCGCTCTCGCCGGTGACATCGCGCAGATGTGTCAGCACCGGTCCGGCCGTGGCGAGCAGGCGGTCCTCGCCCGCCGCCGCGGCCAGCTCGGAGAGCCGGGGGCCGAGAATGAACCGGCCCTGCATGTCCCTCGCCACCAGACGGTGGTGTTCCAGTGCCACGGCAAGGCGGTGTGCCGTGGGTCGTGCGAGCCCGGTCGCCGCGACCAGCCCGGCGAGGGTGGCCGGGCCGGACTCCAGAGCACTCAATACCAGAGCTGCCTTGTCGAGAACGCCGACGCCGCTAGAGTTGTCCATGCAACGATACTCGCGTCTCACTCTGTGAAACGCAAGTTCAATTTTCCAGGGAACTTGCCAACCTGTAGGGGCGGCCGTACAACGGCTCGCAGTCGCCCGCCCGGTACGGGGGTCCGGACGGGGACGCCCGATCTCTAGTTGGGCCGGCGAAGACGCCGGCCGGAGGGAAAGCGATGGGTAGGACACTCGCGGAGAAGGTCTGGAACGACCATGTCGTCAGGCGCGCCGAAGGCGAGCCCGACCTTCTCTTCATCGATCTGCACCTGCTGCACGAGGTGACGAGCCCGCAGGCTTTCGACGGCCTGCGCCAGAACGGCCGGCCGGTGCGGCGCCTCGACCTCACCATCGCCACCGAGGACCACAACACCCCGACCCTCGACATCGACAAGCCGATCGCGGACCCGGTCTCCCGCGTCCAGCTGGAGACGCTGCGCAAGAACTGCGCGGACTTCGGCGTACGGCTGCACCCGCTGGGCGACGTCGAGCAGGGTGTCGTCCATGTCGTGGGACCGCAGCTGGGCCTGACCCAGCCGGGCACCACCGTGGTCTGCGGTGACAGCCACACCTCCACCCACGGCGCGTTCGGCGCGCTGGCGTTCGGCATCGGCACCTCGCAGGTCGAGCATGTGCTGGCCACCCAGACGCTGCCGAT
The DNA here is from genome assembly GCF_010548145.1 of Streptomyces sp. SID10853. Lineage (GTDB taxonomy): Bacteria > Actinomycetota > Actinomycetes > Streptomycetales > Streptomycetaceae > Streptomyces. The sequence goes on from NZ_JAAGLN010000120.1 coordinate 9,740, forward strand.
GGCCCGGCCCATGACCATGGCCATCACGGTGGAGGGCGAACTGCCCGACTCGGTCACGGCCAAGGACCTGATCCTGGCGATCATCGCCCGGATCGGCACCGGCGGCGGCCAGGGCTACATTCTGGAGTACCGCGGCTCCGCCATCGAGAAGCTCTCGATGGAGGCCCGGATGACCATCTGCAACATGTCGATCGAGGCGGGCGCGCGGGCCGGCATGATCGCCCCCGACCAGACCACCTTCGACTACCTCAAGGGCCGTGACCACGCCCCGCAGGGTGCGGAGTGGGACGCGGCGGTCGAGTACTGGAAGACCCTGCGCACCGACGACGACGCGGTATTCGACGCCGAGGTGTTCATCGACGGCGCCGAGCTGGCCCCGTTCGTCACCTGGGGCACCAACCCCGGCCAGGGAGCACCGCTTTCCGCCAGCGTCCCCGACCCGGCTTCGTACGAAGACGCGTCGGAGCGCCTGGCCGCCGAAAAGGCCCTGGAATACATGGGGTTGACCGCCGGACAGCCGCTGCGCGACATCAAGGTCGACACGGTCTTCGTGGGTTCCTGCACCAACGGCCGCATCGAGGACCTGCGCAGCGCAGCCGCCCTGCTCAAGGGCCGCAGCGTCGCCGACGGTGTGCGCATGCTGGTCGTCCCCGGCTCGGTGCGGGTCGCGCTGCAGGCGGTCGAGGAGGGCCTGGACAAGGTCTTCACGGCCGCGGGCGCCGAATGGCGGCACGCGGGCTGCTCGATGTGCCTGGGCATGAACCCCGACCAGCTCACGCCCGGTGAGCGCTGTGCCTCCACCTCCAACCGCAACTTCGAGGGCAGGCAGGGCAAGGGCGGCCGCACCCACCTGGTCTCCCCGCAGGTGGCCGCCGCCACCGCGGTGCTTGGCCATCTGGCCTCGCCCGCCGACCTGTCCGACGCCCCGACTCTCGTGGAGGCCTGAGTCCCATGGAAGCTTTCACCAAGCACACCGGCCGGGTCGTCCCGCTGCGCCGCGGCAACGTCGACACCGACCAGATCATCCCGGCCCACTGGCTGAAGAAGGTCAGCCGCGACGGTTTCGAGGACGGGCTCTTCGAGGCGTGGCGCAAGGACCCCGAGTTCGTGCTCAACCGCCCGGAGCGCGCGGGCGCCTCGGTGCTGGTCGCCGGCCCCGACTTCGGTACGGGCTCCTCGCGTGAGCACGCGGTGTGGGCCCTGCAGAACTTCGGCTTCAAGACCGTCATCTCGTCCCGGTTCGCCGACATCTTCCGCGGGAACTCGCTGAAGAACGGTCTGCTGACCGTGGTTCTCGACCAGAAGGTCGTGGATGCCATCTGGGCGCTGACCGAGGCCGACCCGACCGCCGAAGTCACCGTGGACCTGGAGGGCCGGCAGGTCCTCGCGGAGGGCATCACCGCCGACTTCGAGCTGGACGAGAACGCCCGCTGGCGGCTGATGAACGGCCTGGACGACATCAGCCTCACCCTTCAGAACGAAGCGGACATCACGGCTTACGAGGCGGCCCGACCGGCCTTCAAGCCGCGCACAATTGAGGTCTGAGCAGCACGTTTTCAGGTCTGCGCCCCCTGCCGTCCGGCAGGGGGCGCAGTCGCTTGTTGAGCCCCCGCCGGGCGACAACTCGCCCCAGATGGCACAATCGGCGCATGGAACGCGACAACCAACTCAAGCTTTACGCGGAAGTCGCCGAACAATTGAAAGAAGCGCACGCAAGGGTGCGTGAACTGCAAGTCCCGGAGGGCGTAAGGATGGCGCTGTCCCGGAAGCTGTTGGTCATCACGGCCGCGGCGAAGCACGATCTCACCGATGCAGCAACGCGGCTGGATCGGCTGATGAAGGACCTCGACGAGGGTCGATTCCCCGATGGCAACTCCCTTGGTGGATCTCCGTGACGGTTGAGTTCGTTGCGGCACAAGGGTGATTAGACCGTTTCGTGTTTGATTTGCGGTATATATCTGCCTAACGTGCGAAAAAGCCTGAACAGTTTCGTTCGGGCAATGTCTCCGAAGGGGAAGACGTGAACAAGGCGCAGCTCGTAGAGGCCATTGCCGACAAGGTCGGTGGCCGCCAGCAGGCCGCAGACGCTGTCGATGCCGTACTGGACGCGATCGTCCGCGCAGTTGTCGGCGGTGACCGGGTCTCGGTCACCGGCTTCGGCTCGTTCGAGAAGGTCGACAGGCCGGCCCGGTACGCCCGCAACCCGCAGACGGGTGAGCGCGTGCGGGTCAAGAAGACCTCGGTGCCGCGTTTCCGCGCGGGCCAGGGCTTCAAGGACCTCGTCAGCGGCTCGAAGAAGCTCCCGAAGAACGACGTGGCCGTGAAGAAGGCCCCCAAGGGCAGCCTCTCGGGCGGTTCTTCCACGCGTACGACCGTCAAGAAGGCCGCGGCCAAGAAGGCCACCGCCGCCAAGAAGACGGCCGCGAAGAAGACCACGACGGCGAAGACCGCTGCCAAGAAGGCGACCGCGAAGAAGACGGCGCCGGCGAAGAAGGCCACCACCGCCAAGAAGACGGCCGCGAAGAAGGCGACCCCGGCGAAGAAGGCCACCACTGCCAAGAACGCGACCGCGAAGAAGACGGCGCCGGCGAAGAAGGCCGTGGCGAAAAAGGCTCCCGCCAAGAAGACCACGGCGCGCAAGACCACCGCCAAGAAGGCCACCGCCAGGAAGAAGTAAGCGGCAGGGCCACCCACGCGTCGGGCCGGACTCCCCCTGGGGAGTCCGGCCCGCGGTGCGTTTCCGGGTCAGTTCCGGGGTGCGACGGCCGGCCGTACGGCGCCGCGCACCCGGCGCGCGGACGCCAGGACGGTTCAGAACGTCTGGAGGGTCACCAGCGTGATGCGCGGGGCCCCGGTCCCGTCGCCGTCCCCCGTCTCGATCCGTACCCGCTGCCCGGCCCGCAGCAGCCGCAGGCCCCCCGCGTCGAAGGCCGCGGCGTCGAAATCCACCGGGGTGCCGTCGTCGAGCAGCACACTGCCGCTGCGGGTCTCGGAGTCGTACGTGTACGCGGTCGCCTGCATGTGCGCAGCTTACGGCGTCCCGTGTCGCCTCAGGAGGGGCTCTGCTCCCCGGCCACGGCCGGGTATCTGCGGGCCGTGTGGGGGCCGAGGCCCAGGGCCGCGGCGGCCAGCAGGTCATCGCCGGTGTCCACGTCCTGGCGGACCGAAAGCACGTCCCCGAGCAGGATTTCCACCGCCCCTGACGCGGAATGCCGTGCCCGTGACAGCCCGCCGAATGCCGGGCTCAATTCCGTACCGCCACGCGCGGTCAGCAAAGTCGTACCGATTCCGGCGGCATCCGTCAGAAATGCGCGGGGGAATTCAGCCGCCCGGTCGAGCACCCGTCGCAATTCCGCCGGGCGCAGGGCGGGAAGATCGGCGTTCAGCGCGGCCACGGCGGCCCCTGGGCGCAGCGCGCGGACCGAGCGCGCCCCGTGTACCAGCGCGGGGTTCAGGCCGGACGCTGCCGTATCCGGCACAATCCGGGCACCCAGCGCCGCCAGTTCGGCGGCGGCCAGTGCGTCGTTGGTCACGACGGCCACATCCCGCACGGCGGAACAGGCAAGCGCCGCCGCCACGGTGTCCTGCGCGAAGGCCAGCGCGAGCCCGGGACGCACCGCGTTGGAGGCCGTCGGCGAGAGTCGGCTCTTCGCCAGGGGCAGCGGCTTCAGAGGTACGACCAGGGACCAGTTGGGGATCCGCTCGGTGTTCGGCATCGGCCTCATTGTCGCCCGAGCCCGCGATACCGGGCGGGCCGGGCCGGGCGTACGGTGTTCTCGACAGAGTAGGGGCCTGGGGCGACAGACGACGTTCGGCAGCCAGGCAGCGTTGAGGGTCAAGAGGAAGGTGTCCGAGTGTCCGGCCGCAGAATCGGCTTCTGGTACCGCCTGGCGGCGGTCATTGCTAAACCGCCGCTGCTGGTTCTGTTCAAGCGGGACTGGAGCGGAATGGAGCACATTCCGGATGACGGCGGATTTATCACCGCCGTCAATCACAACTCATATCTCGACATGTTCTCCTACGGACACTTCCAGTACAACACGGGCAAGGTTCCCCGGTTCCTGGCCAAGGCGGCGCTCTTCGACGTGCCCGTCGTCGGGATACTGCTGCGCGGCACCGGACAGATCCCCGTCTACCGGGAGTCCTCCAACGCCTTCGGCGCCTTCCGGGCCGCCGTGACCGCCGTGGAGAAGGGGCAGTGCGTCGCCTTCTACCCCGAAGGCACGCTCACCCGCGACCCGGGCCAGTGGCCGATGACCGCCAAGAGCGGGGTCGCACGGGCGGCACTGCTCACCAAGGCGCCCGTCATCCCGGTGGCCCAGTGGGGTGCCAACCTCGCCATGCCGCCGTACGCGAGCGCGAAGAAGATCCGCTTCTTCCCGCGCAAGACCCTTCAGGTCAAGGCCGGGCCGCCGGTCGACCTGGCGCGGTTCTACGGCAAGGAGCCGACACCCGAGGTGCTCAGGGAGGCGACCGAGGCCATCATGGCCGCCGTCACCGCCCTGTTGGAGGAGCTGCGCGGCGAGCAGGCTCCCGCCGAACCGTACGACCACCGCAAGGCACGCGCCGCAGAGCGCCGCAAGGCCGCAGGAGAGGGCACCAAGTGACGCGAGCAGCCGTCTTCGGCAACGGATCCTGGGGCACGGCCTTCGCCATGGTCCTCGCCGACGCGGGGTGCGAGGTGGCTCTCTGGGGCCGCCGCGCCGCTCTCGCCGAGACCATCAACACCACCCGCACCAACCCCGACTATCTGCCGGGGATCGAACTCCCCGCATCGGTACGGGCCACCGCCGACGCGGCGGAGGCCGCCCGCGACGCCGAGTTCACCGTGCTCGCCGTGCCGTCGCAGACGCTGCGCGCCAACCTGGCGGACTGGACCGGCCTGCTGCACCCCGGCACCGTCCTCGTCTCCCTGATGAAGGGCGTCGAACTCGGCACGGCCAAGCGGATGAGCGAGGTCATCGAGGAGGTCGGCAAGGTCCCCGCGGAGCGCGTCGCCGTACTCACAGGACCCAACCTGGCCAAGGAGATCGCCGGCCGGATGCCCGCGGCCGCCGTCGTCGCCTGCCAGGACGAAGCGGTGGCCCAGCGGCTCCAGGCCGCCTGCCACACCGCGTACTTCCGCCCGTACACCAACACCGACGTCGTCGGCTGCGAACTGGGCGGCGCCGTGAAGAACGTGATCGGTCTGGCCGTCGGGATCGCCGACGGCATGGGGCTCGGGGACAACGCCAAGGGCTCGCTGATCACCCGCGGACTCGCCGAGACCACCCGTCTGGGCCTGGCGATGGGCGCGGATCCGCTGACGTTCTCCGGACTCGCCGGGCTGGGCGACCTGGTGGCCACCTGCTCGTCGCCGCTCTCCCGCAACCACACCTTCGGCACCAACCTCGGCCGGGGCATGACGCTCCAGGAGACCATCGCGGCCACCAGCCAGACGGCCGAAGGCGTCAAGTCCTGTGAGTCGGTGGCGGATCTGGCCCGCAGGCACGGTGTCGAAATGCCCATCACGGAAACGGTTGTGGACATCGTCCACAAGGGGAAGGCGCCGGTCGTCGCGCTGAAGGAACTGATGTCGCGCAGCGCCAAGGCCGAGCGACGCTGACTCGGTACGTACCAGCAGGTACCCTCAACGCGATATGAGCAGCGAGAACTCATCCCAGAGCCCTGAGCAGCAGCGTCGTAAGCCGCGTGTGGCGGTTGTCTTCGGCGGGCGCAGCTCCGAACACGCCATCTCGGTGGTCACAGCGGGTGCCGTCCTGCGCGCCATCGACCGGACGAAGTACGACGTGCTGCCCATCGGCATCACCACGGACGGCCGCTGGGCGCTGACCGCCGACGATCCCGAACGGATGGCCATCAGCGACCGCACCATGCCGTCGGTGGAAGCGATCGCCGAGGGCGCCGACGGCGCCGTGGTGCTCTCCGTCGACCCCGGCAACCGCGAAGTCGTCTACAGCGAGCCGGGCTCCGTGCCCAAGGTCCTGGGCGACGTGGACGTGGTCTTCCCCGTGCTGCACGGCCCCTACGGCGAGGACGGCACCCTGCAGGGGCTGCTCGAACTCTCCGGGGTGCCCTACGTCGGCGCGGGTGTCCTCGCCTCCGCCGTCGGTCAGGACAAGGAGTACATGAAGCGGGTGTTCCTCTCCTGCGGGCTGCCGGTCGGGCCGTACGAGGTGATCCGCCCCCGCGAGTGGACCCAGGACCCGGCAGCCGCCCGCAAGAAGATCGTGGACTTCGCGGGTGAGCACGGCTGGCCGCTCTTCATCAAGCCCGCACGCGGCGGTTCGTCGATGGGCATCACCAAGGTCGACTCACTGGCCGGGCTCGACGACGCCGTCGAAGAGGCCAGGCGGCACGACCCCAAGGTGCTCGTCGAGGCGCTGCTGCGGGGCCGCGAGATCGAGTGCGGGGTGCTGGAGTTCGAGGACGGGCCGCGGGCGAGCGTGCCCGCCGAGATCCCGCCGGTCACCTCGCACGACTTCTACGACTTCGAGGCGAAGTACATCCCCGGTGAGTCGGCCCAGGGCATGGTGCCCGCACCGCTGACCGCCGAGGAGACCGCCGAGGTGCAGCGGCTCGCCGTCGAGGCGTTCGACGCGGTGTCCTGCGAGGGCCTGGTGCGCGCCGACTTCTTCCTCACCGATGACGGCGGGTTCGTCATCAACGAGATCAACACCATGCCGGGCTTCACACCGATCTCGATGTACCCGCGCATGTGGCAGGAGAGCGGTGTGGGCTACCCGGAGCTGGTGGACCGGCTGGTCCAGGCCGCGCTCAGCCGCTCGACGGGACTGCGCTGAGACCGTGCGCCGGCCGGCCCTCGGAGCCCTCAGAGGCTGGACGGATCCGTCTTCCTGATGGCGTTCGCGAAGCCCGAGAGCGGGGTGACGTCATGGGCGTACTTCGGGCCCAGGGTCACCTCGACGTACGCCTTGCGGTACGTGGTCGTGAACCGGGGTCCGCTGTCCCGCTGCTCCAGCAGCCAGTTGACCCCGTTCGCGTCCACGGCCTTCGCCTGGGCGTCGTCCATCTCGGCGGGCCGCGGGACCCCGCAGCGCAGTACGATCGCCGCGTCCCCCCAGGCGGCGGTCAGTTCGGACTTCGGCTCCGGATCGCCGCGGGTCAGCCCCGCGACGGTCTTCGGCAGCTCCTTGTCGAGCGCCCGGCAGAGCTTGACCTGTGCCGCGGGCGGCTCGGGAACCTCGACGGAGGCTGTGCCGTCCGTCGAGGAACAGCCCGCGGCCGCCAGCAGCAGGGCGGCGGCGGAAAGGGACAGGAGCCGGCGGCGATCGGTCTTCACCGGCTCAGCGTAGAGGGGGCTACAGATGGACGACCGGGCAGGTCAGGGTGCGGGTGATGCCGTCCACTTGCTGGACTCTGGCGACCACCATGCGGCCGAGTTCGTCGACGGTGTCGGCCTGTGCGCGCACGATCACGTCGTACGGACCGGTCACGTCCTCGGCCTGGATGACCCCGGGGAGCTTCCCGACGAGCCCGGCGACCGCTGTCGCCTTGCCCACTTCGGTCTGGATGAGGATGTACGCCTGTACCACGGAACCTCCAAGGCGGCCACGAGGATCATGTGGGGGAGAGAAAGGGACGCCACGGTATCGCGTCGTTCCGGGCGGCGGGGAGACCCGCGCACCCGGCAGTCACACGCGTACGAGGCGTATGGGATACAGAGTTGACGTACCTGATTGACGGTACCCACGGCAGTGGGGGCCCGCGAGCGCTGGGCGACCGGGGCGTACCGGGTATACGGGGCATCTCCCCTGGCAGACAGGCCGGCGGACAGCCAGGACACGAGGTCCGGATCATGAGGAGAGGCGACGGGCGATGAAGGGCACTGTGGGGGAGCTCGGGGAGTTCGGGCTGATCAGAGAGCTCACCTCCCGGCTCACGACGACCCCGGCGGTACGGCTGGGGCCGGGCGACGACGCCGCGGTCGTGGCCGCTCCCGACCGGCGGGTCGTGGCGAGCACGGACATTCTGCTGGAAGGACGGCACTTCCGGCGGGACTGGTCCACCGCGTACGACGTGGGACGCAAGGCCGCGGCACAGAACCTCGCGGACATCGCGGCCATGGGCGCGGTCCCCACCGCGATACTCCTGGGGCTCGTCGTGCCCGCCGAGCTCCCGGTCACCTGGCCCACCGAACTCATGGACGGGATCCGCGACGAGTGCCAGGTCGCGGGGGCCGCCGTGGTCGGGGGCGATGTCGTACGAGGAGAGACGATCACCGTCTCCATCACCGCACTCGGCGATCTGCGCAACCACGAACCGGTCACCAGGTCCGGCGCCAGGCCGGGCGACGTGGTGGCCGTCACCGGATGGCTCGGCTGGTCCGCCGCCGGCTTCGCGGTGCTCTCCCGCGGATTCCGCTCGCCCCGCGCCTTCGTGGAGGCACACCGGCGCCCCGAACCCCCGTACCACGCGGGCCCCGCGGCCGCCGGGCTCGGCGCCACCGCCATGACCGACGTCAGCGACGGCCTGGTGGCCGACCTCGGGCACATCGCCGAGGCCAGCAAGGTCCGGATCGACCTGCGGGCCGGGCTCATCGACATCCCCACGCAGATGAGCGACATCGGCCAGGCCGTCGGTGTGGACCCGCTCCAGTGGGTGCTCACCGGGGGAGAGGACCACGCGATCGTGGCGACGTTCCCGCCTGAGGTGAAACTGCCGGCGCGCTGGAAGGTGATCGGTGAGGTGGTCAACCCCTCGGCGCTGCCGCATGTGACGGTCGACGGGGCGCCGTGGACCAGCAAGGGCGGCTGGGACCACTTCGGGGAGGACCCGTCGTGAGCGCACCACCGCTGGTCCTCACCGTCGCCGGATCGGACTCGGGCGGCGGCGCGGGCATCCAGGCCGACCTGAAGACGATGCTCGCCCTCGGGGTGCACGGCATGAGTGTGCTCACCGCGGTCACCGCACAGAACTCACAGGGCGTGCAGGGCGCGTGGGAGCTGCCCGCCGACGCCGTACGCGCCCAGTACCGCGCGGTCGTGGACGACATCGGCGTCGACGCGGTGAAGACCGGAATGCTGTCGTCGGCGGAGCTGGTGGAGACCGTGGCCGGGCTGCTGGCCGCGACGGACGCCCCGGTGGTCGTCGACCCGGTGGGGGTCTCCAAGCACGGCGACCCGCTGCTCGCCGCCTCGGCGCTCGACTGCGTACGCGAGCTGCTGCTGCCGACGGCGACCGTCGCCACCCCCAACCTGGACGAGGTGGCCCAGCTCACCGGGGTACAGGTGGAGAAGGAGGCCGATCTGCCGCGGGCGGCCGAGGCCGTGCTCGCCCATGGGCCGGCGTGGGTGCTGATCAAGGGCGGCCATCTCGCGGGTGACGCGGTGGACCTGCTCACCGACGGCAGCGAGGAGCACTGGCTGCGGGCGCCCCGGCTCGACAACCGCCATACGCACGGCACCGGATGTACCCTCGCGTCGGCGATCGCGGCGCAGCTCGCGCGGGGCCTTGCCGTGCCCGAAGCGGTGGCGGCGGCCAAGGAGTACGTCACGGGCGCCATCAGGGCCGGGTTCGCACTGGGTTCCGGCATCGGACCGGTCGACCACGGCTGGCGGTTCCGCGGGTGACCGGCTGAGCCGCACCGATGTCATCCGGCATCGGTGCGGCTCAGCGGGTGCTCACGGCGTACCGATACGGGAATGCGAAAAAGCCGGCCCACCGAGGTGGACCGGCTTTTCAAGGCAACCGCAAGGGGCTGCGCTACGACGAAACGTCGGCGGGGCCAGTCCCCGCACAGGCGGGGAGCAACCACAGATTAGCGCGAGACCTTGCCGGCCTTGATGCACGAGGTGCAGACGTTGAGCCGCTTCGGCGTCCGACCGACCACTGCACGCACGCGCTGGATGTTGGGATTCCAGCGACGCGGAGTACGGCGGTGCGAGTGCGAAATGTTGTTGCCGAAGCCCGGCCCCTTGCCGCAGACGTCGCAGTTGGCAGCCACGGGTCACTCCAAAGACTTCAGGTGCACTTACAGTGAATTCCGGCGCGCCGGAATCATTGACTGAAGTGGCGGTACCGGAGGAATGGCCCGATTCTCATCGGGCAACCGAAGCAGCATACAACGACTGCGCCGGTGGAACGAAACTACCATGGTTGGCACCGCCCCCCTCCCCGCCCGGGTGCACCGTCCGGCCGCCCGGCCGAGGGCTACCCTGCGGTTCAACCCCGCTGCTCAAGGAGGTTCAGGTGCCCCAGCCGCCCGACGCCATGGATGCCGTCGTGGTCCGCACCTGGTGCTCGCTGGCGCTGGAAGCGCTGGGCAGGGACCGCGAGGAGATCGACGCGATCAACGTCTATCCGGTCGCCGACGGGGACACCGGAACCAACCTCTATCTGACCGTGGAGTCCGCCGCCCAGGCGGTCGAAGCGGTCTTCGTCGCCCACGGGACCGTGCCCGGCGCCGGAACCGCTGACGGATCCGGGCGGACGGCATCGGCGCCCGCGCTGGCCGACGCGGTACGGGCGATGGCCCACGGGGCGCTCATCGGGGCCCGCGGCAACTCGGGCACGATCCTGGCCCAACTGCTGCGCGGCATGGCCGAGGTGCTCGGCGCACCGGCAGGTGATGATGATCACGCGGAACTGCTCAGCGCCGCCCTCCGCCGGGCGGCGGACTCGGCGTACCAGGCGGTCGCACACCCCGTGGAGGGCACGGTCCTGACGGTCGCCACCGCCGCGGCCGAAGCGGCCGCGGCCGCCGCCGGTACGGAC
>NZ_JAAGLN010000121.1 GCF_010548145.1 Streptomyces sp. SID10853
TGGGAGGGGCCGGCCGGCGGCGGCCCCTCAGCCGCGGGGCGGCGCGGTGCTGCTGCGGACCACGAGACGGGTCGCGAGATCGACCCGGGTGGTGGCGGGCCGGCGCCCGCGGCCGAGGTCGATCACCAGCCGGGCCGCGGTCTCGGCCATCTCGGTGAGGGGCTGGCGCACGGTGGTGAGCGGCGGTCCCACCCACCGGCTGACCGGCAGGTCGTCGAACCCGACGACGCTGAGGTCGTCCGGAATCCGCAGCCCCTTCTCCCGGGCGGCTTCGAAGACCCCGAGCGCCTGGAGGTCGTTGCCGGTGAACACCGCGGTGGGCGGGTCGGGCAGCCGCAGCAGATCCAGGCCCGCGGTGTAGCCGGCCTCGTGGTGGAAGTCCCCCTCGCGCACCAGCCGCGGGTCCACGGGCAGGCCCGCGGTCTCCAGCGCGGCGCGGTAGCCGTCGATCCGGGCGCGGCTGCACATCATGCCGGACGGGCCGCCGATGACGCCGATCCGCCGGTGCCCCAGCTCGATCAGGTGCCGGGTGGCGGCCAGCCCGCCCTGCCAGTTGGTGGTGCCGACCGACGGTACGTCGTCACCCGGGTCGCCCGCCGGATCGACCACCACGAACGGAATGTCCCGGCTGGTCAGCTGGGCCCGCTGGGCCGCGGTCAGATCGGAGAGGACGAGGATCACCCCGACCGGACGCCGGGCCAGCACACCGTCCACCCAGGTCTGGCCGGGCGTCAGCCGCCCCGCGCTCTCGGAGAGCACCAGACTCAGCCCGTCCTGTCGGGCGACGTTCTCCACGCCCCTGATGACCTCCATCGCCCAGGCGCTCTCCAGCTCGTGGAAGACCAGGTCGATCAGCCGGGGCTGCTGGGAGGCGCCGCGCTTGCGCCGGTAGCCGTGCTGGAGCAGCAGCTCCTCCACCCTGGTGCGGGTCGCGGGTGCCACATCGGCGCGCCCGTTCAGGACTTTCGAAACTGTCGGAGCGGACACCCCGGCAGCACGGGCGATCTCCGCCAGGGTGGCGCCTCCTTCCGGCTGGTCTCCGGCAGGCGTCTTCTCCTGGTGGGGCTGGATGTTCGCAGCGCTCATACAGCGATGGTAGCCCGCAGGAGCGCCCGTTCACGCGTCGGTCCCGGGCCGGGACACATCCCCGCCGACCCCTTGACCGGGCTGGGGCACGCCCGTACGGTTCCGGCAACATTCGTAGCGAGAGCCGAAACATTCGACAGAGGTGCGGTCATGGGATCGGGCATTCTCAGCAGTGGCACACGTTTCGCCAGATGGACCTCGGCAGGTGCCGCCATGGTGATGGCCGCCGTGCTGGCCGGCTGTGGATCGACCGGGGGCGGCGGCAGCAGCGGCACCATCACCGCTTATGTCTACGGCGACGACGCGGTGAAGGTTCAGAAGGCCGCCGTGGACAAGTTCAACAAGACCTCGCCCGTCAAGGTGAAGCTGGTGTCGATCCCCGGCAGCGACTACGTCAACAAGCTCCGCAGCGCGATGGGTTCACCCAGCGCCCCCGATGTCTTCTACAACTGGGGCGGCGGCTCCATCAAGCCGTACGTCGAGGCCGGGCAGCTGGTCGATCTCACCTCCACCGTCAAGAACGACGCCACGCTGAAGAAGGGCTTCCTGCCGTCCGTGGTGACCGCGGGCAGCCTCGACGGGAAGGTCTACGGGGTGCCCATGCGCGGTATGCAGCCCGTGATCCTCTTCTACAACAAGACGCTCTTCGCCGATAACCACCTCGGGGCGCCCCGTACCTGGGGCGACCTGCAGAAGGACATCACCACCTTCAAGGCCAAAGGCATCACTCCCTTCGCGCTCGGCGGCTCCGACCAGTGGCCCGAACTGATGTGGCTGGAGTATCTGCTGGACCGGATCGGCGGGCCGGGGGTCTTCCGCAAGATCCAGGGGGGTGACGCGGCGGCGTGGGGCGACCCGGCCGTGCTCAAGGCCGCCAGGACTGTCGAACAGCTCGTGAAAGAGGGCGCCTTCGGCTCGCACTTCACCACGGTCGACTACGGGAACGGCGGCGCCCCCACCCTGCTCAACAAGGGCAAGGCCGCCATGCATCTGATGGGCTCGTGGGAGTACTCGACACAGCTTGGCAAGGCGCCCGCCTTCGCGAAGAAGGACCTGGCCTGGACCGCCTTCCCGACGGTGTCCGGCGGTGTCGGCGACCCGGCCGACGTGGTGGGCAACCCCACCAACTACTGGTCGGTCAATTCGAGGACGAAGCACAAGGACACCGCGATCGCGTTCCTCAAGACCATGGCGTCGCAGGAGTACGCCAAGTCCCTGATCGACAACGGAGACGTCCCCACCACCTCCAACGCCGCCTCGCTGCTCGGCTCGTCACCCAGCCCGCAGTTCTCCACGTACCAGTACCAACTGGTCCAGAAGGCACCCAGTTTCACGCTCTCCTGGGACCAGGCGCTGGAGTCGCGGATCGCCTCGCCGCTGCTCACCGAGATCAGCAAGCTGTTCGCGGGGAAGTCCACGCCCGAGCAGTTCGTCTCCGCCATGAAGGCCGTCAAGTAGCGATGGACGACCTGACCGATCCCGACAGAACCAAGCCCGGCCCGACCGGGACCGACCCAACCGCGCCCGGTCCCGCCGAGCCCGGTCCGGCCGGCCCGGTGAGGAGGCCCGGCCGCGGGGCGGTGGCGGGCAGCGCCGCCGCCCGCCCGCACGTCGCCTGGGCCCTCCCCGGCATCGTCTTCTTCGCCCTCTTCGCGGTCGTCCCGCTGGCACTCGCCGTCGCTCTCTCGTTCTGCACATGGAACGGCCTCGACTCGCCCGCCCCGGCCGGCCTGGCCAACTGGACCCGGCTCCTCAAGGACCACGACTTCGGCCAGGCCGCACGGCTCAGCCTGCTGCTCACCACGATCAGCTGGGCCTTCCAGACCCCGGTGGCGCTGCTGCTGGGAGTCTGGGCCGCCGGCCGGCAGCGCAGCCGCGCGGTCCTCTCGGCCGTCTTCTTCGTGCCGCTGCTGCTCTCCACCACGGCCATCGCCATGCTCTTCCACGCCCTGCTCGACCCGAACTTCGGCGTGATCGAGGAGATCGGCCCCTGGATCGGGATCGACCCGGGTGTCCTCGGCTCCTCCACCGGCGCCCTGCTGACCGTGGCCTTCGTGGGCGGCTGGCAGTTCATGCCCTTCCACACCCTGATCTACCAGGGCGGCGCCCGGCAGATCCCCGAGGTCCTCTACCAGGCGGCGGCCATCGACGGCGCCGGAATGCTGCGGCAGTTCTTCCACATCACGCTGCCGCAGCTGCGGCACACCGTGACCACCTCGTCGGTGCTGATGATCGTGGGCTCGCTGACCTACTTCGACACCGTACTGATCATGACCAAGGGCGGGCCCGGCACCGATACGACCATCCTGCCGTATCTGATGTACCGCACCGGATTCCAGACGTACGACCTCGGCTACGCCGCCGCCATCGCCACCGCGCTGGTCGTGGTCGCCACCGCTCTGTCGCTGGTCCTGGTCCGCTTCAGCGGCTTCGGGTCCATGCGCTCCACCCGGGAAGGTATGTGACGCGATGCCGTCCGACACCCGCCGCACCGCGCCGCCCCTCACGCCCGCCGCCCCGCGGACAGCCGCCCCGCGCCGCGCGGCACGGTCCAGGGCCAACCCGCTGGCCGGTCTGGGTTCGCTGGTCTGGCTGGTCATCGTGGTCGTGCCGCTCTACACCCTGGTGTCCTCCTCGCTGATGCACCAGGACGAGGCGCTCAACGGCCACCCGCTCGCCTTCCCCGCCCACCCGACCCTCCACAACTACAACACCGTGCTGCACAGCGGCTTCCTCACCCTGCTGGGCAACACCGCGATCGTGGCGGTGAGCACCGTCGCCATCGTGCTGGTGCTCTCGGTTCCGGTGGCGTACGTCGCGGTACGCACCCGGAGCCGGCTCTCCTCGCTGGCGTTCCGGACGTTCCTGCTCGGTGTGGCGATCCCGGCGCAGGCCGTGATCGTGCCGCTGTACCTGCTGATCGGGAAGCTGGGGCTCTACGACACCCTGCCCGCCGTCATCCTGCCCACCGCGGCCTTCGCGATGCCGGTGGCTGTGCTGGTACTCAGCGGGACCATGCGCGACGTGTCCGACGAGCTGTACGAGGCCATGGCGCTCGACGGCGCGTCCCCGCTGCGGATGCTGTGGCAGCTGGCGGTGCCGCTCTCCAGGGCGGGCATCAGCACGGTGGCGATCTACTCCGCGCTCCAGGCGTGGAACGGCTTCCTCTTCCCGCTGATCCTCACCCAGTCCCCGGAGAACCGGGTACTGACCCTCGGTCTCTTCAACTTCATGTCCCAGTTCGGCGTCGACATCCCCGCCGTGCTCGCAGCGATCGTCCTCTCGGTGGTGCCCATCTTCGCGGTCTATCTGGTGGCCAGGCGTGCCCTGGTCAACGGCCTGATGGGGGTGGGCGGCAAGTAACACACGGACGCCGCCCCGCACCCCTGCCCCGTATCCCCGCCCTGCTGAGAGGACCCCGCACGATGGCCGCCCGCCCCGCTCCGCACGTCCCCGCGCCCGCCCCGCTGCCCGCCGCCGACGGCCCCTGGCGCGATCCCGCCCTCCCCCCGGGCGAGCGGGTGGCCGACCTCATCGCCCGGATGACCCTGGAGGAGAAGACGGCACAGCTGTACGGGATCTGGGTGGGCGCGGACGCCGACGGCGACGGGGTCGCCCCGCACCAGAACGACATGGTGGACCCGGTCGACTGGGCGAAGCTGACCGCTCGTGGCCTCGGCCAGCTCACCCGGCCCTTCGGTACGGCGCCGGTCGACCCGGGGGTGGGCGCGGTCGCACTGGCCCGCGCCCAGCAGCGGATCGCCGGGGCGGGCCGGTTCGGTGTCCCCGCGCTCGCCCACGAGGAGTGCCTGGCCGGATTCACCGCCTGGGGGGCCACCGCCTATCCGGTCCCGCTGGCCTGGGGAGCGGCCTGGAACCCGGAGCTGGTGACCGAGATGGCCCACCGGATCGGCTGCGACATGCGGTCGGTCGGCGTCCACCAGGGCCTGGCCCCCGTCCTGGACGTGGTACGCGATCTGCGCTGGGGCCGCGTCGAGGAGACCATCGGCGAGGACCCCTACCTGGTGGCCACCGTCGGAACGGCGTACGTCCGCGGCCTGGAATCCGCGGGAGTCGTCGCCACGCTCAAACACTTCGCCGGCTACTCGGCGTCGGCCGGGGCCCGCAACCTCTCCCCCGTACGGGCCGGTGCGCGGGAGCTGGCCGATGTCATCCTGCCGCCCTTCGAGCTGGCCGTACGGGAAGGCGGTGCCCGCTCGGTGATGCACTCCTACGCCGAGATCGACGGCGTACCGGCCGCGGCCGACCCCACCCTGCTCACCGGTCTGCTGCGCGACACCTGGGGGTTCGAGGGCACGGTGGTCGCCGACTACTTCGGCATCGGCTTCCTGGAGACCCTGCACCGCGTCGCCGCCGACCGCGCCGGTGCGGCGCGCCTCGCGCTCGGCGCCGGGGTCGATGTGGAGCTGCCCACCGTCCGCTCGTACGGGGATGTGCTGACCGGCGCCGTACGGGAAGGGGCAGTGCCGGAGGAGCTGGTGGACCGGGCGCTGCGCCGGGTGCTGCTCCAGAAGTGCGAACTGGGGCTCCTCGACCCGGGGTGGACTCCGCTGCCCACCGCACTCGAAGGGGTGGGGCCGGGTCAGGAACGCGGCCGCGTGGACCTCGATCCGCCGCGGAACCGGGCGCTGGCACGGCAGTTGGCCGAGCAGTCCTGCGTTCTGCTCGCCAACCCTGACGGTGTGCTGCCGCTGCGTGACGGCGGCAGGATCGCGGTGGTGGGGCCACGGGCCGACGACCCGCTGGCCATGCTCGGCTGCTACTCGTTCCCGAGCCATGTCGGGAGCGTCCACCCGGGAACGGCGCTGGGCATCGCCATCCCCACGCTGCTCGAGTCGCTGGGCGCCGAACTCCCCGGCGCCCGTCTCAGCCGCGCACCGGGGTGCGAGGTGGACGGGAGCGACACATCGGACATCGCAGCCGCCGCCGGACTCGCGCGCGCGGCGGACGTGTGTGTCGCGGTGCTGGGCGACCGGGCCGGGCTGTTCGGGCGAGGGACGTCGGGCGAGGGCTGCGACGCGGCCGACCTGTCCCTGCCCGGGGTGCAGAGCGAGCTGCTCGACGCGCTGCTCGCCACCGGAACACCGGTGGTCGTGGTGCTGCTGACGGGCCGCCCGTACGCGCTCGGCCGCTGGGCGGGCCAGCCCGCCGCCGTCGTGCAGGCCTTCTTCCCCGGTGAGGAGGGCGGCCCCGCGCTGGCCGGGGTGCTGTCCGGCCGGGTCAACCCCTCGGGCCGGCTCCCGGTCGGGGTGCCGTACGGGCCCGGCGGCCAGCCGTGGACGTATCTCCAGCCGCCACTGGGCCTGGCGGGCGCGGTCAGCAATCTCGATCCGACACCGCTGTACCCGTTCGGGCACGGGCTCTCGTACACCTCGTTCGCCTGGGGCCCGGTCGGTCCGGTCCCCGCCGAACTGCCCACGGACGGCTCGGCCGACATCGCGCTCACGGTGCGCAATACCGGGGACCGGGAGGGCGCCGAAGTGGTGCAGCTCTATCTCCACGACCCGGTCGCCCAGACCACCCGGCCCGATACGCGGCTCATCGGGTACGCCAGGGTGGCACTCGGAGCGGGAGAGTCCCGGCGTGTCCGCTTCCGCTTCCATGCCGATCTGGCCTCGTTCACCGGTGTGGGCGGACGGCGGATCGTCGAGCCCGGCGCACTCGACCTGCGCTTCGCGTCCTCCAGCGCGGCCCACGACATCCGGCACACGGTACGGCTGCTGCTCACCGGGCCCGAGCGTACGGTCGACCACCGCCGGGAACTGGTCTGCGAAACGGCCGTCGGCCCGGTGACGTGATCCTCCCCTGCCGTCCCGGAACCCCGCGGCCGGCCCCGCTTTCCGGCACAGCTCCCCGGCCCCGCACACCGCGTCCGCGGCCCGGGTGCGCGTGTGCTGAAATGCGGGGTGGCCGCGCCGGCCGGAGCGGTCGAGGGGAGAACAATGGAGTGGCAGTTCGACGGCGGCGTCGGCGCGACCCTGGAGACAGGGCTCGGGGACGTACGCCTCACCGCACGGTCCGCGCCCGCGGACCCGGGGATCACACTGGTGTGTTCCCCCGCGCGGGCAAGGGAGCTGGCCGCCGCCCTGCTGCGCGCGGCCGATGAGGCGGAGCGCGCACAGCCGGTGGAACGCGTCAGCGTCGCCGCGCGGGACCTGCGCCGCGGTGACGTCCGGGACAGCGACCGGTCCATGACGGTGGAGCGTGTCAGGGTCCTGGGCGAGACCGTCCAGGTCACCTGGCGGTCGGAGACCGGCCGCAGCTGGACCCAGGAGTACGCGGCGGGCACCGACATCGGCCTCCGGCGCCGCGCCTGAACCGCCCACCCCTGAGCCGCCTCACCCGGGCCTCACCCGGGCCTCACCGCGAGGCGAGCGCCCGCTCCCCGGCTTCCCGCATGGCGGCGAGCGGCGCGGGCGTACGGCCGGTCATCTGCTCGACCTGGAGCACCGCCTGATGCACCAGCAGATCGAGGCCGCCCACGACGGCCCCGCCGTGCGCCCCCCAGGCGGTGGCGAGCGGGGTCGGCCACGGCTCGTACAGCACGTCGAAGAGGGTGCCGGGCGCACCGGGAACGGCGGCGGCGAGCGCGTCGGTGGTACCGGCCGGCGTGGTCGCGACGACCAGCGGCGCTTCGAACGCCCCGGCGGCCTCCGCCCAGTCGGCCGTGCGGACGTCGACGCCCAGCCGTTCGCCCCAGCCCCGCATCTCCTGGGCACGGGCCGCACTGCGTACATAGGCGGTGACCGGGCCCGTACAGATGAGGGAGAGCGCCGCCAGCGCGGACGAGGCGGTGGCCCCCGCGCCGAGGACGGCGGCCGACTCCACCTTCTCGACCCCACGCTCGCGCATCGCCGCGATCATTCCCGGGATGTCGGTGTTGTCGCCCACCCGGCGCCCGTCGGCGGTGAACACCACAGTGTTGACCGCCTCCACCGACGCAGCCGTCGCGGTCACCTCGTCGAGCAGCGGGATGACGGCCCGTTTGAGCGGCATGGTGAGCGAGAGCCCGGCCCAGGACGCGTCGAGTCCCTCGACGAACGCGGGCAGGGCCGCCTCGTCCACCTCGAACCGGTCGTAGGACCAGGTGCCGAGACCGAGTTCCCGGTACGCGGCTCGGTGCAGGACAGGGGAGAGCGAGTGCGCGATGGGCGAGCCCAGAACGGCCGCCCTGCGGGCCTCAGCCACCGTTCTGGTTGTCATTGAACTGCTGCTTCAATTTCATGAACTCCGCATACGTCTTGGTGAATCCGGTCTGGTGCCCGTCGACCGACACGAAGTAGAGATAGCCGTCCTTCGTCGGGTTCAGGGCCGCAGCGAGTGCCTGGGGGCCCGGACTTCCGATAGGCCCGGGCGGAAGGCCCTTCTGCGTATAGGTGTTGTACGGATCCATGTTTTTGTGGATTTCCGCTTCACCAATATTGATCTTGCTCTGCCGCTTCAGATAATTGTAGGTCGAGTCGAACTGGAGCAGCTGATTGGTCTGCGTATTCTCGGGCTTGAGCCGGTTATAGATGACCTCCGCCATTCGGCGGAAGTCGTCCTGGGTCTTGCCCTCGGCCTGGACGAGGCTCGCCACCGTGACGACCTGGAACGGATCCTTGAGCCCCAGCCGTGTCGCCGCGGCTGCGAGGTTCTTGTCGCCGTACTCCTTGTCCGCCTGACCCACCATCTTCTTGAGCAGGTCCTCCGGCTTCATGCCCGTGGCGACGGGGTAACTCGCCGGGGCCAAAAAGCCCTCCAGCGGGTCCTTCAGGTCCTTGTGCCCCTTGGCCCAGCCGGGCAGACCCAGCTTCCCGGCCTGCGACTTGGCGACGCCCGCTGTGGTCCCGGCCTTCAGTTCGAGCCGCTTGTCGATGGCCGCGTACACCGTGGCGTTCCGCCAGCCGGGCGGGATGATGAGCTGGTTCAGACTGTTCGGGTCGACCATCGCGGTGACCGCGTTCGCCGCCGACATCCGCTGGTTGAGGCTGTACACGCCGGCCTGGAGCGACTTCCCCTTCGGGTTCTTCCCGGCCGCGGTGACGAACGCCTGGACGCTCTTGACGACGCCCTTCTCCTTCAGCAGCCGGCCGATCCCGCCGAGGCCCGTGCCCGTCGGAACCTCGACCTGGACCGGCGAGCTGCCGACGCCGGTGTAGTCCGGGGGCGGGGCGTAACGGGACTGGTAGAACTCGTAGCCCGCATAGCCGAGGCCGCCCAGGCCGCCGACCAGGACCAGCGAGACCGCGAAGCAGGCACAGCCCTTGCGGCGCTTGGGCTTTCCGGTCTTGCCCCGGCGGTCGCGGGTACCGTCACGTGTCTCGGCGGGGTCGTCGTCGTAGTCGTCGTCATCGCCACCGTCGAGAGGGCCGTCACCGCCGGTGAAGAAAGGATGCGTCTCCGGTTCGTGCGGGGGCTCGGGCTCCGCCTCGGCCGGCGGCTCCTGCTGCCATTCGTCCCGGCGGCCGGGGGGCTGTGGCGGCGGATAGGCGTCGGGCGTCCGGTAGAAGTCGGGGTTCTCGCCGTTGTGGTGCACCGGCTGCCCGGCGTACGGCGTATGCGGCTCGGCCCCGTACGCCACACCGGTCTGCTGCGCCGCGCCCTCCCAGCCGCCGTTCTGCTGCGGGTACGGATCCTGCGGATACGGGGGCTGCTGGTACGGGCTCTGCGCGTACTGCTGCTGGTACTGCTGGGCGTTCGGATTCTGCCCGTACGGCTGCTGGTTCTGGTCCTGCGGGTACGGCGGCTGGTTCCGGCCGTACTGGTCCTGGCCGTACTGCGCCTGGCCGTACTGGTCCTGCTGAGCGCCGTACTGGTTCGGGTCCACGCCGGTCTGCTGCGGGTACTGGCCCTGCTGCTGCGGGTACTGCTGCTGGTACGGGTCCTGCGGCGTGCTGTACACCGGGTTGCCGTACTGGTCGTACTGGGGCGCACCGGCGTACTGCTGCGCCTGGCCGTCGTACGGCGTCTGGCCGGAGGCGTCCTGCTGACCTCCCCATCCCTGGTCCCCGTACAACGGATCCTCGGGATGCCACGGTTCGGAGCCTGCGCCCCGGCCATACTCAGTCATCGGTCCCCTAGAGCCGCGAGGGGCCTCCGGACGGTCCGCCTCTAGTGCTGTGCGGCAGCTGTTCGAAACCGCCGCATCGCGCGGAACGCTACCGCATCGCGATCAGACAACCACTTCGACGCCCTCACCTGGAGCAACGCCTGACGCCCGTTCGGACTCCAGTGCATTCTGCAGGATGACGACAGCCGCCGCCTGGTCGATGACAGAACGACCCTTTCGGGACTTTACGCCTGAGGCCCGCAAACTCTGACTGGCCGTTACTGTGGTCATCCGCTCGTCGATCAATCGCACGGGAATGGGTGCAATGCCACGAGCGAGTTCCTGGGTGAATCCGCGCACTTTGACGGCCGCAGGGCCCTCTCCCCCATTCAGGGAACGGGGCAGGCCGACCAGGACCTCAATGGGTTCGTACTCGGCGACCAATTGCCTCAGCCGCCGGTGGGCGGCCGGGACGTCACGTCCCGGCACGGTCTCCACCGGCGTGGCGAGGACCCCGTCGGGGTCGCACGAGGCGACCCCGATCCGGGCGTCCCCGACATCGATCGCGAGCCGACGGCCACGTCGCATCAGGCGGTCTCTCCGACCAGGCGCTCGACGGCGGCCACGGCGTCACCGATGGCGTCCGGGTTCTGTCCGCCGCCCTGGGCGACGTCCGGCTTGCCGCCACCGCCGCCGCCGAGGGTCTTGGCGGCGGCCCTGACCAGCTCGCCCGCCTTGAGACCGCGGCCGCGGGCGGCCTCGTTGGTGGCGATGACCGTCAGCGGGCGGCCGTTGGCCGTGGTGAAGAGGGCCACCACCGCGGGGCGGTCGCCCTGGATGCGGCCCCGGACGTCGAGCACGAGCCTGCGCAGGTCGTCGGCGCCCGTGCCGTCGGGGACCTGGCCGGTCACCACGGCGACACCGCGTACGTCCTTGGCCCCGGCGGCGAGACCGGCGGCGGCCTGGAGGACCTTCTCCGCGCGGAACTTCTCGATCTCCTTCTCGGCGTCCCTGAGCTTCGAGAGCATCCCCGAGATCTTCTCGGGCAGCTCCTCGGAACGGCCCTTGACCAGCTCCTGGAGCTGGGCGACGACGGTGTGCTCCCTGGCCAGGAAGTTGTACGCGTCGACGCCGACCAGAGCCTCGATCCTGCGTACTCCGGAGCCGATCGAGGACTCACCGAGCAGCTTCACCAGGCCCAGCTGGGCGGTGTTGTGGACGTGCGTACCGCCGCACAGCTCCTTGGAGAAGTCGCCGATGGTGACGACCCGGACCCGCTCGCCGTACTTCTCGCCGAACTCGGCGATGGCGCCCTGCTTCTTGGCCTCGTCGATGGACATGACCTCGGCGTGGACGTCGAGTTCGTGCGAGAGGACGTCGTTGATCTTCTGCTCGACGTCCGTGAGGACCGTGCCGGGGACGGCGTTGGGCGAACCGAAGTCGAAGCGGAAGCGGCCCGGCGAGTTCTCCGAGCCGGCCTGCGCGGCCGTCGGGCCGAGAGCGTCGCGCAGCGCCTGGTGGGTGAGGTGGGTGGCGCTGTGGGCGCGGGCGATGGCCCGGCGGCGGCGCTGGTCGATGGCGGCGTAGGCGGCGGCGCCGACCGTCACCTCGCCCACCTGGACCGAGCCCTTGTGCACGGAGACCCCGGGGACCGGCTGCTGTACGTCGCGTACCTCCACGACGGCACCCGAGTCGAGCCTGATCCGGCCGGTGTCGGCGAGCTGGCCGCCGCCCTCGGCGTAGAACGGGGTCCGGTCGAGGACGATCTCGACCTCGTCGCCCTCGGTGGCGGCGGGCGACGGCACCCCGTCGACGAGCAGTCCGACGATGGTCGACTCGCCCTCGGTGGAGGTGTATCCGGTGAACTCGGTGGCGCCCGAGCTGTCGGCGACGGCGCGGTAGGCGGAGAGGTCGGCGTGGCCGGTCTTCTTGGACCTGGCGTCGGCCTTGGCACGCTCGCGCTGTTCCTGCATCAGCCGCCGGAAGCCGTCCTCGTCCACCGAGACGCCCTGCTCGGCGGCCATCTCCAGGGTGAGGTCGATCGGGAAGCCCCAGGTGTCATGGAGCAGGAACGCCTTGTCACCGGCGAGTACCCGGCCGCCGGCGGCCTTGGTCTCGCTGACGGCGGTGTCGAGGATGTTGGTGCCGGCCTTCAGCGTCTTGACGAAGGCGGCCTCCTCGGCGAGGGCGACGGTCTCGATGCGCTTGCGGTCGGTGATGAGCTCCGGGTACTGGCGGCCCATGGTGTTGATCACCACGTCGACCAGGTCGGCGACGACCGGTCCTGTGGCGCCCAGGAGCCGCATGTTGCGGATGGCCCGGCGCATGATGCGGCGCAGGACATAGCCGCGGCCCTCGTTGCCCGGGGTCACACCGTCGCCGATGAGCATCACGGACGTACGCATGTGGTCGGTGACGACCCGCAGCGAGACGTCGGAGCCCACGGCCTGGCCGTACCTGACGCCGGTCAGGTCGGTGGCCTTGTCGATGACGACCTGTGAGGTGTCGATCTCGTACAGGTTCGGCACGTCCTGGAGGATCATCGCCAGACGTTCCAGGCCGAGGCCGGTGTCGATGTTCCTGGACGGCAGGTCGCCGAGGATCGGGAAGTCCTCCTTCCCGTCTCCGGCGCCGCGCTCGTACTGCATGAAGACCAGGTTCCAGATCTCCACGTACCGCTCGTCGTTGACGGCGGGGCCGCCTTCGACGCCGAACTCCGGGCCGCGGTCGTAGTTGATCTCGGAGCACGGTCCGCAGGGGCCGGGGACGCCCATGGACCAGAAGTTGTCCTTCTTGCCCAGCCGCTGGATGCGCTCGGCCGGCACGCCGATCTTCTCGCGCCAGATCTGCTCGGCCTCGTCGTCGTCCAGGTAGACCGTGATCCAGAGCTTCTCCGGCTCAAGACCGTAGCCACCGTCAGCCACGGAGCTGGTGAGCAGCTCCCAGGCGTACGCGATGGCGCCTTCCTTGAAGTAGTCGCCGAACGAGAAGTTCCCGCACATCTGGAAGAACGTGCCGTGCCGGGTGGTCTTGCCGACCTCTTCGATGTCCGGGGTGCGCACGCACTTCTGCACGCTGGTGGCGCGCGGGGCGGGCGGCTTGGCCTCGCCGAGGAAGTACGGCTTGAACGGGACCATGCCCGCGGGCACGAGCAGCAGAGTCGGGTCGTCCGCGATGAGCGACGCCGAAGGGACGACGGTGTGCCCGCGCTCCTCGAAGAAGCTCAGCCAGCGGCGGCGAATTTCAGCCGACTCCATCAGTGGTCCTCATTCCGGTTGTGCGAATGCGTGATGTGTTCGATGGCGGCGAGACGCCGCCGCGCGGGTAGTTCGGCCGGTGCGGGCTGCGCGTCGATACCGAGCGCCTCCCCCAGCTCCGCCTCGCGCTGGACCATGCCGGCCCGCACGTCGACGGCGAAGTCCTTCAGCCGGTGGCCCGCGTCGACGGCCTTGTTCGCCGCCTGCGCCGCGAGGCTCTCGGGGCTCAGCTGCTTGATCTTGCGGTTGACCTTGGTGGTGGCCCACACACCGGCTGCGGCGCCGGTGGCGAACCAGAACGTACGGCGGAACATTGCAGCGTCAGCCCTTCCGCTTCCTACGCCGTGCGGCCGGCACCGTGCGGCCGACGATCACCGGGCGGCCGGCCCGCTCCGGCTCCCCTTCGGCCTTGCGGCCGAGCGCCCGGCGGACGCCGTAGCCGAAGGCCGCGACCTTCACCAGCGGTCCGCCGAAGGTCGATGCGACGGTCGTGGAGAGCGCCGACGCATTGGAGGTGACCTCCTGGACGTCGGTCGCGATGGCGTCGACCCGCTCCAGCTGGGTCTGTGCCGACCTGACGGCCGTGGAGGCGTCGGCGAGCAGCGGCACGGCCTGGTCCGTCACGTCCGCCACCAGCTTGGTGGTCGTCCTGAGCGTCTGGGCCAGCCTCACCAGCACCACGGCGAGGAAGGAGACCAGGATCGCCCAGAAGACGGCCACCAGGATGCCGGCCACCTCTCCACCGGACACGTTGCACCGCTCTCTGGGTCGTCGGAAGTCACGTCATTGGTCACGTCGATTGTGGTTTCCGAGCCTATCGCGCCGGGACTGCGCCCCTGTACCGGATATCCGCTGTGCGCGCCGGGGATTCCGGCAGCGGATTGTACGTAGTGCGCACCTCCACGTACTCTCCGTGTTCTATGCGACGCGACTCGACCGGCCATCGGACCGCCCCCGGCAGCTTTCCCGCGGAGCTCAACCGGTTCGTGGGGCGCAGAACCGAGGCCGCCGAGCTGGGCAGACTGATCGGCTCGTCCCGGCTGGTCACGGTGGTCGGAGTCGGCGGTGTGGGTAAGACACGGCTGGCGACGCATGTGGCCGGAACCCTGCAGGAACGGTTCTGCGACGGCGTGCGGCTGGCCGAGCTGTCCGCCCTGCGCGACCCGGAGCTGATCGAGCACACCCTGGTCGAGGCCCTGGGGCTCACCGACCACACGAGCAGGCCGCCGCGCGAGGTGCTGACCCGCCATCTCGCCGGGCGTGAGCTGCTGTTCGTGGTGGACGGCTTCGAATTCCTGGTCGACGCGTGTGCCGAACTGCTCCTCGATCTGCTGCGCGGCGCCCCGGGGCTGCGGGTGATCGCGGTCGGCAGGCGGCCCCTGGAGATCGAGGGCGAGCTGACCCTCCCGCTGGCGCCGATGCGGGACCGTGACGCCGTACGGCTCTTCACCGACCGGGTCTCAGCGGTCCGGCCCGGAATGCGGTTCGCCCAGGAGGACGGGGCCCGGGTGGCGGAGGTGTGCCGGCGACTGGACGGGATCCCGCTCGCACTGGAGCTGGCGGCGGGACGGATGCGGGCCCTGTCGGTCGAGCAGCTGCTGGCCCGGCTCGACGACCGGTTCCGGCTGCTGACCGGGGGCGGCAGGGGCGTGCCACCGCGCCACCGGACGCTCCGCACGGCGATCGGCTGGAGCCACGAACTGTGCACTCCGGAACAGCGGTTGCTCTGGGCCCGGCTCTCGGTGTTCCCCGGGCAGTTCGACCTGGAGGCGGCCGAGTACATCTGCGGCGGCCCCGAGCTGCCCTCCGACAGCGTCCTGGAGGTGCTGGAGGAACTGCTCGCACAGTCCTTGCTGGTACGGGAGGACACTCCGGCGGGCGTCCGCTACCGGATGCTCGACACGATCCGGGACTACGGGGCGCGGTGGCTGACCGCCACCGAGGACACCGAGCGGCTCGGACGGCGCCACCGCGACTGGTTCCTCGGACTGGCCACCTGGTGCGAGCTGGACTGGTTCAGCCCCAGGCAGGCCGGGATCGCGGCCCGGCTGGACGGTGAACTGCCCAACCTGCGGGGCGCGTTGGAGTTCTCCCTGGAGCACCGCGAGGACGTCCATCTGGCCCAGTACCTGGCGGGGACGCTGTGGTTCTACTGGGTGGGCTGCGGGCGCCTCGCCGAAGGGCGGCACTGGCTGGACCATGTGCTGCGGGCGGAGGGCGGGCACGACGGCGCGCGGCTCAAGGCGCTCTGGGTGCTGGGATATGTGGCGGTGCTGCAGGGGGACTCGGTGGCCGCGGTGGCCGCCCTCCAGGAGTGCCACGAGGCGGCCCAGCACACCGGTGACGCGCTGGCGGCCGCGTACGCCCTGCACAGGACCGGCTGTCTGGCGCTGGTCACCGATGACATGCCGCGCGCGGAGGAACTGCTGCGCGAGGCGGTCGGGCAGTACCGGGACCTGGGTGAGCTCAACAGCAACGTCCTGATGGGGCAGGTCGAGCTGGCGATGGCGGTGTGCTTCCGGGGGCGGCTCGCGGAGGCGGCCGCCATCTGCGACGACGTCGTGGCGGTCTGCGAGGACCACGGCGAGCTCTGGGCGCGGGCGTACGCGCTCTATGTACTGGCCTTCGAAGCCTGGTCGGACGGCAGGCCGACGCGCGCCCGTGAGCTGCTGTCCGACTGCCTGACCACCAGCCACGCCTTCCACGACCAGCTGGGCACCGTGCTCGCGCTGGAGCTGATGGCGCTGCTCACCCTGGAGCGCGGCGAGGCCACGGAGGCCGCGCTGCTGCAGGGGGCGGCCGGGCGGCTCTGGGCGTCGGTGGGGCTGCCGCTCTTCGGCTCGGCGTACTACAGCACGCCGCATCAGCGGTGCGAGGAGGGGGCCCGCCGGAAGCTGGGGCGCGAGGTCTACGAGAGCTTCCTGGCGCGGGGGGCGCGGCTGGGCCGGGATGCCGCCGTGGAGCGTGCGCTGCACGGCCCCGCGGCACGCGAAGACCCGCCGCCCCCTGCTCCGCGAGGAGCGAGGGAACGACGGGCCGAAGCGGTGAAGCGCGAGGTACGTCCGGATCAGCGGGCGTAGTACTCGACGACCAGCTGCTCGTCGCAGATGACCGGGATTTCCTTGCGGTTCGGGTCGCGGTCCAGGCGGAAGGCCAGGGCCTTCAGGTTCACCTGGAGGTAGCGCGGGGTCTCGCCCTCGGTGTCGTAGCCACCCTCACGGGCGACCTGGAAGGGGACCTTCTCGCGGCTGCGCTCGCGGACCATCACGACGTCGTCGGGACGGACGCGGAACGACGGCTTGTCGACCTTGCCACCGTTGACCTGGATGTGGCCGTGGACGACCATCTGGCGGGCCTGGTAGATGGTCCGGGCGATGCCCGAACGCAGGACCAGGGCGTCGAGACGGCGCTCGAGCTCGACGACGAGCGCCTCGCCCGTCTTGCCCTCGGCCTTCTTGGCGCGGTCGTAGGCGCGGGCCATCTGGCGCTCGCTGATGTCGTACTGGGCGCGCAGACGCTGCTTCTCGAGCAGACGGACCTTGTAGTCCGAGTTCTGCTTGCGGCCACGGCCGTGCTCGCCCGGCGGGTACGGACGGGCCTCGAAGTACTTGACAGCCTTCGGCGTCAGCGCGATACCGAGCGCGCGTGACTTCTTGACCTTGGGACGCGACTGGTTAGGCACGTTCTCCAAACCTCCATGGTTGGGTTAGGTTAGGCTCACCTTACTCAAGGAGATCGTATGTCTCGTCCGGGGAACACCAGTCACATCACGGACAGCACAAAGAAGGCCGACGCTCTGGGCGTCGACGCGACGGAGGTCCGATCAGATCGTGGTCAGCCGCGTCCCAGCGGACTTGAAACCGCCCGGATGCCGTCAGCAGCCGAGCGCACACGAACTCTCGTACAGAGTACCTGCTCCGCGGTACTGCTGGTGACCGGGGTCGAAGCGGCCCTCACCGACCAGCTGGTCCCGCTCGCCCGCAGCACAGGACCCGACGGGGAGCTGTACCTGGTCTTCCCCGCCGCGTCACCGGCCGTCCGGGCGGCGACCCACGCCCAGGACGACGAACTGGCCGCGGTGCTGGAGATCACGGACGTCGCCCCGGTCTCGGTGCCCCACCGCATCCGGGGGCGGGCCCGGGTCTCCGGCTGGCTCACCTCCGTACCCGGCATGGCGGCCCCGGGCCACATGATGCTGCGGCTCGAGGTCGGGGAGGTGTACGTGGACGACCTCTGGGGGTGCGGGAGCGCGGACCCCGAGGAGTTCGCCGAAGCGGTGGCCGATCCGCTGGTCGGCCATGAGGCCGAGCTGCTCCAGCATCTGCACTCCGCCCACGGCGACCAGGTGAGCGGGCTGTCCGGGCTGCTCGGCGACCGGGTCCCGGACGGAACGGCGGCGGTGCCGCTGGCGCTGGACCGGTTCGGGCTCCGGGTGCGGTTCACCGGGACGCGCTGCTTCGACGCGCGCTTCGACTTCTCCGAGCCGGTGAGTGAGGTGACCGGACTGCACCGGGCCATGCACGCGCTCTTCGACGCGGCGGCCGGGTGAGACCGCCGGCGCCGTGAGCCACGGGACACGCCGTCGGACAGGGGCCGGACGGCGCCGGGTGCGCGCCCCCCGCCGTCCGTCACTGACGCCCCTCCGCGCCGTCCGTCACTGGCGCCCGTCCGCGCCGTCCGTCACTGGCGCCCGTCCGCGCCCTCGCCCGACAGCCGCTCCCGCACCTTCTCGACCACATCCGCGTAACGCGCCTCGGCGCCGTACCGGGTGGGCTCGTAGTACCGCTTGCCCCGCACGGAGTCCGGGGCGTACTGCTGGGCGGCGATGGCGCCCGGGACATCGTGCGGATACACATAGCCCTGGGCGTGGCCGAGCTTGGCCGCGCCCTTGTAGTGGCCGTCGCGCAGATGCGCCGGGACCGGCCCGACGAGGCCCGCGCGCACATCGGCACGGGCGGCGGAGATCGCGGTCGTCGCGGCGTTCGACTTCGGGGCCAGCGCCAGCGCGATCGTGGCGTGGCTGAGGGTGAGCGCGGCCTCCGGGAAACCGATCAGCGCGACCGCCTGGGCGGCGGCGACCGCTGTCGGCAGCGCTGTGGGGTCGGCGAGGCCGATGTCCTCACTGGCCGAGATCATCAGCCGTCTGGCGATGAACCTCGGGTCCTCCCCCGCTTCGATCATGCGGGCCAGATAGTGCAGAGCCGCGTCCACGTCGGAGCCGCGGATCGACTTGATCAGGGCGCTCGCCACGTCGTAGTGCTGGTCGCCGTCGCGGTCGTAGGCCACCGCCGCGCGGTCGACCGTCTCCTCCAGCGTTCCGAGTGTGATCTGCGGTTCGGACTTGGCCATGGCCGCGCCGGCCGCCGCTTCGAGCGCGGTCAGAGCGCGGCGCGCGTCACCGCCGGCGATCCGCAGCAGATGCGCCTCGGCATCGGGCGCCAGCGTGACGGCGCCACCGAGCCCGCGCTCCTCGGTGAGCGCCCGGTGCAGCAGCGACCGCAGGTCGTCGTCGGTGAGCGATTCGAGCGTGAGCAGCAGGGACCGGGAGAGCAGCGGCGAGATGATCGAGAAATACGGATTCTCGGTGGTCGCGGCGACGAGCGTGACCCAGCGGTTCTCCACGGCGGGGAGCAGGGAGTCCTGCTGGGCCTTGCTGAAGCGGTGGATCTCGTCGAGGAAGAGGACGGTCTCCTTGCCGTATCCCCCCGACGCCCTGCGCGCGCCGTCGATGACGGCGCGCACTTCCTTGACGCCCGCCGTGATGGCGGAGAGCTCGACGAACCGCTTGCGGGTGGCCTGGCTCACGACATAGGCGAGCGTCGTCTTGCCGATGCCGGGCGGACCCCAGAGCAGCACGGACGAGGGCCCGGCAGGCCCGCCGCCGGACTCGCCGACGAGCCGGCGCAGCGGTGAGCCCTGCTTGAGCAGATGCTGCTGGCCCACCACCTCGTCCAGGGTGCGCGGGCGCATCCGTACAGCGAGCGGGCTGCTGGACGGGTCCTTCTCCTGGCGGTCTTCGGCCGCGGCGGTGAACAGATCGGGTTCCACGTACAAAACCCTATGTCACCCCACTGACAACGCCGCCGGGGCAGCTCGCGAGCGGGCCTCTGCCGGCCCGTCCACGAACTGCCCCGGCGGGATGAATCAGTGCGCGCCGGTCCAGAAGTCCCACCAGCGGGTGAGGATCAGCATGCCGATGATTCCGATGTGCACGACGGGCAGCACCCAGGTGAACTCACCGAAGAAGCTCCGCAGCCAGCCCGGGGCGGGCAGCAGGCCGTGCCGGATGTTGTGCGAGGTGACGTACCAGAAGAGGGTGATCGTGCCCACCCAGGCCAGGCAGCACCAGAGGCAGAGCGAGTTGATGTTGTACAGGGACTGGTACTGGAGCCAGGTGACGAAGCCGACGCCGAAGAGGCAGCCGGCGTTGAACGTCAGCCAGTACCAGCGGCTGTGGCGCCCGCCCGCGATCAGGCTCATCCCGACGCCGATCACGACCGCGTAAGTGGCCAGTCCGAGCATCGGATTGGGGAAGCCGAAGACCGATGCCTGCGCGCTCTTCATCACGTTGCCGCAGGACACCACCGGGTTGAGGCTGCAGCCCGGGGTGAAGTTCGGGTCCTTCAGGAGCTTGAACTCGTCGAGCGTGATGAACCACGCCGCGACCAGCCCGGCCGCTCCGGTGATCACCAGAAGCCAGCCGAAGGCACGGCTCGCGCCGGTCTTCCCGTCCTGCTGCGCGGACACGTCGTCGTCAACCACTGTCGTCGTCATCATGCCGATCCATCGCTCCTGTGGCCTGTGGGCAGGCTCATTGTGCCGCACCGCAAGGGGTCCGCACTGTTCGATGGAGATAAGGATGTGCGAACCCTTCGGACGGCGGCCCGCCCGCCGGGACTGTCGGCGGTCCTTCGGCGGTGGACGACCGACAGCCCCGGCGGCGTCCCGGATGCGGCGGCGCCGACTTGGCAGACCTGCTGCGACCTGCGCATTCGGTGCGGCGCATACCGCGGGTGCCGAGGGCGCGGAAGGGCCTGCGGGGGCCGGGCGCCGGGGACGCCGCAGGCCGTGGCTCCC